>JAAYNY010000182.1 GCA_012520635.1 Clostridiales bacterium | reverse complement strand
TCAGTTGTATCAATTATATCAGTTGTATCAGTTTTAGATATAGAATCTTCTTCATCCATAGATAATGCATCATCTTCTGTAGTAGTAGTGTCGTTAGTATCTTGATCTGTTTGCTTATCAGTGTGATTAATTCTGTAAGAATAAAGCTTTTCGTTAATGGTTGCTACAGCACCGTAATGATAATTATAGTCCATTAAGTCATGATTATCAGACTCTTCTAAACTTGAATTATCAGCTTGTATGTGAGTATTTTTCTCTTGGTGCTTAATGTTATTTTCATAAGCATTAATGTTAAAATCTAAAATCATAGATAGCCAAAACACAGAAAAAGACACTACTATGGAAAATAAGGTTCTTTTTGTTTTCATAGTTCACCTTCCAATAGTATGGTTTAATTTCATCACTTGTGAAGGACAAATATGGTAATATTATATACATTTACCAGTAGTTATATACTATATTTATTATTAGAGAAAGATTATCATATTAAGATAAATTTGTGGACTTAGTTTCCTTTTGAATTTTCTCAGTGATGAGTCTGGCCACAGTTGCAGCAATCTCCGTGGATTTCATATCTTTGTAATCCTGGTAATATAAGGGCTTTAAGTAATGAATCTGTACAGTTAGTTTCCGTATATTACCGGTATCAAAAGCTTTGTAGGAATCAATCAAAGCTACAGGCACAATGGGAGATTTGGCCTTCATGGCACTCTTAAAGCTACCGCCTTTAAAATCAAGTAGAGAATTTCCTTGCTTAGATCTTGTTCCTTCTGCAAATATAAGAAAATTTTCACCTGTTTTTACTCGGCGGGTCATGTTCATAATAACTTCCATTGATTGTCTTATATCATCTCTGTCGATGACCTCAGCTTGCAATAGAGCAATAACTTGTTTTAAAAGAATGGTGTCTTTGATTTCTTTTTTCATAACCGTAACTAGTGGCCTTTTGTGGGTCTGAATAATTGCAAGAGAATCAAATAATCCTTGATGATTGGGAAATAACACATACCCATCTTCTGTGGGGAGGTTCTCAAGTCCCGTTGCCTCTATCTTAATTCTGCCCCTTTTTACAATAGTTGGAACTATTTTGTGTAGAAAGCCATATCTAGTTTGTGCGTCGTATTTTTCTACATTGCTAAGCTGAAGTAATCTTATAAACCAGAAAGGTAAGTTAAATAAGCTTCGAATAACAATTAAAAGGATTCTCTTCATTAAAGCAGTCCTCTCTATATAAATATTTGTAATTTGTTATCAAAATGTTTCATAACCTTTAAGATGTTTTGAACGGCTAGGATGTCTTAACTTTCTCAGTGCCTTAGCTTCAATCTGTCGTATTCTTTCACGAGTCACATTGAATTCTTTACCTACTTCCTCTAGAGTTCTTGTTCTTCCATCTTCCAAACCAAATCTAAGTATTAATACTCTTTGTTCCCGTTCGGTTAAGGTATCTAATAATTTGATTATTTGATCACGGAGCATGGAGTAAGATGCTGCATCCTCAGGTCCTACGATATTCTCATCCTTAATAAAGTCCCCAAGATGACTATCTTCTTCTTCGCCAATAGGGATGTCTAGAGATATAGGATCTGCAGAAATCTTTAAAACTTCCCTTACCTTTTCAACAGGCATATCCATCTCATCAGCAATCTCTTGATCTGTAGGTTCTCTACCTAGTTCTTGAAGTAAGTTCCTAGATACACGGTAAGTCTTATTAATAATTTCTGACATGTGAACAGGAATTCTTATTGTACGGCTTTGGTCAGCTATGGATCTTGTAATTGCTTGTCTAATCCACCATGTGGCATAAGTGCTAAACTTAAAACCTTTAGTGTAATCAAATTTATCTACAGCTTTAATAAGGCCAAGATTGCCTTCTTGTATTAGATCTAAAAATGATAAGCCCCTCCCAACATAGCGCTTAGCAATACTAACTACTAAGCGAAGGTTTGACTCTGCCAGTATTCTTTTTGCAGATTCGTCTCCTTCTTCGATACGTTTAGCAAGTTCTACTTCTTCGTCCATGGTAAGTAGAGGATAGTTGCCAATCTCTTTTAAATATAGGTGTACAGGATCATCTGTTTTTGTACTAGAGGATACGATAGGAGCTCTTTTTGGGGAAATTATATCATCTTCCTTATCTTCATCATCCTCAGTTTCTAACAGTAAATCATCATCTTGTTCATCCTCATCTTCAGGAGAGCCTAATATTACAATGTTATGAGTTTCAAGATTCTCATATACCTTGTCAATTTGCTTAGTATCAAGGCCTAATTCATCAATAAGGGCATTTATCTCGTTTTCCTCAATGACACCTTTTTGTTTTTTGGCCATAGTAAGTATCTCGCTAAACTTCTCCTTAAAGACTTCTTGGACAGTTTGTTCTTTCATAGATGTACCTCCATCCTTAGAACTTAGAAAATTACATTAGCATATATTATAACACAGGCTTGTCCATAAGGAAATAAGTAAATTTAAACAGGTATTATGATAATTGCCATAATACCTGTTTTTACAGAGCAAATTATAGATTTATATAGGACATTAGTATTAGATGCTAACATTTACTAGCCTTTATTTAGGAAAGGTGGTAAAATATAGGTTAAAATTGTTATAATTTAAAATTTTATGTATTATAAGGAGA
The DNA here is from genome assembly GCA_012520635.1 of Clostridiales bacterium. Lineage (GTDB taxonomy): Bacteria > Bacillota > Clostridia > Lachnospirales > Lachnospiraceae > Mobilitalea. The sequence continues at coordinate 2,437 of JAAYNY010000182.1, read as the reverse complement.
TGCAAATGTATAATAGGGAGAACGATGAAGAATTTAATAACAATGAAGAAACTGAGAAAGAGTTTGGGGAGGGTTTGTATCAGGATAGGGACATAGGACTGAAGATTCCTGTTCCGGTAATTTTGTTTCTACTTGCTATATTAGCCCTTAGTGTGGTGGGGCTGATAAGGTTTCCCGGAGTGTTTAAAGACTACAAAGTATATAAGACAGCAGAAATGCGAATAGAGAATGGAGATACCTATGAAACCTTAAATGATTTATTTGAAATTACAGAAAAGTATCCCAGTTCCCTGCCCATCATAATGTTGACCACAAAAAAGTGCATGGAGAATGGGTTTTATGATAGTGCGGCATATATTATCAATACATATATCGTAGGAAAGAACTTATATGATCATAATTATAATTTGGTGGAAAATTATGTGGACAAGTTAGACCAATATTACCATACCCTAGATAGTATTGATATTATCTTTGAGGAGTTGTCAGATGATCAGATGTCTGATAGTGAGTATGGGGATATTATATGTGAAAAGCTTAAGGGTTTACTTGATGAAGAGGATTTAGACCAATCTATTGTTTGTTATTATCTAGCTATGTTCGAAGAGGATGTAGAGAAGGCTGTAGAATATTTGGAGAAGTGTTATGATTTGGATCCCAACTGCTATGATGTATGTGTCCAGCTGGGAGTATTTTGTCGAAGGGCTGGAGACTATAAAAAAGCTAGAAAATATACCAATAAAGCCTTGGGTAAGGATAGAAAAGATTCTGGTGCTTTACGTGCATTAGCCATACTGGATATGCTTGAAGGAAAGTTGGAAGAGGGACTTATCAATGCTCAGTTGGCATATGATTCCTATGGGGATGGAATGTATGTACGAGAGACATATATGATTGCCCTACATTTTAATGGAAAGACCGGTGAGGCTGATTTAATAATGAAAGAGATAAATGAGAACCAGGGAAATATAGATGAAGATACACAGCTACTTTTAGATGGTGACATAAGTTTAGAAGAATATTATGTGGAAGGATAGGTGAAGGATATGGTGATTCCAGGTATTGTTATAGCTATTGTAACCTTTCCAGGGGTTATTGTACATGAACTAGCTCATCAGATTTTTTGTTATCTGTGTGGTGTTAGGGTAATAGAGGTGAAGTATTTTCAAATAGACGACCCCTGTGGTTACGTTATACATGAACAAACTGAGGATCCAGGTAAAGTTTTTATGATTGCCATGGGGCCTTTCGTAATAAATACCTTGCTTGGCATATTGGTAATACTACCTGCCTCCATTGGCTTCTTTGCCTTTGGTGGAATTGCAAATATACTAGACTGGGTGACTTTATGGGCAGGCTTCTCCATACTGATGCATGCATTTCCTAGTACAGGGGATGCAAAAAATATGGTTGAACATATATTAAAGAATACAAATGTGGGCATAATAACCAAAGTCCTTGTGGCACCTTTCATTATTTTGGTTTATATTGGAGCATTAGGTTCGGTGGTATGGCTTGATGCTTTATATGCCGCTGCAGTAGCTATGATGCTTCCTAATCTATTAGTAGGAATGCTTTAATTTGTAAAAATTTTTCTTGACAATTTAAATGTTACCCCGTATAATCATCTAGTATGCAATTTTGCATGCAATGTATTTTTTGTGCGTAATTTGCTTAAGCTTATATTGTGCAATACGCAGACAAAACCACAGAACTTTTGTTATATATATTATAGGAGGTGAAAAATTAATGCCTACTTTTAACCAGCTAGTTAGAAAGGGCAGAAAGACTGTTCAGTACAAATCCAATTCTCCAGCTTTACAAAAAAGTTTTAACTCATTGAACAAGAGAACTACGGATGTATCTTCACCACAAAAAAGAGGTGTATGTACTGCTGTAAGAACTGCAACTCCGAAGAAGCCAAACTCAGCTCTTCGTAAAATTGCCAGGGTTCGTCTGTCCAATGGTATTGAAGTAACAAGCTATATTCCAGGTGAGGGTCATAACCTTCAGGAGCATAGTGTTGTTCTTATTAGAGGTGGTAGGGTAAAAGACTTACCTGGTACCAGATACCATGTTGTCAGAGGTACACTTGATACTGCAGGCGTAGCCAACAGAAAACAGGCACGTTCTAAGTACGGTGCAAAGAGACCAAAAGACGCTAAAAAGTAATATAACCTAGATGCAAGTTGCAATTATATGAAGCAACTTAAAATGAAGTTAAGTGCCGGATTAATTTTTTATCCTTTTGATTTGTATTTTCTGTGGGCTACGAATTGAGATGGAGTGGTAACATTTCATATATAGGAAATGAATTAAACTGAGCACGGACACAATCAAGGAAAGCAAGGATCTTTCATTTGTGAGTACCTAGGAATTAATTAAACTGACGAAAGTTTGTTTCGTTAAGTATTGTTAAGGAGGGAAGAAACGTGCC
>JAAYNY010000181.1 GCA_012520635.1 Clostridiales bacterium | reverse complement strand
CGCAATTATTTTCATATAATTGACCTTGACCCCTCATTTAAGATAGCTGATGAATCAGAAATTACCTTGATGAAATCAGATATTATATCGGATGTCCTAGAGAAATGGTATGAAGAGGGAGAAGAAGAATTTCATATGCTGATTGAGTCTTATTCCAGATCAAAATCAGATCTTCCGGTGGAAGAATTGATACTTTCATTATATGGTTTTGCTATGAGTAATCCCTGGCCAAAGGCTTGGTTGGCTAATATTAGGAAGTCCTTCGATTTACAGACCCTAGAGGATATGAATAAGACCCAGTGGATGAAAGAACTATTGAACTATGTGTCTGTAGTTCTTGATGACTTGGAATTAAAGAATAAAGAGGCACTCGAAATCTGTAATGAAGCTGATGGACCTTCTGCCTATCTTCCTGCTCTACTTTCTGATAGGCAATTACTTGAACAGCTTAAGGAAGAGACAAGCTATGAAGGTTATTCTTCTGCCTTCACAGGAATATCCTATGCCAGACTTTCTTCTAAGAAAGAGGAAGTATCTCAGGAGAAGAAGGATAGGGTAAAGGCTTTAAGGGATGAAGTAAAGAAGGGGATTAAGGAACTTAATGCCCAGTTCTTCTTTCAGTCCCCTGAGGAAATGCTTGATGATCTAAAGTCTGTAAGTCTAGTTATGAATATATTATCAGAGCTTACACTTGATTTTATGGACTCATTTGCATTAAGGAAAGAAGAGAAGAATCTTATTGACTTTAATGACCTGGAGCATTTTGCACTTAATATCTTGGTAGAGGAAAAAGATGGTGAGTTAATCCCTACCAAGGCAGCAAGAGAACTTAGTGAACAGTTTGATGAGATTCTTATTGACGAATATCAGGATAGTAATCTGGTGCAAGAAACTATATTAAAAAGTATTTCAAGAGAAAGTGATGGTAGATACAATCGCTTCATGGTAGGGGATGTTAAGCAGAGTATATATAAGTTTCGATTGGCTATGCCTGAGATATTCATTGATAAATATAAAAGATATGGAACTAATGATAAAGATCATGAAGGTAATGATAATCTCACACAGAGAATTGATCTTGATAAGAACTTTAGAAGTAGGAAAGTGGTACTGGATTTTGTTAATACCATATTCGAACAGATTATGACAGAAGCTATAGGTGGTGTTGTATATGATGATGCTGCTTCTTTAAAATATGGTGAATTATATGAAGAACTAATAGCTGCTAATGAATCTGAGCCAGATGATGATTATGATAAAATATCCCAGGATGTTGAACTTATTCTTGTAACTGAAGATGATCTTGAAGAGGAAGTTCAGGAGGAGATTAACTCTTTTGAAGACGAAGATCAAATCCAATATTCTAAAAAGGAACTAGAAGCCAGGGCAGTGGCAAGAAGAATTAAAGAGCTTATTGATCCAGATAAGGGACTAAAGGTTTTTGATAGGGACAAACTAGGTCATAGACCAGCACAGCTTAAGGATATAGTAATCCTTCTTCGTACCATGTCCGGCTGGTCAGAGGTCTTTGTAAATACCCTTATGCAGGAGGGGATTCCTGCATATGCTGATACAGGCACTGGGTATTTTCAAACGGTGGAGATAATGACTATTCTAAATATGCTTCGTATCATAGATAACCCTAGGCAGGACATTCCGTTTGCAGGAGTGCTTTATTCACCTATGGTAGGGCTTACATCAGATGATCTGGCCTCTATAAGGCTAATGGATAATAAAGCCACCATGTACTCTGCTTCTGAAAGCTATGCCAGGGAGGGAGATAAGGAAGAGTTAAGGATTAAGCTTAATGATTTTTTGGATAAGCTTCATAAGCTCCGTGGAATGGTAAAATATACACCTATTCATGAGATCATACAAAATGTTCTTGAGATGACCGGATATAGATACTTTGTCATGGCAATGCCTGGGGGAGATCGTAGGAAGGCTAATATAGACATGCTTATATCCCATGCAGTTAGATTTGAGAAGGGTAGTTATAGTGGACTCTTTCATTTTATCCGTTTTATTGAAAAACTCCACAAATATGAGGTGGATTTTGGAGAAGCATCTACATCTGGAGAGCAGGAAGACATTGTAAGAATCATGAGTATTCACAAAAGTAAGGGACTGGAGTTTCCAATAGTATTTGTAGGGGGCTTAAGTAAGCAATTTAATATGCAAGATCAAAGAAGAAGTATAGTTTTTGATGTTGATTATGGCGTTGGTCCTGATTATATTGATGTTGAGAAAAGAACTAAGATTCCCACCTTACTTAAGAAACTTATTCAGAAAAAAAACCAAATTGATAATTTAGGTGAAGAAATCAGGGTTCTTTATGTGGCTATGACTAGAGCAAAAGAAAAGCTCATTATGACAGGTTATTTGAAGAAATTAGAAGATGTGAATCTAAAGAAAGACTTTTCTTTCTTTGAACTTATGTCTACCAAAAGTTATATAGACCTTGTACTTCCTGCTATGAATAACAGATTTGATGATACTATGCAGATAAAAGTAATAGGAAAACAGGATATTATCTACGAGGAGATGGGCAAACAGGCATTTTTAAATCAAGATCATCAAGATATAAAGAAAAATATTGCCACAGGAGTTAGGGATGAAAGTATTGAGAAGGAGATTAAGGAAAGACTAGGCTTTACATATCCATATGAAGATAATGCAAAGCTTAGAGTAAAGTTATCAGTATCCGAACTAAAGAAGTTAGGTCAGTTTATTGATGATGAGGATAGTGAGATACTTTATGAAAATCATCCTGATGATATGGGATCTTCTGTAGTAGTAGCTGAAGATGTAGCTAATGGAGAAGATGATGAAGGAAAGGATCTTGAAGCTACAGATAATACCCTTCTAGTTAGTGATGAACAGTATGTACCTGAATTTATAAAAGGCACACAGACCAAGATAAGTGGTACTGATAGGGGAACTTTATATCATAAGGTCTTGGAAATTCTTAAGCCTAGTAGGGTTCATAGTATGCAGGACTTAAGGGCTTGCCTTGATGACATGGTGGATAAAGGACATATAAGCAATGATGATATTGCAAGGCTTAATATTAAGAGCATTTATACATTTACCCAGAGTAATGTAGCAAAACGGATAAGCAGGGCTTGGGAAAATGGGAAGCTCTATAAAGAAAAGCAATTTGTTATAGGCTTGCCGGCCAAAGATGTGTATCCTGATAATGATAGTGAAGAACTTATACTGGTTCAAGGTATAATAGACGTATTTTTTGAAGAGGACGGAGAGCTTATACTACTTGATTATAAATCAGATAGAGTTCAGGATGAGTGCCAGTTAATAGATAGATATAAGGCTCAACTTATCTACTATAAAAAAGCCCTAGAACAGATATTAGGCAAAAAGGTTAAGGAAATGATTATATACTCTTTATATCTTGGCAAGGAGATTGTTGTTTTGTAGTTTGCTGATTTTTGATGGCTAGAATATTCTTTGGTAAGATGGTTACACTTTAGATAAGTAAAAAGAAAGGGTGTAACAGGATGGCAAAGAAAGCAGATAAGAAAATTGATTTAAACAACCTAAAACCTGAAGAAGAATTGAAGTATGAGATAGCCAGTGAATTGGGATATCTTGATAAGGTTCTTACTAGTGGGTGGAAGTCATTAACTGCAAAAGAATCGGGGAGAATAGGCGGAATAATGACTAAGAGGAAGAGGGAAGAAAAAAAGCAAAATGAACAGGCTAAGGAAAATAATCAAGCTACTAGCTAAATAGATATAAATTTTAAAGTCTAAGGGCTGTCCAAGTAAGGAATTACTTTGACAGCCCTTTTATGCATCAAATCTCATATTTAAAAAGGAGATTGATATTTTTTATTATTTAATTTTAGATTATTAATCCCTAGGAACTCCCTAATGGCCACACATGCACCACCCAGTAAGATTGAAGTATCCTCTAGAACAGAAGGAACTATTTCTACATAGCTATTCATTTTACTCTTTAGGGAATCTTCGATTTCTTTTAAAATATGGGGAAAATGAATGGTAAATGAACTATTAATAATAACGATCTCTGGGTTATATGCATTTAGTATATTGTTAATGCCCACAGACATATATTTTATGAACCTATCCATTATTTCCTTAGAAGAAGGATCTTCTTCTTCGTACGATTTCTTAAAGGTGTTAAAATCCATTTCATCCATATCTTTTAATGTTGAAAACTCTTGCAATAAAACTCGCTCAGAAACATATTGCTCTAAGCAACCTTGGTTACCGCAAGGGCAGTTTCTACCATCAATCTCAATAATTGTATGGCCAAACTCACCAGCACGGCCACTATAGCCAGTGTAGAGTTGTCCATCAATAATAATGCCTAGACCAATTCCTGAGTGAACACTAATATTGGCAATATTGGAATAATCATATTGGAAGGTTTTCTCGCCAATTGCTGATAGATTAGCTTCATTATCCATATACACAGGTACATCAAAATGCTGGCTTAGTCCTTCTACTAGATTTGATTCTGTTAGATTATAGTAAGGTGCAAAGGAGACCTTTTTGTCTATGGTTACACCATGAATACCAAGGGTAATTCCTACTAGACCATAAGGAGAATCCGTAGGAGCTTTTATGGATTCAATTAATTTGATTATCTCATCAACTATATTGTGGGTGCTTTTTGGGGTACGAATCTGCTTTAAGCTACAATCTTCTCCTGCAAGATCAGATATAAGAGCAGTTATATTGTCAACGCCTAGGTCTATAGATATAACATAACCTGCTTTCTTATTTAAACTAAGTAGTATAGGTTTTCTGCCTAGGCTAGTATCATCACTTCCAACCTCTATTACTATTTTGCGATTTATTAAATCCTGTACAATAGCAGATACAGTTGCTTTAGTCAGTCCAAGATGTTTTGCTGTTGATGCTCTTGATATGGAGGCTTGATTAATAATAGTCTCTAGTACCAATTGCGTATTAATATCTCGTATAAGTTCTTTACTGCCTGTTACCATATGTTTCACCTTTCGTTTCGCTTTTGTATTACATTTAGCTCTTTTTTACTTTATAGGCTTAATATCTTTTTCATGATATCATAAAAAGGGATTCTTGGAAAGGGCATTATTTGCTTCAAAGTATGATTGTGTCTTGACAGAGTGAGGGGGTATTGTTATATTTAATTTGATATAGTTTAATCAATTAACAAGAGAAAAATATGAGAGAATTTTATTTCATAGTATGAAAGGGGTAATACGCAGATGTTGTATATAGGTGTTGATTTAGGAACATCCTCCGTTAAGTTATTACTAATGGATGAAGCAGGACAGATTAAAAGTATAGTTACAAGGGAATATCCTTTGCATTTTCCAAAACCAGGTTGGTCTGAGCAGAATCCAGAGGATTGGTACAGTGCATTAGTGGACGGAATTAAGGAGTTAACCAAGGATTGTAATAAAGATGAGATAGACGGTATCAGCTTTAGTGGGCAGATGCATGGTATGGTAATTCTCGATGAGAATGATAAGGTGATTCGCCCTGCTATTTTATGGAACGATGGACGTACTCAAGCAGAATGTGATTATCTCAATAATGAAATAGGTCGTGAGAAGATTTCAAGTTATACAGCTAATATGGCACTGACTGGATTTACAGCACCTAAGCTTCTGTGGGTAAGAAAGCATGAGCCT
>JAAYNY010000180.1 GCA_012520635.1 Clostridiales bacterium | reverse complement strand
TCTTTGTACTGCTTATCTTCTCCTGCGATTTCAAAACCTGTTATATCACCATCTACAACAAATCCATCCTCAGCAAAATCAAAATGCAACTCTATTGCTCCATCCTTATATTCAAAGCTTCGATATATAGGGCCAAAAGCTTTATCTTCTCCAATTCTTTTATAAACATTACAAAGAGCCTGTAAAGCTAGCCTCTCTCCTACTGGAACCTTATCCCTAGGGTGTATATCATTGTACTCTCCACAGTCTAGAATAACTGCTATTCCCGTGTTTTTTACCGTTTGAAAAGTTCTCATCTGGGCTTCTCTTATCAGGCACCAATGCTTATAATCAGGATCCCCCTCATTACGATGCATGGGTAGCTGAACGAATAAGAATGGTAATAAATCATCCTCCCAGTCCTCTCTCCACTGACGAATTAAGCGGGTTAATAGTTTTTGATATAGATGGGGCTTATGATCGTCACTTTCACCTTGATAATAGATAAACCCTGAAAGAGTATAGGGCATAATACGCTGTAACATACATTGATAAAGCCCAGCTGGCCTAAATGGACTGAAGCTATTGATTGGCCCTGGAAATTTATTTTCACCACACCGTTCTACAATCTCATTCCATGTTGTCATAGGGTTTTCTTCAAAACACAATGCAGCCCTCTTTCCCCAATCCTCTTGATATACAAAATACTCCTGGTACTCTTTTTCTTGCTCCTCCAAAGTCTTCTCCGCCATATTCTTATCGTATTCTTCAAGGTAAGAACTAAGCTGCTTATCTTCCTCCAAGCTTTCTCTACTGGTCCATGCACTGGCAGAAGTTCCACCCCAATTGCATCCGATAATACCAACTGTGACACCTAATTCTTTTGCAAGTTTCTTAGCAAAAAAATAGCCCACAGCTGACCAAGCCTTAGTTCCTTCATCTCCGAACACTTCCCAAGAAGAATTTTGCTCCATTTCATAAAATTCCTCATTCTTATAAGCATTTTTGGGAGTATAATAGAATCTGACCTGAGGATCAACATCATTTTTTAATACTTCTTCTCCACCAATACAGTTCTGAAGCTCAAACTCCATATTGGACTGTCCACCTGCTAGCCAAACCTCACCAACTGCAATATCTACATATGTAATAACCTTATCATCACAGGATATACTCATCTCATATCCTACTCCACTATCCATGGGAGGTAAAACAGCAAGCCACCGCCCATCCTTTACCTTGGATTTTACAGTAACTCCTCTAAATGTAACTGTTACAATGGAATTTTCTCTACCCCAACCAAATACTTTAATGTTTTTATTTCGCTGAAGTACCATATGATCACTAAATACTGCTGCCACTTTAAATTCTCTCATGTCTTTATCCTCCCTTATGTAATATAATAATGTCAATAATAATTCCCTGTTCTTTCACAGGACTTAATATCTATTCTATAATTAATAAGTTTAGAATTCAATCCACAAATATCATGATTTACAACTAGGATTTCCACTCCATATACCTTACAGGATAAGGTAAATGTTCATATCTTTTTGTTCCTCTTTGTACAAATCCATTTACCCTATACCAATCTCTAAGGATTGTATTTTTTTCTATAATAGCAACCGTAATTTTCTTACCACCCATTTCACGAACCTTCACTTTAGCAAAATTAAGCATAAATGTACCATATCCATTATTTCTGTGTTCAGGAAGTATCGAAAGATTATATAAATCAAAAACACCATTTTCTTTTTCTGATAAGGAAATATGACCAATTAGCTGTTTGTTGTCATACAAGCCATACATATGAACACCGCAGTTCAAGTGATATTCCAGCTTTTCCATCTTGGCAAAGCCAATATGATCCGGACAATTTTGCTCATTTAGTCCAAGCTTTTCTACTTCAGTTGAAAAACTTTTACGAATCACATCTAAACACTCAGGTAAATGTTCTTTTTCTAACTTAACTATCATTGTATTACTCCTCCTATAACAACTAAAATACTAATATATCTAGGATGTTTTTCCTAAAATCAGGCTGAAATTACGATTATTTCTTTGATTGGTAATTAATTCACACCATTATTAATTCATTGAAAAGTTATGTTTCTTATAATTGTACTACAAAAACGTTCCAGTTACAACCATTATCTGGCTTCTACAATCTTACTTCATTTTTCAAATTATCACAAATCAGTTTATCTAGACTATTTATCTAGATACAAGTCCATAAGTATCAAATCATTATTAAGTCATGATTGTTAGCAAAATCTATCATCTGCTCCATCATTGCTCTTCCTATTCCATTACCTCAATATTCCTTCTTAACAGAGATTGCGATATCACTATTATGCCTAATCCTCTTCATATGCATACAAGTAATCTGTGCAACACTAACGATAGAACCATTTATTAAACCTGGGTAGATATTTTTTGTGAGCTTCCAACATATCATCAAGAATCTTAATAGCTAAGTCTTGTGAACCGACTAAGGGATTAATCATCATAGCAAGTAATGCTTTATCATAATCACCGCTTACTGCCGCCTCACAAGCAGCTATTTCAAATGACTTAATCTCTTGTATCAAGCCATGGGAAGCCTTAGGCAATATTCTGTTAGCAATAGGAATTGGGCCTTCTTTTGTAATAATACAACCAAGCTCTCCTATCTCGTCATATTCAAGTTCTGGAATAGCTCCTCTATTGACTGTATTAACTACTTGAATGTCTTTGCTGTCATTATATAGAGAGCAGATAAGATTACAAGCAGCATCACTATAATAGGCTCCTCCCCGTTGCTCCAATTGCTGGGGCTTCTCTGATAAACTAACATCCTTATACAAGGCAAATAACTGATCTTCTATCTTTTTAACTTCTTCTGCTCTTGTACCATTCTTCTTATAATAGTCAATACCTTCATCAATATATTCCTTAGTCATGTAATAATACCTATGATAATAACAAGGTATTGCTCCCATAGCCTTAATAAAACCTTTATCCCATTCCAAGCCTGTGACATTCTTACCGCTTTGAACTCCCCATTTATCCATTACCTGGCCTAATACATCCTTGCCGTCTAGGTAAACTCCTGTTACAAATACCATGTGATTAAGTCCGCTAAATGTAACATTAACTTCCTCCATAGGTCTGTCAAGAATTCTTGCAATATCCTTATGCATGCCAATTGGAAGATTACATAATCCCACAGCTTTCTTACGACTAGTATACCTATTAATAGACTCCATAACCATTCCAACCGGGTTGGTAAAATTAATCAACCAGGCATCCTTACAAAGCTCATCCATATCCTTGCATATATCTAAGATAACTGGTATAGTTCGAAGTCCTTTAAAAAGACCTCCAGCCCCATTGGTTTCCTGACCTAACAAACCATAACTTAAGGGGATTCTCTCATCCTTTATTCTAGCATCTAGTAAACCCACTCGAAGTTGTGTAGTTACAAAGTCCGCATCTTTTAGGGCTTGTCTTCTATCCAAAGTTGTATATATCTTCATGGGTATGCCAGCTTTCTTAACCATTCGCTTTGCTAGGTCACCGACAATTTCAAGCTTATGCCTTCCCTCTTCAATATCTACAAGCCATAATTCTTCAACAGGAAGCTTATCATACCTCTTAATAAAGCCTTCAATAAGCTCTGGGGTATAGCTTGATCCTCCCCCAATAGTTGCTATCTTAATTCCCTTCATATATACCTTCCTCCGACCCGTAACGATTGAAATATTCAATCAAAGCACCAATTTTACCTGCATGATTTAATAAAGTACAGGCTTCTATCTTTGTATAATCTTTCAAATGCCCATATATGCTATAGACCTTGTCTCGTAAATCCTTAATAAAAACCTTCTGCGCCGAGATTCCCCCTCCTATTAATATTTTTTCAGAATCTAGGCTTAGAGCGGTATTTCCAACAAGAATAGCTATATCCTCAAGCCAATCTGTATAGATTTCTCTGATAAGCTGATTATCCATATTATTAAATATATAAGTTCCATCAATATCCTTATTAAGAGCCCTAGATACTCTCTCTACCAAGTCAGAGGTGGCAGGGGCGTTAACATAAAAGTATTCACCATTTACTTTTTCTTTTTTTATAAGGCATAAGCCAAACTCTCCAGCCTTAAAATTCCTACCCCTAAATAGCTTTCTATTATGTATAATTGCACCGCCAATACCAGTACCAATTGTAATTACACACATATCACTACACTCTTTTCCTGCACCTAGTTTCATCTCAGCCAGTGCAGCACAATTACTGTCATTTTCAAGTGACACAGGAAGACCTGAATACTTTGATAATTCTTCTTTTAGGTTAAAGCTAGTAAAGTTCTTACCTACACTAAAATCTGTATTCTCACAGCTAATAGGATTAATAAATCCTCCAATACTTATGGCAATTCCATGAATAGATTCCTTAACCTCATCCACAATTCTTAGAAGTTGCTTTCTAAATTCCTCAGGATCTTCCTTAGTTGGGACTGAATTTATGTATTCCTCATTGTAATTTGGATCCATAACACTATATTTTATAAATGTACCACCAATGTCCATAGTAAGATATTTTTTCATAATCAACACCACCCTGTCTATTACATATTTTCAATGCAATATATCAATCTATTATAAGTAACTTCTACTCCACGGCGATAAGATTTATGATTAATATCAGTTCTAATCTTGACCATTTTGGATTTTTCCATTACTTTAAAAGATGCAATGTTCTTATCATTGCAGGTAGCAAATATCCTCTTGATTCCCAGCATGTTAAATGCATAATCTATAATTGCATTAACTGCTTCTGTCATATACCCCTTGTTCCAGTACCTTTTGTTTGAAATCCAGCCCAACTCTGCCTCATTTCCTCTTGTTTGTAAAGAAATATTTCCTATAACCTTACCCTCATCCCTAAGCTCCATCACATATTCACGCCATATAAGTTCACTAAGGTTGGTAGATTTTATTTTATCGATACAATTATCTATGTACTTTTCTACTTCTTCTTTGCTTTTAGGCCAATAGAGCATGTACTGGCTGGGTTCTTCATCACTTCCATATTCACATATATCATCGTAATCTAACTTTTCTATAGGTCGGATTATTAATCTTTTGGTTGTCAACATGATAGCTCAGCCTTTCGCATAATTTATAGTAATAATTTATCTTTCTAGCATTTCTTTCTTCCATAATAATCTAATAGGTATAATCCGTCAAATTATTATCAATAAAAGCCACGGGAATTATATACTTAACCAATTCCCGTGGCTTTTACTTTTAGATTATTTATCCCCATAAATATCCATATCTAAGTTAACTCTACATTTATTACATGTTCCATGTCCCTAGTCAGTACTTCAATATCTTTTCTTAAAATAAGACCATCGGAAGCTTCCAAGTCATAGGACTCTCCATCAATTGTAATACTTCCTATCTTATATAAACCATAGTCTTTACCACTTTTGTTAGAATATCTAATATTTAACTTACGATCTGCAAATATTAATTCCACAGCAGCCTGATAATCCTTGTCAAACTGTTCTAGAAGTAACTTTGGTTCAAGCTTTAAATCTCCCATGTCTCCTTTAACACCAAACATTTCCATAAGAACTGTTAGGAGTAACCAGCTTGCCGATCCTGTTAGATAATGATAAAGTCCACGTCCATTATCTCCTATGTATTCAGGAATTCCAGGATATATCCTACATTTTTCAAAGTTACTACAATGACGATATAGGCTGTCTATTACTTTAAAACCTTCCTTTACAAATCCTCGCTGATACAGGGCATTGGCATACATTACTGCCATATGGGCAAATACAGCTCCATTTTCCTTATGACCATAGGCAAATCCAAACATTCTTCCAAGGTCTTCCTTAACCTCTTTAAAATCGGTATTTAACCTATAACCTCCAACTGTTTCATCATATAAGTAGGTATCTGCAGCCACCACAATTTTTTCTACTTGCTCCTTACTAGCTGTATCTGACATAATGGTAAATACTTGACCTGTAAGCATCATTCTGACACCGGTATCACTATCACCTTCTACCCTTCTTCCATGGTTGTCATAATAACCGTTATACCAGGAATGACCAGCTTCATTAGTAAGCCACTCTGTCTTTCGAATATGATTTTTAATCCAGTCTGACTTCCTTATTAAGTTCTCTGCCAATGAAAGGCAGGATATTGTAATAGTCTTGCCAGAAATATGACGTCTTACCCTATCACAGTATTCCTTTAGTAAGAACCATTTCTTATTATGATCATCAAATAATTCTATATCATCTGCTAAAAGCATCTCCAACT
>JAAYNY010000179.1 GCA_012520635.1 Clostridiales bacterium | reverse complement strand
TCACCTGAAATATTATTTATACGTGCTTTTTCAAGTGGTGCTAAGGCAAAAGATGATGACAATATGGCATGTAAGATTTTTGATGACTTAGGTACAGTTAATATAGCAGCAAAGCATAAGTCCCTTTTAGAAGATCTTAGTATAGAAGAAATTATTGAAGAAGATCCGGATTACATATTTGTAGTTACAATGGGAAATAGTGAAAAGGCTATACAGGCTTTGAAGGATGGAATAGAGCAGAACCCAGCATGGAGTGGTTTGACAGCAGTAAAAAATGATCGTTATATTGTACTTCCTAAGGAGTTGTTCCACTATAAACCTAATGCAAGATGGGGTGAAAGCTATGAATTTATTGCAAAAATTCTTTTTCCAGATCAATTCCAATAAGATAAAAGATAATAAGAACAGCAAAAGCTATAACATTTCTGTTATAGCTTTTCTTACCCTTTTACTAATCTTTGTAATACTTTTAAGTATTAGTGTTGGTTCTTCAAAGATTCCATTATCCCATATAATTTCCTCACTAAAGCAGGGAGATACTAGCCTAAACTCCTATAGAATTATAATGTATGTTAGGATACCAAGAACCCTGGCAGCAGTTCTTGCAGGTTGTGCTTTCGCGGTTTCAGGAGTAATTCTACAATCTGTACTTAATAATTCACTTGCAAGTCCAAGTATAATAGGAGTAAATTCAGGAGCTGGTCTCTTTAGTGTATTAGTAGCAGCCTTTTTTCCAGCTAGTTTGTACCTAACAACTGTAGCAGCCTTTGTAGGGGCAATAATAGCTGTACTTTTAGTCTATTTTATAGCACATAAGACGGGGGCTTCTCGGATGGGAATTATTCTATCAGGAGTTGCTGTATCAAGCTTTATAGGAGCAATAATAGATACTATACTTACACTAAAGCCCGATACAGTTATTGCCCGTACAGCGTTCTTAATTGGAGGCTTTTCAGGTATAACTATGGACAAGTTAAGATTTGCTGGATTACTTATTGTTATTGCCTTTGTTATAGCTTTTATCTTAAGCTATGATATGAATGTACTGGCTCTTGGGGATGAGAGCTCCAAATCCCTAGGTTTAAATGTATCCAGGATACGTTTTACCTTCTTAATTCTTGCTGCAGTCCTAGCAGGAAGTGCTATAAGCTTTACAGGATTAATAGGCTTTGTTGGACTTATAATACCTCATGTATCCAGGATTTTTGTTGGATACGATAATAGAATTCTTCTTCCAGTATCAGCACTTTTAGGAAGTATTTTTACCCTTATATGCGATTTACTAGCCAGGGTACTTTTTGCACCCTACGAAATTCCGGTTGGAATAGTTTTATCCTTCTTAGGAGGTCCCTTTTTTATCTATCTATTACTTAAAGGCAAGAGAGGTCAGCTTTATGATTAAATTAAACAATATATATGCAGGTTATAATAAAGTTGAAATCATCAAGAATATTAATATAACTTTTGAAGAAGGTAGTATTACAAGTATTATAGGTAAAAATGGTTGTGGAAAGACTACTTTGTTAAGAACAGCCTCAAATTTGTTAAAACCTTATCGGGGAGATATAATTATAGACGGTAAAGATATTACAGAATATCACAATAAGGAACTTGCCAAGAAAGTTTCTTTTTTACCCCAACTTAGAGCGGTACCTAATATAACGGTATATAATCTAGTTATGCATGGTAGATATCCCTATTTAGGTTTTTCAAGAACCCCACAAAAAAAAGATAAGGAAATTGTGGAGCAGGCTATAGAGAATATGAAAGTTAAACAGCATATAAACAAAAATATTCAACAGCTTTCCGGTGGGCAGCGACAAAAGGTTTATATCGCAATGGTTCTAGCACAAAACAGTGATGTAATATTTTTAGATGAGCCTACTACCTACTTAGATGTCAATCATCAACTGGAAATATTAGAAATAGTAAAAAAGTTAAAAGAGATGGGAAAAACCATAATTATGGTCCTACATGATTTAAGTAATGCACTTACCTATTCAGATAAAATTTGCTTGATGGATAATGGACTAGTGTCTATATATGACACAGCAGAAGCTGTATTTGATAGTAAGGAAATAGAGCGGATTTTTAAGATTAACTCCGCACAGGTAGTAATTGGAGAAGGAGAAAAAAAGCAGTATGTATTTTATTTAAAATAGTTGATTAACCCTCATGTTTTGCATGAGGGTTAATTTTTTTAAAAAAATCAGAGGGTAATGGTAACTTTTGGTTGATAATTTACGATTTATATATATAATAGTATTAACTTGTGAACTGGTTGTATGATAGGAGGTAATGAGATGAGCATTGAGTTGAGAGAATTATCCATGGAAAATGATATTGCTGAATATAATATGTTGCAGGATATTGATGCTAATGAAAACGGATTCACCAATGAAGTAAAGGGTATGACTTTCGAGCAATATAAAGAGTGGTTAATTAAGCAAAATGATTACTCAAAATCTAAAAATTTACCGGATAACTTTATTCCTCAAACAACATATTTTCTATATGTGGATAATCAACCTATAGGAATAGGTAGAATTCGTCACTATTCTGCTGATTTTTTAGAAAAACAAGGTGTTGGAAACTTTGGATATGCCATTGCAAAATCTTATCGTGGCAAAGGGTATGGAGATAAATTATTTCTTAATATTTTAGAAAAGTGCAAATTATTTGGCTACTCTAAGATTAGATCCTATGTTCATGTGGATAATATTCCTTCCAATAAAGTGTTTATTAATAACGGAGCTGAACTTGTGGGAGTATTTAATGGTATAAAGAACATCTACGAGACAGTAATAGGTGTCTAACCCATAAATACGTATTTTATGGATGTTGTTATTGACAAATAGAGTAAAAAGAAATAAAGTATACTTATATAATAGCTAAGTCAAAAGAGGCCTCTCTGATGACAAAGCAAAATAACAAATTGTTTACTGACGCTGGATACGGAAGTATTAGGCGGAAGGCACAGGCAATTATTATATTTGTCCTTGGGATAACTGCGCCTTCATTAGGCGCGTATTTTTTTGTTCAAAAATAAATGTAAGGAGGGGGAATAGGGTTCCTGATGAAAGCATTAGTAGATAAATTATATGAAAATCATACCCTTTCAAAGGGGGAGTACAAAGAACTAATTGATAAGCGAAATACGGAACTTGCAGAATATCTTTTTGAGAAAGCAAGAGAAGTAAGGATAGATAATTATGGCCACCAAATATATATACGGGGGCTTATTGAGTTTACCAATTATTGCAGAAATGATTGTTTTTATTGTGGCATTCGAAAAAGTAACCACCAAGTGGAACGGTATCGTTTGACTAAGGAGGAGATCCTTCAGTCTTGCTTAGTTGGATATAGACTGGGCTTTCGTACATTTGTGCTGCAAGGGGGTGAAGATGGCTATTATACTGATGATAAGATGATTGATATTATCCAATCTATCAAAAGTAATTACCCAGATTGTGCCATTACACTTTCTATTGGTGAAAGAAGCTATGAAAGTTATAAAGCCTTTTATGATGCTGGTGCTGAACGATATCTACTACGGCATGAAACAGCAAATCCTAAGCATTATGAAAGCTTACATCCTACAAATATGAACTTGGATAAAAGAAAACAGTGCCTATATAACCTAAAGGATATAGGCTATCAGGTAGGATGTGGTATCATGGTAGGCTCTCCTTATCAAACCACCGATTCTCTTGTGGAGGACTTATTGTTTATAAAGGAGCTAGAACCTCACATGGTTGGTATTGGTCCTTTTATACCACATCAGAGTACACCTTTTGCTAAGAAGGAAGCAGGAACAATGGAGCTTACCTTATATTTAGTTGCTATAATTCGCCTGATCCTTCCTACAGTTTTGCTTCCTGCCACAACAGCACTAGGAACTATTCACCCTAAAGGTAGGGAACTTGGGATTTTAGCAGGAGCAAATGTTGTTATGCCCAATCTTTCCCCAAAGAATGTAAGGCAAAAATATATGCTATATGATAACAAAATATGTACAGGGGATGAAGCGGCAGAATGTAGCAAGTGCATGAAAAAGAGGATGGAAGCTATTGGTTATCAAGTGGTAATCTCCAGAGGAGACCATAAAAACTAGAAGGGAGTTATTATGTACAATTTAAAATCATCTAAAGCAGAAGAATTCATATCACATGAGGAAGTTATAAAGACTCTTAAGTATGCCAAGGAAAACAAAAATAATAGGAGCTTAATAGATAGTATTATTAATAAGGCTAAGCTTTGCAAAGGACTTACCCATAGGGAGGCTTCTGTTTTGCTGGCATGTGAAATTGAAGAAAAAAACAAGGAAATCTATGCCCTTGCAAGAAAAATTAAAAATGATATATATGGCAATCGTATTGTATTATTTGCACCTTTATATCTATCAAACTATTGTGTAAATGGTTGCCTCTATTGTCCTTATCATAAAAAGAACAAAGATATAAGAAGAAAGAAAATGTCACAGGATGAGATCCGTCGTGAAGTTATAGCACTTCAGGATATGGGTCATAAGCGCTTGGCTATAGAATCAGGAGAAGACCCTATTAACAATCCTATTGATTATATACTAGAATCTATTGATACGATATATAGTATCAAACATAAAAATGGTGCAATCCGTCGTGTTAATGTTAATATCGCTGCAACCACGGTAGAAAATTATAAAAAACTAAAAGATGCAGGTATAGGTACATATATACTCTTTCAGGAGACCTACCACAAGGAAAGTTATGAGAAGCTACATCCAACTGGACCAAAACATGACTATGCCTATCATACAGAAGCAATGGATAGGGCCATGGTTGCTGGCATAGATGATGTGGGTCTTGGAGTTTTATTTGGACTTGAGAATTACCCCTATGAATTTGTAGCCTTGCTTATGCATGCTGAGCATTTGGAGGCAGTTTATGGAGTAGGGCCTCATACTATTAGTGTACCAAGAATCTGTCCTGCTGATG
>JAAYNY010000178.1 GCA_012520635.1 Clostridiales bacterium | reverse complement strand
TAGGACTGCGTCATCAACTTAGAACTTAAAATTAAACGCAAACGATAATTACGAATTAGCAGCTGCCTAGTTGCAGCTCTTGTCGGCTCTAGGCGACCTGCGGCTTAGAATCCCGGCATCAAACTAGCAGGGACCTCTATCTTCAAAGCTTTGAGAAGGTAGAAGATTTATGAAGCTACCAAAACCGGAAGCCTGTCTGTCGGCGTTCGGTAGCGGGAACAGTGTGGTAAGGCCACACATAATAGACTGACTGTAATGGGAGAAACTGCAATGGAAGGGCTTTCGGACGCGGGTTCGACTCCCGCCAGCTCCATTGACTTAGGAATTTCGTGGAATCATGATTTTGATTCTATCGGAATTCCTTTTTTGTTGTTGCTTTATATATTCTCTCTAAGATTAATTATTGTGATTAGGTCACTGATACATATAGATAAATCCTTATAATAAAAGCGATAGAATCAACAAATTGGATCAATAAGTGCTATAATATAAGAAGAGTAATAAACAAACTGGGATTAGAAAGAAGACTAAAGCGACAGAAGGAGGATATTATGGGAAGAAAAATACTAATTGTTGGTGGAGTTGCTGGAGGGGCATCTGCAGCTGCTAGATTAAGAAGAAATAGGGAAGATGATGAGATTATAATGTTTGAAAGAGGGCCTCATGTTTCATTTTCTAATTGCTCCCTTCCCTATCATCTAAGTGGGGCAGTTAAAGATGTAGAAGATTTAGTTATGATGAATCCTGAACTATTTCTAAAACAATATAATATTGATGCTCGTGTATATAGTGAAGTTATTGCAATTGATAGGAAAAACAAAACAGTTAAGGTAAGGAAAACTGATAGTGAAGAAGAATATAGTGAGAATTATGATAAATTAATCCTATCCCCAGGAGCCTCTCCAATAGTGCCAAAGCTAGAGGGCATAGAGCATGTTAATCTCTTTACAGTTAGAAATGTGGTTGATATTGATAAGCTTAATAAATTTGCAAATCAAATGGATAAGAAAGATATAACAGTTATCGGTGGTGGATTTATAGGTGTTGAAGTTGCCGAGAACCTGTGTGAAGCTGGATATAATGTAACCTTAATTGAAGCTACAGAGCAAATTCTTAGACCCTTTGATTACGATATGGTTCAGATATTTCACAAAGTTCTAACCGATCATAATGTCAATCTAATCTTAGGAGATAGAGTAGCGGGATTTGAAACAAATAAGGTTCTCTTGGCTTCGGGAAAAATTGTCGATGCAAATGCTGTTGTAATGGCTATTGGTGTAGCACCTGAAACCCATCTGGCAAAGGAAGCTGGTCTTGAGATTGGTCAGACCGGTGCTATTAAAGTAGATAGTAATTATAGGACAAATGATCCTGATATCTATGCAATAGGTGATGCAATTGAAGTTTATAATGCCTTAACTGGAAGGATGACCAAATTATCATTGGCAGGACCGGCCTTAAAACAGGCTCGTATAGTTGCTGACCATATTAATAATCAGGCTACAATAAATAAAGGATATATAGGTTCTTCTGCCATAAAGGTATTTGAATATAATGGGGCGGCAACTGGATTAAACGAAGCCTTAATCAAACACCTTGATATGAAGATTAATTACCAAGTTGTAAGTCTTAACTTGCCTGACAAGGTAGGAATCATGCCGGACGCAAATCCAATGTACTTTAAACTTCTCTTTGAAGTCCCAACAGGTAGGATATTAGGAGTGCAGGCCATAGGTAAGGGAGATGTTACAAAACGTGTTGATATAATAGCTACAGCCATAAAGTTTGGTGGAACAGTAGAAGATTTAAGGGATCTGGAACTATGCTATGCACCTCCATTTTCTACGGCCAAGGACATCGTCAATTATGCAGGATATGTGGGTTCTAATCTGTTAAATGGTCAGTTTAAGCAATTAACTGCTGACAAGTTAAGTGAGCTTGATACAGATAATAATATAATCATTGATGTGAGAGAAGTTGATGAATATAGGAGTGGCCATTTAAAAGGAACAATTAATATTCCACTAAGTGAACTTAGGGAAAGAGTAAATGAAATTCCAAAAGACAAACCGGTGTATTTGCACTGCAAATCTGCTAAGAGATCTTATAATGCTACTATGACACTTAAGAACCTGGGCTATACTGATGTTACTAATATAACGGGAATCATACCAGGTATTTGATAATTGAATATTGTAATGTTTAGATGATAATCTTATTGATTGATTTGTCGGTGTTTGTGTAGTATATTAGGTTTTAGTCTTATATTTATATAATTTTTGATTATCAATATAGATTGAAAGGGAGAATATACTTGAAAAATGCACTTATACTGATAAATGCTTACTCTAAGCTTGACACGGCAATTAATCAATCAGTTAGACTTAAAGAAGAGTTTGAAAAGTTAGGAATAGAAGTTGAAATAAAGAGAAATAACATTGATACAGTAATGATTCTAGACTCAAATCCACTATCATTTATTGACAAGTATGATTTTGTTGTATATCTTGATAAAGATAAATATACATCTGCCCTACTTGAAAAGGTAGGTATGCGAATATTTAATAGCCATGAGGCTATAAGGGTATGTGATGATAAGATGGATACCCATATTAAGCTTTCAGGTTGTGGAATAAATATGCCAGATACTATACCAGGACTACTTTGCTATAACTTAGAGGCTCCTATAAGTCAAGGGATGGAAAGGCTTAAATTGGTAGAAGAGACACTGGGATACCCCTGTATTGTAAAGGAGTGTTATAGTTCCCTAGGTAAGGGTGTATATTGTGCCAATAATAGGGATGAATTACTATCACTAATGGAGAAGGTAAAGTGCAAATCCCATTTGTTCCAAAAAATGATTGTTACAAGTAAGGGAACGGATGTAAGAGTCATTGTTATAGGTGGCAAGGTTATATGTAGTATGAAACGTACATCTAATACGGACTTTAGATCTAATATTGAGCTTGGTGGACTGGCACAGTCCTTTGACTTACCGGAATCCTTTAAAGAAATTTCAGAAAAGGTTGCAGATATTTTAAAGCTTGACTACTGCGGAATAGATATTTTATTTGGTGAAAATAATCAACCAATAATATGTGAAGTTAATTCCAATGCCTTTTTTGGTGCTATAGAGAAAGTGACTGGTGTTAATGTGGCAGCAAGATATGCAGAATATATATGTAATATAATATATAATTAAAATATATAAGAGAAATGCTTTGCATGGTGAATGCAAAGCATTTTAACTTAAAAAGACATCATCTATAGTATGAAAAACCATTGATTAGTTAATGTTTTAGGCTAGAATAGAAGCTATATGTGAAAAGTAATATTTTACTTAAAAGTAGACTTGAAAGGAAGAACTTAAGATGAAAAAGACTTTACAAAGGCATCCCTTACTTCGAACCCTTTTTGAACTTCGCGGTAATCCCCGTGCCTGTGTCTATACAGAACCTATGTGGGGGCTATCTATGAACTTATGCATGCCTTATGTATCTGTGTATATGCTTACATTTGGCATGAATGATACAGAGGTAGGAATCATATCTTCAATATATATGTTCTCGCAGATGATTTTTGCCCTATTATCCGGTGTTATTGTAGATAAAATGGGTAGAAGAAAAAGCACGGCAATATTTGATTTTCTGGCTTGGAGCTTACCCTGTCTAATATGGGCATCTAGCCAAGGATTTTGGTTCTTTGTTATAGCCGCACTTCTTAATGGAACCATGAAAATAACTACAGTATCTTGGGATTGTCTATTAGTAGAAGATGCACCTAAGGAAAAGATAACCCAAATATATTCTTGGGTTATTATTGCCACTAATCTATCGGCCTTATTTGCACCAATATCTTCAATCTTGGTTGCAAGGCTTACATTACAACCTGCTATACGAATACTTTATATTAATGCATTTGTTATTATGACTGCTAAGATTATTATACTCTATAAAACATCAACAGAGACAAAAGTAGGTAAGATTAGACAAGAGGCAACAAAGGATATGACATTTTTAGAAATGTTAAAGGGATATAAGAGTGCATTAACCAAGATTAAAGAATCTAGGGGAACAAAGTTTGCCATTGTAATTAGCATATTGGTAGAGATTGTTGGAATGATAGGTATGACCTTCTGGCAAATTATTGCCTCTCGCCGTATTGGCGTACCTGACACCCTACTACCTATATTTCCCATGATAAAGAGTATATTGGCAATCTTTTTATTCTTTACGGTTATTGCACATATCAACCAATCTAAGTTAAAGTGGCCTTTATACGGAGGATTTATAAGTGCAATAATTAGTTGTATACTACTAATATCAATAGATAATACAGGAGTTTGGGGCTATATACTATTATCAGCTTCTTTATTATTTGAAGCATTAGGCTCTTCCGTATTACATACTCTTAGAGAATCACTGGTAGCCATTCATGTTGACCCTACAGAAAGGTCAGGTATAATGGCAATCCTTCAAACCATAGTAATGCTTGTAAGCGTACCCTTTGGCTTTATAGGAGGAGTGCTTAGCGATATATCAAGGGTATTACCATTTATTTTAAGTATTGGATTACTGCTAATTGGCATGGTGGTAACAGCTATATATTTTAGAAAAAAGCCTGAAGTAATTTAATAATAGTAATAGCTATAAAAAACCAACAAATATTTACAAAAAGTTTGTTGGTTTTATTTTGCTTGGAAGTATTTACAAAATATGGATTTTGTATTATTATAATATCATCTGAATCAATTCTTGTAGACTTACATCTTAACTTGTCTATTATTAAACTTTATCCATCACTATACAAAAGGAGGAGGACTATGTGAAAATAGCATTCTGGAGTAACGAATATGAGAAATCTTGTGCTTTTTATAATTTTGCCGCAGTAAGTATTGCTAGTGTTATGCAAAATCCATATACTATAACGGTTTTAGAAAATTATTTAGGAAGAGATAATATTGGCAGGGCATATTTTGATCATGAAGATTATAATTCTATCAAGCATGGAGGAACATATTATGAAGGTAGAGGAATAGAGGGTTTGCTTCGAAGGTTAAGTTCAGGATGTAACTTTCCAGAAATACTGGGATATTATAGTAAGGAAGTTATACCTAACCATTTATTTTATATTCCTCAAAACATGACAATTAATAGTGAGATTTTTGATTATGAGTTACATATTAATCTTAGTAAGTTATTAAATTTAATTGAAGAAAACAACAACCTTTGCTATATCAATCTTAATAAGAAAAACCATCTTAGTTCAAAAACTTGTCTTCAAGAAGTTGATCTAATTGTTATAAATCTATGGCAAAATTCTGATTATCTAAATGATTTTTTTCGAAATTATTCTTCGCTTTTATCCAAAGCAATATTTATCCTAGGAAATTACTCACCTAGATCATTTATGAGCTGTAAAAGAATCTCAAGGTTATATGATATTCCCTTGGAAGATATAGCTCCTATTCCATTTAACGATGAATTTTCTATTGCCTGTAATCAGGGAAGGGCTAAGGAATTTATTAATAGTAATTATATGTGTTCAAAGGAAAATCCTAATTTTTTATTTATTCATGGCATTAGAAAAGCAGCTTATTCAATTTTAAAGAAGGTCCATTCATTTGATAAAAAGGGGAAGGAGCATTGTTTTATTTAACTGTAGTAAGGGTGTTTGGAATTATAATTATAAGTATTTTATTGTATGTTTTTTTACTTTGGATCTGTGGTAAAAAGATACCGGGAAAGAGAAAGGTGGAAAAGAGATTAGAAAGTAAAGACAAGCTAATAAGAAAAACTGGAATTATAGCAACTTATCAACTTTTATTAGTATTGCTAGTTATGTTAAGCCTATTGGTTATCAAATATATAGTTAGGGGGGAATTATGAGGTTTGGTAGAAGGTTAAAGAGAACCACCAAGCAATATATTATTGTTGCATTTATCTGTATTAGTGTAATAGGGTCTGCTGCAATTGCAACATCATTTATTATGATTGGACAAATTCGTGAGGAATATGAGTATATGCTGGGGGAAGTTAGACGGGAGATAGGAGATAATAAAAGATATATATACGTTAGCTTAGATGATATAAGAAGAGGAGAGATTCTGTCTTTAGATAAAGTGGAGAAAAGACTGGTATATAGCTCAGAGCCAGATTACATATTCATTACAGAAGAAGAGCTAGGGAAGGCGGCAATAATAGATATTCCAAAAGATTGCTATCTTATCAAGGGAATGTTGGCCAAAAATCCAGTGTCTTCTATTCTAAGGGAAGTTGAATATGACGTTATTTATCATAGTTCCAATATTGAAGTTAATGATTATGTTGATATAAGAATCTTTTTTCCCAATGGGGAAAGTTATGTGGTCTTATCAAAAAAGCCTTTAAAAGGAATTGAACCAGGGACACCCATATGTTATTTATGGGTAGATGAAGAGGAACTTTTAAGGATGTCGGCTGCTATAGTTGATGCAGGATTATATAGTGGGTCAAAATTATACATGACAAAATATATTGAACCTAACATACAAGATTCATCAGTGATTACATATACCCCTAGTGTATCAGTTCTATCCTTAATTGAAAATGACCCCAATATTGTTAATAGATGTTCTCAGGTGCTTAATAAGGAAGTAAGAAAAGCTCTAGAAAATAGGTTGGCTGACAATATGACTGTTGATATATCTGAAATTAGTTGGGAACTTGGCAAGGAGATAAGATATATCCCGGAGATTCTAGACGAAAGTCTATCTAGAGAGAATACATTAGATGAGCCCATGGTAGAAGAAGATATCTTAAAAGAGTCATCCGTGCTAGTAGAGTCCATGGTAGAAGAAGCTAGTATAGAAGAGTCCGTGCTAGAAGAATCTGTGCTAGACCAGCCCGAGCATATGGTTAATGACTTGGAAGTTGACATATATTTTCCGGAGTTAGGTATAACAGATGAAGAGGAAACGTATGTGGTTACGGAGGGATAAGAGATGGTATGTATAGGTTATGCTGGAATAGAGGCATTTGATATTATACTTTATATTGGAAAAACTCTGGCCAAACTTCATCTTCCTGTATTAATAATAGATTTGTCTGATTCTGGGGCACTTACAAAAGTAATTTATCATGGTATGGATATTGATAGCTCTGATACAATTGTCAACTATAGCAGTCTTAACTATGTAAGAACTATACCCCATGAAAAGGAACTTGATGAGTTTAATAATGGTGTGGTCTTTTTGAATTTTGGACTAAATTATGTAGATTCTATTCCATTTAATATTGATACTATGAATATTGTAGTGAACCCTCTTCCAAGTATGATTGATAGAGTTAAAGTTTTTCTTGATAGGATGGAATATGATAATTCTAGAGTAAGGTTATTGATACGAGACCTTATCTCAATAGATGATATTGATAGAGTAAAAAGAAGTATCTCAGATGCTGATACGTGGATATCATGTGCCTATCTATATCTTGAATTAATTGATTATGAGAATTCTATAAGTTGTCAAGTTAAGCAAGTAATTAAGTTTAAAAAGATATCAAAGAGAATGAAGAAATTTATAATTTCTGAAGTGGGAAATATTTTACCAAATATCAAGCCATTTAGAATAAGAAAAGCTTTTTTTCTTGCAAGGAAGAAGGGAGGAAGATAAGGTGAGCAAAGTTGTTTTTTGGTCCCCTTTACATGGGAGATTTCAGACTAGTAACCTTCATATAACAGGCTTGATTATGAGCTTACTTTATAAAAAGAAAGTATTAATGATGCAGACTCAATTTTCTATGAATAACTTAGAGGCTCCCTTGGTAGGAAAAAAGGGAGATATATTTAGTAAGGAAGATAACGGTATTTTTAGAGAAATTGGTCTAGATGCAGCAGTTATGTATAGCCGGATGAATATGTTGATTGGAGAGACATTAGAAAGATGCTGTATGACTTTTCCTAACACTTCACTGCTTTTACTTCCCGGTACAGAGACTAGTAATCTGGAGACATTTAATAGAGATATCTGCTCATCTGTAATTTCCATGATAGGTCAGGCTGAAGAATATGTTGATCTTGTAATGATTGACACAAATAGTGGGGATGATGAACTGTCTTTAGACTTAATGTCATCTGCAGACCTTCTTGTAATTAACTTAACCCAAGATAGGTATGTAATGAATAAGCTGTTTTTAGAACATGGGGAATGGCTTGTGGCTTGTAAGAGGGTATTCTATCTCTTTGGTAATTATGATAAAGATTCGGCTTATAACATAATTAACTGTAGGAGGAAATATGGTAAGTTCTTCAATAAGGATAACTGTGGTATTATACCTCACTCTAGCAAATATATGGATGCCTATAATGATTACAATATACTAAGAATGGTAAGAGAAGGACTTTATAATTATAAGATGGGCATGAGCCAGGGTAAAATAAAACTTAAGAAATATTCAATAGAGCAGACAGATTACTTCTTCCACCAGGCAAGTCTAAGTGTTCATAAGATGCTTAAGATCCTTGATATGGCTAATTCAAGAACCATGATAGAAAGGAGTGGATCAGTGGATCATGAATATATTTGATTTGATTTTATCCATTCTGTTAATTACTGGTGTAGCCATAGTTGTCTATTATATTTTTAAAGGTAAGGTAGAAGATGATAATTATAGTAGGGAAACTTATACCATAGATTATTTATGTAAGCAATTTAAAGATAATATAAATAATATAATCAACATGGATATGGATGTTTTAAATCTCAATAAGAAAGATATTGAGAACAGAAGAGCACTTAAAAGAACCTTAAGTAATGCAATTCGAAAATGCTCTCAAGGTGATATGAACTCCAAGATTATTGTACTATCAAGGGTAAAATATACAATAACAAATGTCATAAAAATAAATGAGGAAAACATTAATGAGGCCATTCCTTTTGATAATTATAATAAATTATCATCAAAGGATAAGTTTGAAATCTTAATGTATCTTCATAAGCAAAATAATAATAATGGGATGTTTCAAGGTATTTGTGAACATGCACATCTTGATAAATTAAAAAAAGATAATAGAGGATATTATTATTGTATATCTGATGAAGATATTAATAAGCTATACGAAGAATCCCTCCATACATTAACCTTTGATGATAAGTTAAATGTTTTATCTCAAAGAATTTACGAGGAAACTTATGGCTTGTCTGTAGTGGATTTGTTGATTATGGAAGATACATCAATTGATGGAATATCAGGTGGAGTATCTGGTATGACAAGTAGTAATTTTAGATATGTGGAAGATGAAATAAGTTCAGCTTCCTATAGAAAATCCAATACTTATGAAAGTGTGTGGGTAATATATAAAGGAAAACCTATTCATCTTAAGTTTTTATCATTTGGATCAGAAGCAGTAATGCGAAGGATATGTAAAAATCTTGCGGAGCATGGTAGGATAGGACATCTTACATCCTCAGAAGGTGCCATAAAAACAAATCTAGTAAATGGAAGTAGGGTTACAGTGTTTAGACCAAATAGTGCAGCCCAGTGGGTCTTCTTTGTAAGAAAATATGCTGCTACAGCCACATCTAAGCTAGAAGAATTAATAATCGACTCTGGAAATATCTACCCCATAGAATTAATTAAGTGGGCAATTCATGGATGTGTCAATCTCTTCTTCACAGGAGATCAAAACTCAGGAAAAACCACCTATACAAGGGCAGCAGTCAGGGAAATTGATAGAAGACAACCTATAAGAACATTAGAGTCGGATTTTGAGTTATATTTAAATGACATATATAATGATAAAAACATTATTGGAACAAGACCTAGTGATAGGCTTCCTTTTCCAAAGCTTATAGAACTTCTTAAAAGTACCGATGGACATACTATATTATTTGGTGAAATATCAAGCCTTAACCAAGCAAAACATTTAGTTGATTTAATGCTTGCCGGCACCAAAAGAGTCATAACCACAGGCCACTGTCCAACAAGTGATGAACTGGTAGCCTATTTTGTCCATGCTCTTGGGGGATATGGGAGTTCTGGATTGGAGGATACCCAGTCCATGGTAGCCAGGTTAATCCATCTAGATATTCACTGTGTTAAGGACAATGATGGACATAGGTATATTGATAGGATTACAGAGATTATCCCCTATGAAAGAGAAGATAAGGAGCTAGAGATTAAGACCGGTGTGGAGGGTCGCCTAGAGGAGATCTCACATTATATGAAATTACTAACCAGGAGAAAGACATACTATACTAGAGATATTGTTATATATGAGAATGGTACTTATAAGATGATTAACCCAATAAGTGATGGGTTGACTAAAATAATACTTAGCAATCTACCAGCTGATAAACACCAGGATTTTCTTAAGTTTAATGATTTGGCAAAAGGGGGTGAAAGCAGATTAGATTATGTCAATATTTTTATCTCGCAGTGCAAGTCTATTAGTAAATCGAATTTATAATTTTCTATGTAATTTTCCCTTAACACAAAACTATATTATAAAAATTTCTTATCATTACAGGCTTATCAGTCCCTGTGATAGTAAGACAATAGCAAGAAAAACAGTAGCATCATGGCTTGTATCATGGCTTATTAGTATATGTGCATTTTTATTAATTTTTTTAACAAATAGGAGCCTTATAAATCTGATAATCTCAGGGGTCGCTATTTATATTATTAATGCTGAGCTAATAAGTAGGATGGTTAAAAAACATGAAATCAACTTATTGATTGATACACAAAAAATGTTTGCTGAAGTGGTTCATTATTATTATATTGAATATCGAATTGATGATGGATTATATAGAGCAAGAGAACATCTTAGTTCTGACATGAAGGTTGTTGTAGATCAGATATATAAGCTCCTCTTATCAGGAGACAGGGAAGAGGCTCTAAGAGAATACTATGATAATATTCCAAATAAATATTTACGAGCCTTAGTTAGTCAATGTGTGGGCCTAATGGAATATGGAGACCAACTTTTTGATGGAAAATCATTATTTGTTAGGAACTTAGAGAATCTACAAAGGGAGATTGAAATTGAGATTGACAAGTTACAGAGACTTAATATGGAGTTTATGGGAGTGATATTATGTGTTATATCTCCGATTTTTTGTATAGAGTTTGTAAAAAAGTTTTCCATTAGTCTAAAAGAAAGCATGGTTGACTTTTATTACGGTAGGCCAGGTTTCTTACTAGATATTTTATTATTAATAGTTATTACATCTATCTATGTGATTATGAGAAAGAGTGCAGAGTATGCTTCCTTTAAGCTTTCAAGCCATAGGTGGTTATATGGTATCGATGAAATAGGCTTTGTTAAAAAGGCCATGAATAATTATTGTGAAAAGAATGCTTCCAAACAAGAAAGGTTACAAAGGAAACTAAGAAATAATGGAAATAATATTCGTGCTAGGCATTTTGTACTCCGAAGTTTCCTAATTGCTATATCTGTATGTATGCTATCTCTAGGAGTTACTATTTACATTCATAGGTTTAGCAAAAAACAGCTACTTTTAGTAAAGCCCCATGAGCTAGAAAGGTTAGTGATGGCAAAAGAATCACAATATGGATCAATAATTGAGACCATAGAAAGATATACAGAAAAATATCTGGAGCAAGGAAATTCAATTTCATTGGATAAGGAAGAGATAAAAAGAACCATTAAGGAGGAAGGAATAATATATAATCCCCAGCTTGCAGATGCTTTGGCAGGAGATATTATAGGACGGGTAAATAAATATAAGACTTATTATATATCATTTTCTGATTTACTTATATGGTTTTTATTAAGCATTATAGCTTATTACCTTCCTCTTATCATCTTAAAGTATAGTTCTTCTGTATCTAAAGATGCCATGGAGGATGAGGTCAATCAATTTAAGGCCTTAATAGGAATGTTAATGTATAAGGAAACCATGACTGTAAAGCGTATATTAAAGGAAATGGAATCTTTTGCCCTAGTATTTAAGCAGTCTTTGCGAACTTGTATTGATAATTATTCCTCTGGGGATCTAGAAGCACTAAATCTTCTTAAAGAAGAAGAACCTTATGAGCCATTTAGAAGGATAGTTGATAACTTGATACGATGCGATGACATGCCTATATCTCAAGCCTTTAGTGAGATAAATATAGAAATGGATGGATATATGGCTAAGAGGAGGCTGGCCAACGAAAAATCTATAAAAAAAAGAGTCTATAGAGCATATGTTCTGGCAGCACTGCCTTTTTTCTTGTTATTTGCTTATGGAATAATGCCTGTACTTGTGTCATCTATAAATGAGATTAATCAATTACTTGAAGAGCTTAAGAGTCTTACATAGAAAAAATAAAAGGTGAGGAGATATTTATGAGAAGTAAGAATAGTGATATAGCAGTAAAGATATTTTTAGTGGTGGTAGCCGTAATATTAGTGGGGCTTCTTATTGCCTGGTCCATGGGAGTATTTAAAGACAAGAAAAATGACCTAGATGAAGGGACAGAAAAAATTAATAATGCTATAAGCTCCATGGCGGAATTTGATTTGCTAATATATGATGGCCATACCATTAGCGGTAACTTGTTGATGGAATTGTGCCAGGAGGCCAGTAGTGATAGTGGCAGACTAGATGGGGTAAAGATTAGATACTTAACCATTGCCAGGTCAAATGAGGCCAGTCCCACACCTGTTGTTTATTCATCATCAAAGCTGGATAAGGGTGATAAAGATTATATTAATCCCAATGGTATCTTTAAAGGAGAGGTTAAAAGAGATGATAATGGAGTAATTAAAGAAATAATATTTTCACAGCAGTAGTATTTATAAGTAAGATTAGGTGATAAAAGTTGAAAAGCAAAAATAATGATATAGTTCCCCAAATCTTTATGGCTGTTGTAGCAGTAATACTTACTGGTATTATAATTTATTATGCCATGAACACCATAAAAAGCACTACTAAGCTTGCTGATACAATTCTAGCCAAAACAGAAGAAACAAGAATTGAATATATGGAAAATGATATTCTTATCTATCATAAAGAAGAAGTTAGGGGATATGAGCTAGTTAATTTCATCAAGAAACAACTGGGGGATTATTCTTCTTCTGATACGGCTTCTATCTATATAGAGGTAGTAAGCAAAGCCTCTGGCAATGTCTACACAAATCGTTATAAGAATAGTGAACATATTGATGATATTAAAAACTTCTCTAGTAGTGAGCATTATATAAAGCCAACTGCCCTATTTGTGGGAGAAGTTATAAGAAATGATAATAAAGTTATTATTGGAGTAATATTTACTCAGAAATAGTAATGTACTTAGTCGGAGGACTATCATGCAAAAAGCTTTTTCCCATATTACTGAGATACTTATAGGAACGATTTTGATAGGTTTAGGCTTTGTCTATTTAACCTTACAGTTTAGAGCCTTGTCACATCTGACCGACATAATAACATATAAGATTATTGAAGATGGTAATCTTTTTGGGCAGTACAATGATATTAAGCTAGATTATGTAACTGATAAAGATCTATATGCAATCCTTATGGGTTATAGAGAATATCCCATAAGGATTGATAGTAATCTAGTACCTATAAGTGGACAGGATTATCAATTATATTTTTCCTACATAAAAGAAGGTAACTATATAAAAGACTATAAGTATGATGAAGATGGTCATATAATCATGATTGAATTTACTTATCAGAAACATTATTAATGAAGGGTATGGTTGC
>JAAYNY010000177.1 GCA_012520635.1 Clostridiales bacterium | reverse complement strand
TTATTAAGATAGACGGGCAAACTTTGGTTGATGGAGGCAATTATAATCAGCTTAAGGTAATACCTAGGGAAAGCAAACAAAATCAAAATGACATAGACGGCCTATATGACGTGGCTTGGACTAATGGACAGAGATTTAATTTAGGAAGTCATAACCTGGGGGGCACCTTAAATGCCCTATATGAAATCAGAGACGGAAATAACAGAGGCAACCTTCAAGGGACTATATCTGCACAGGCAGGAGATAATGAATTAATCCTGTATGACACCACAATAAATGATGTGGAGAGATTAAATATTCCTGAAACAGGTGTTATTACAGTGGGAAATATGAATTATAGCTATAAAGGTTTTGAAGTGAAGATAGATGAAGATACAGGAAAGTTCACCTATAACTTTGAACTTGAAAATCCAATTATAAATGATGCCCTTGATGTGACAGCAACAATTGGAGAGAGTATTAATTATAAAGGAATACCCTATTACCTTGGACAAATGAATCAATTCATAAGAACCTATGCCAAAGCTTTTAATGAGATACATAGAAGTGGAAGGGATCTTAATAATAAGCAAGGAACAGATTTTTTTACAGCTACCAATAAAGTAAATGGTAGGGAGTATGTGTTTGGTCCTTTAGATGAATCTGATGATTACGCTTCCTATGATTTTAGTAGGTTTGACTCCCAGACCGGAAGTTTTTATGAGGAAATAGCTGATGACAAACCTCTTTATGGCTCCTATTATTTTATGACTGTAGACAATTTTACAATAAACAAAAACCTAATAAATGATCCAAAATTTTTTGCTGCATCAACTGATATAATTAATGGTGTTGATAATAATGATATAGTGGATGAATTGATTGCACTAAAGAGAAAAAAGGATATGTTTGGTAGTGGGGAACCTGGTGGTTTTATGAATACATTGGTTGCAGACATTGGTATTGATGCGAGAAAAGCAAATAATTTTTCTGAAAGCCAAGAGAATATCTTAAGGTCAATTAGTAACCAAAGATTATCTGTATCTGGTGTGGATATGGATGAGGAGGCAATGAGCCTAGTGAGGTTTCAAAATGCATATAATCTTTCAGCTAAAGTCATATCTGTTATGGATGAAATATATGATAGATTGATTCTCTACATGGGGGTTTAGTTGATGGAAAGACTTATTCATATCACTGAAGTTATAAGAGCTGTGTTAGTATAATACAGATATTGAATTGGAGGTTTCTATGAGAATTACAACAAGAATGATGACAAATAATATGCTCAGCAATATTAATAAAAATAAGCAAAACGTATCAAGATTAGAGGAGCAACAATCAACAGGTAAGAAGATTCAAAGACCCTCTGATGATCCTATTATTGCAGTTCGTGCACTTAAACTTAGGACGAACCTAACAGAGCTGAAGCAATATTATGAGAAGAATATACCGGATGCCGTATCTTGGATGGATGTAACTGAGAGTGCACTAGTTACAATTAATGATGTCCTAAGACAGATTAATACGGATTGTGTGTATGGGAGTTCAGATCAACTGACAGCCCAGGATCGTTCAGCTATAGCTGAGAATCTAAGGGAGATGAGAAATCAAATCTACCAAGAGGGTAATACTAACTATGCAGGTAGATATGTATTTACAGGATATAAGACTGACAGCCCTTTGACTTTTATGGAGGGAACCACTAACCTACAATACGAAATCTCTGAGAAATTTAGTGGTAAGGATATTCAGACTATTTCCAGAGTGTCAGGAAGTTATGATCTGACTGATTATGATGATCCAGCTGTTTCATTTGACCAAGCTCCAAAGATGGAGAATACCTATAGAATTAAATTGTCATATGATAAGCTTGATAACATGGCCATGGACAATATTCGTTATAGCTTACCTCTTGCTGGTGGAGGAGGAGAGGAAACAATAGCAAATATAAATACCATCTCGGCTTATGATCCAGATGCCTATGCTCCAGCTGATGGTGAAGTGAATTTTATATATGAAACTGGAGAACTTATATTAAGTAAAAGTGTTTATGAAGATTTAAGATTGGCAGATAATATAGAATTATCTTATACCAAGTCTAGTTTTGAAAAGGGTGAGTTAAAGCCTGAACACTATTTTGATTGTGTTATGACAGATGTTAGTAAACCAGAACTAGATCCAGTTACATTTACCAAAGAAAAACAAGATATTGAGTATGAAATTAACTACAATCAAAAACTTAAAATTAACACTGAGGCTTCTGATACCATCTCACACAAGATAGGTAGAGACATTGATGATATCTTGCAATGTGTGGATGATGTAATCGTGGCTGAAAACAAGGTGAAAGAGATAGAGAGGCGTCTTGAAGATACTAACCTTACCAATGAGCAAGCTAGTCGTTATGAGAAGATGCTTGAACAACTAGAAACAGAGCTTGCCCTAAAGAAAGAAGTTATGCAGAATGCATTTTCCAGGGGAATAACTAGTTCCAATGAGGAACAAGATAAAGTAAATGTAGCAGTGGCTGACCTAGGTAGTAGACAGGTAAGATTAAGGCTAACTGAGAATAGACTTTCAAGCCAGAAGTCTGACTTTACAGAATTACTTTCTAAGAATGAAGATGCTGATATAGTAGACACTATAATTAACTTTAATGCAGCCCATATGATATATAATGCATCACTAATGGCCTCTTCAAAAGTCTTACAAAATTCATTGTTGGATTTTTTATAGAGTAAAGAGTTAAATAGTTGATAATATTAAGGCAATCAGGAAAGGGGAAATATATGTTAATAAACACAAGACATTTTGGAGAGATAGAATTAGATGATGATAAAATCATCTATTTTGAGAATGGAATACTGGGATTTGAAAATAATAAAAAATATACAATTCTCTATGATAATGAGGAAGGAGAAAGGCCTGATATAACATGGTTACAAAGTATTGATGAGCCATCTCTTGCTATTCCCATTATAAGCCCATTTCTTATTATGCCTGATTATAATCCAACTGTTGAGGATGAGCTCTTAAAACATATTGGGGATGTTACTCCAGATAACTTGGTAGTGTTAGTATCCTTAACCATACCAAGTGATATAAAAAAGATTTCGGCCAACTTAAAGGCACCCTTCGTTATAAATGCTGATACAAAAAAGGGATGTCAGATTATTGTAGAAGAATCTAAATATGAAGTAAAACACTTATTCTATGAACAATTACAGGCTATAAAAGCCAAAAAGGAGGGCGGAGTATGTTAGCCCTATCAAGAAAAGTAAATGAATCAATAATTATTGGTAATGATATTGAGATAACCATACTAGAAATAAAAGGTGACCAGATAAAAATCGGTATAAATGCTCCTAAATCCGTACCAATATATCGCAAGGAGCTTTATTTGCAGATACAAGAATCTAATAAAGAGGCTGCATCCTCAGAAATAAGTAAAGAAAACCTAAAAAACCTATTTAATTAGAAAACTTTCCAATGAAATGTAAAGGGTATATAAAGTATTTAACTGATTATGCCGATATACTTAAAAAGATAAAAGCCTTTCTTATGTAGTCAAGGATGATGGTAGAGGGGCTTCTGAGAAATGTTAGCACACGGAGGTGTATAAAATGGCTTTAGAAATAACAAAAGCATCAGCATATCAAAGTAATATCACCACACAAGCTAGTGTTAGTGATGCTACAAATGTGAAATTAGATGCAGGAAATGATTCTATAAGGAATATTAAGTCGACGGATCAACATGATAATGATAAGAATGAAGCTTTAGTTAGTGATGAGCATATTAAGTCTGAAATTTCAAAGGCAAATAGCAGGCTAAAAACCCATAACACTAAATGTGAGTTTGGTTATCATGAAGGAACAAACAGAGTTACTATAAAAGTATTGGATAAAGACACATCAGAAGTTCTTCGTGAGATACCTCCTGAAAAGACTTTGGAGATGATTCAGAAGATGTGGGAATTGGCTGGAATTCTGATTGATGAGAGAAGATAGGAGGGACTTTTATGGCTATGAGATTATCAGGACTTGTATCTGGTATGGATACAGAATCTATCATAAGGGAACTTATGAATGCTGAAAGGTTAAAAACCAGAAAAGTAGAGAATAAGATAACTACAACTGAATGGAAACAAGAGAAGTGGTCTGCTCTTAATTCGAAGATATATTCATTCTATACTGATCAATTGTCAAAACTGCGAATGGCAGGTAGCTTTTCTGTTAAGAAGGCATCTTCCT
>JAAYNY010000176.1 GCA_012520635.1 Clostridiales bacterium | reverse complement strand
GGTCTGGAGATTTCTGACCTGTAAACGGATCTATATCTGTTTGATTTGGTCCGAGAAAGTTATCCCAGTCATCAGTAGCATTATAAGGCCTTACTGACTTTCCGCTATATGTCTCAATTTCTGGGCGATCATATTTACTGTTCTTTTTATAAGTATCAGAGCCTCCCTTGTCTTAGTATTAACACTAAACCCTTCAAAATTAGAGGAGCACATCAATAAAAAGCATTGTGCTCCTCTAAAGTAGTCAACTAAACTTATATAAAAGGCTCTTGAAATACTAATATCACCTATTTATTGATCGGTCGACTGTCTGTCTTTTAGTCTCCAGCATTCCTCAAAAGTTAACTTCAGTACTTTTGAATTCCACTTTTCTATTATAATTTCTGCTTCATTGCTACATATTTTTATACTTTTGATAATACCATCAGACAAACCTAAATGATTTAAATTATTCATTACTTCCTCCTGGTCTAATGTGGAAACTCTTCTTCTCTGGGTAGGAAACCAGTTCCAGACCCCTTTGTATATCCTGTTGGATATACCTTCTTCACATTATTCTTATTATTCCAACTTTTGCCAGTATCAATCTTATACTCAACATGATAGTGTTGACCGTGATGTCGTGGATTATATGTTTCTCCAAGTTACAGTGGATGTGTTTCTGCTCTAATTATAGCGTTATCTTATCATTTGTCATTAATACAGACCAGCTGTTTAAAAGCTAGTATATAAATTAATGACTTACGTACATCTGAATGCTAATATATTACACTATAGATTATTTAAGCAACAGTTGCTCAAAAAGACTCAGCTCTTTGTTTCTTAAAACACTTCTTAATTTTTGATAATATACTGTTATTTCGCTTATACTCCTCATAAAATTTGCTAGGGCACACGTTAATCCTCTCATGATACATTGATTCAAATACTTTCCTTTTTTCTTCATATTCAGATGATAATATCATGATAAATTTTTCTTTATCATATGGATATATCTCTCCAAATATAAAAACATTTGGTGTATCTTGTATAATATTCAAAATCTTTTCTATTATTTTGTTCACTTCATATAAAGCTCTGTCAAAGCAAGACAAGCAACCCACAAGTGATACGTATGTTCCATCTTGAATTGTTTTTTCGCAATGAAACTCAATAAGACTATTAACCAATAATGGTGACTAGGCAAGAGGCTTATTAAGCATGCCTCAAAATATGAATTATAGATGCAAACATTAAAATGACTCTAAATGCAGTAATGGAGCATGATTCAATAGAATCACACCCCAAGACTTGACAAAGAGCCAAAATAAGATAACATCACCTTCAGATGCCTAAGCGAACTGCTAATGATTTGATTTCCTAATTTCTTCGATTATCTTTTTTGTTAGTTTTCCTATATTATTATTTAAGAAAGCTGAATTACGATATTGATATTCAATCCCCTCAAGAACACTAAATGTAATAACTTCACAACTATAGTCATCTCGTAATTCTAATATCACTTCAATAAAAATAAGTATTTTTTTTATCTCACTCTCATCCTGTTCATTAAGGCATTTATCCAAATATGGTGTCAGTATATCTCCATAGACAGTATGGGAACCGGTGTCATCACCTTCTTGCCAACTAACCTCTTCATCATATGCATTCTTTAGGTTTGGAAAGTTCTTAATTAAAAGCTTGTTTAATTCTTTACTTGTCATGATTACTTACCCCCCAGCGCATTTTTTAAATCATTAAGGAGTTTTTGTGCAATACTTAAATCCGATTGATTCAGTTTTTGGTTTTTTATTACATTTTCAAGGTTTTTAATCCGTTCAGTACCTTTTGTAATATGAGATTTTCCACCAACTAATTCACCCGTTTTAAGTTCGTGTCTTATAGCATCAGCAAGTCCACCATCTCCTGTTTTTGCTCCAGGTCTTTAGATTTGGTCGATGGCATTTTTCAACTTTTGGTTAGATGCAGAATCTAATAAAGTATCTCTAGCAGTCTCACTCGCTCCCTCATTATTTCATGTTCCATTCTTAGGTCCGCCATTATTATCTGGAGCATCATCATTCTGTTTTTTCCAGTGCATGGCTTATCACTATACCCACTCGGATCTACATACATTACTGGATTATTAGCACAGTATGCATACAGGTTTAGTCCATCTCCTCTGATTCATCCTCTTGCGTAAATCGAGCAAAAGCCGGATTATAGTATCTGGCCCTTTAATAATATTGCTCACTAACCTTATCAAACTGTTTACCATAGTAAGTATAACGATTCCCGATTCATTCTTCTGAAGTTCTAATATTACCAAATACATCATAAGAGTAGATATTTCTTATCTGCCATCATAACCAGTCATTAGTTCCGTATCATAATGTTCATTTTGATGATATGATACCCTACTCTATCATAAAGC
>JAAYNY010000023.1 GCA_012520635.1 Clostridiales bacterium | reverse complement strand
TTCCATTCGATTCAGAAAGAAAGCTTATGTCAACTCTTAACATTGAAGGAGATGGCTACAGAGTTAATACTAAGGGTGCTATAGACAACTTATTAAATATATGTACTACAGCTTTAGTTGATGGTAAAGTTGTTCCCTTAACTAAAGAAATGAAAGCTGATTATCTAAAAATAACAGAAGAAATGTCTGACTCTGCTCTTCGTGTCCTTGGTGCTGCATATAAGAATAC
Source organism: Clostridiales bacterium (assembly GCA_012520635.1). Taxonomy (GTDB): domain Bacteria; phylum Bacillota; class Clostridia; order Lachnospirales; family Lachnospiraceae; genus Mobilitalea. Next base: position 18,392 of record JAAYNY010000023.1, on the reverse strand, counting down.
CTCAGATATTCTTGAACCTGAAGATATGGAAAAGGATTTAACAATAATAGGTCTTGTTGGAATGATTGACCCTCCAAGACTTGAAGTTAAGGATTCTATCAGGGAAGCAAAGGCTGCTGGTATCACTCCAATAATGATAACTGGTGACCACAAAAATACAGCTGTTGCTATAGCAAAAGAACTTGATATTGCTGATAGTTTAAGCCAAAGTATAACCGGTAGTGAAATAGACCAAATGTCAGAAGAAGAATTTGCAAAAAGTATAAATAATTATAGGGTATTTGCAAGAGTTTCCCCAGAGCATAAGGTAAAAATCGTTCAAGCCTTCAAGGCTCAGGGAAATATCGTATCTATGACTGGTGACGGTGTTAATGATGCACCTTCCTTAAAATTTGCAGATATTGGTGTGGCTATGGGTATAACTGGAACCGACGTTGCAAAAAGTGCCAGTGACATGATTCTTACCGATGATAACTTCTCTACTATTGTTCATGCCATCGAGGAAGGTAGAAATATTTATAACAACATTAAAAAAGCTGTTATCTTCCTTCTATCATGTAACCTTGGTGAGGTTATAGCCATATTCTTCTCAATACTTATGAATTGGCCAGTACCATTAATAGCAACACAGATACTATGGATTAACTTGATAACAGACTCACTTCCTGCCATCTCACTGGGAGTTGACCCTGGTGATCATGATGTTATGAAGCAAAAACCAAGAAACCCTAAGGAGAGCTTTTTTGCCAGAGGTGCAGGTGCTAGAGCCATTCTTGGCGGTGTCCTAATAGGAATATTAACATTATGTGCATTTTATTACGGACTATGGGAACATGGTTATACCTTTAAGAATATAACAGATAACATGGGTACAGAACAGTTTACCTTTGCTTTATCCTATGCAAGAACCATGGCTTTTGTGGTATTAGCAGCTTCTCAACTCTTCTATTCACTTTCAATGAGAAGCTCAACAAAATCCATCTTCCAAATGGGACTTTTTAAGAACAAGTATTTAATTGGCTCAATAATTGTGGGACTTTTCTTACAGCTACTAGTAATCTCAGTCCCTGTGCTTGCCAAAGCATTTGAAGTACAATTTTTAAGCTTAAGTGATTGGTGCTTAGTATTTATGTTTGCAATTATACCTTTAATCTCTAATGAAGTAATCAAAATCTTTATGCGTATGGCAGAAAAGAAAAACAGTTTTGAAAATTAAGTTCATTTGGAATAAAATTAATTTTGATTATGTTTTTATGAGAGGCTATAAAGAAAGGTGTGCATAGATAATGATTATTAAAAATACAAAAGAAATATATCTAGCAGGGGGATGTTTCTGGGGAACCGAAAAATATCTTTCGTTAATTCCAGGTGTTATAAGAACCCGGGTAGGTTATGCCAATGGAAGAACCAAAAATCCCACTTACGAAGAAGTATGCCATATGGATACCGGCCATGCCGAAACCGTACATGCTATATATGATCCTAGCAAGATAAGACTGGAACACTTACTTTCTCTTTATTATAATGTTATTGATCCAACTTCATTAAATAGACAGGGATGCGATGTAGGTAGCCAGTACAGGACAGGGATTTATTATACCGACCCATCAGATGAGGAAATTATTAATAATTCATTGAAAGATCTTCAATCCGCTTACACTGAAAATATTGTTATTGAGGTTATGCCTTTAAAGAATTATTATTCCGCTGAAGAATATCATCAAAAATATCTAGATAAGAATTTAGACGGTTACTGCCATATTGGACAAGACAAATTCGCCCAAGCTATGATGGCAAAAGATCCAATCCTATTTCCTTAATAAGGTCTAAGAATATATAATAAACTAAAGGCGTGTATAATGTTATACATACTAACTAATAGTACAAAAACATATACACGCCTTTTAATTATATTGTCTATCAAGCCAATTTAATCTTTCTTTTATGGGTTCGATATTCTGATAACCTACCATGATATATAGACTCTAGTTTGGGATTAACCCTGATATCCTTTGGTTTAACCATAGCATAATTTTTTTCAAAGATATTAATACCACTTTGCTCAAGTACATAAGCAACAAATTGGGAGCAGAAATACCTTTGTTTAGACTTTACCGGAATATTAAAGGCCGCTCCTATTAGCCCCAAATAATTATAGGAATATGCATCCTTATTATACCTAAATTCATTGATAACTTCTCTTAACTTATGGTACTGGGTATTAGTAATTTGAAGTCTATATACACAACAAGTAGTTGAGCTAAAACGACCAAATACACCCTCTTCAATATTCTCCCTAATAAAGCCTGCATTAAAAGGATTGTATATACCTTTTCTAGCAAAGCTATACATTTCCTTTAAATCCTCATCAAAGGAAATAGATGCATGGGCATATGGTTCATTGGTATAAAATCTAATTGCCCTAGCAGGATATGTATTAGTTTGAGTTAATACTATATATACATTTCTTAAATTCACTTGTGTATTATACTCCATAAGATGTTCAATAGATTTCATATTATTAAACTCCCTAGAATATTCAATAATTCTATTATTGTACATAAAAAACAACTCACTTCATAAATTATTAATTTTATTTATAATTATTTTAGATATGAATCATTATATTACAATTTTATCAATATTTCAACTATTCTTTTATTGACACTTGGCTTATAATAAGCTATATTTATTGCACATTATAAACCATACAATCTCAAACATAAGGAGGTTCTAATGAATAAAAAAGTTGCTATTTTGATGGGAAGTGACTCAGATCTACCCATTGTTAATGGTGCAATAAGTACCTTAAAAGAATTTGGTATTAGCACCCAGGTCCATATAATGAGTGCCCACAGAACACCCAAGGAAGCCTCAGACTTTGCTACAAATGCAAAATCAAATGGTTTTGGGGTTATCATTTGTGCCGCTGGTAAAGCAGCTCATCTTGCCGGAGTAATTGCAGCTCATACCACTTTACCGGTTATCGGTATTCCTATGAAGTCTAATGCACTAGATGGTATTGATGCTCTTCTATCCACCGTACAGATGCCTAAAGGGATTCCAGTTGCCACAGTTGCAATTGATGGTGCAGAAAATGCGGCACTTCTTGCCATACAAATCTTAGCACTTAGTGATGAGACACTAGCATTAAAGCTTGAAGAAATGCGTAATAAGATGACCGAGGATGTAAAAGCTAAGGATAAAAAGCTTCAGTCCCAACTTTTTTAATACAATAAAATATTAAATATAAATATTATACATTATAAAAGGTTATCCCAAATATATTATTATATATTTGGGATAACCTTTTCTTCTCCTGAAAAAATAAAATTTTGTTTAATTTACTAAGTTAAGGTCAATACTCCTGTCAAGGAGGTGTAAAAATGGTAGCATTTGTTAAAAATTATGAGCTAAAGAATATACGGAAGAAATTAACAATTCTTTATATCCTCAATGTAACAGATATTGTATTCACTCTAGTTTTGTTACAGACAGGATATTTTAAAGAAGTCAACATATTTATGCAAAACATCGTAGAAAGCCCTTTAATAAGTTTTCTTCTTAAGATTATTCTTCCTGGCATATTACTATTTATCCTTTATAAAAGAATTAGCCTTGCAAGCAAGAGACAACTTTACAAGGCAAATATAGGTATTACAATATCCCTTACCCTATATGCTCTTGTAAACCTATCTCATTTGATATGGACTGCTCTTCTACCAGTAATCATGTATTATACATGAGGTAGTTCCTTAATATATTCAAACAAATCATTTATGGAACCATTTCTATACTTACTTATGTCCACACCATCAGGATTTATGAGACAATCAGTTACTAGAAATCCTTCTATACCTATTGTAGTTGCAATCATATCTTCCTTTACATTATTACCGACCATAAGACATTGACTAGAACTTAGCCCCTGCCTACTTAGTATTTCTTGATAATACTTAATATTAGGCTTACAATATGATGAGTTATCGAAGGTGGTAACTAGCTCAAAATCTTCTGGCTCCAGTCCTGCCCATTTTATACGCTTATGTGTAGCTAGAGGAGGGAAAAGGGGATTGGTAGCCAGAATAATCCTATAACCTTTTTTCTTTAGCTGTAGGATAGATTCCTTTACCAAGGGATGAACCGAAGTAGATACTTTAGCATCTTGAAACTCATTATTATAATAATCAAGAAATACAGGTTCTAAATCTCTAATTTCCTCACCATGGAATTTTATAATAGTTGTCCAAAATCTCTCTTCATTAGTAATTGTTCCATCATTTAATATCATTGCCATAACACCTTCATTAATTGTATTAATGAGGGTCTTTTCCTCAAATCCATAAGGGATTAACTTTTTAGCTATGCCCTTAAAATATACCCTTGTAAAATACTCTTGATCCATTGGCAACAATGTACCATCTAAGTCGAATAGAAATGTATCCATAACTCCCCTCCTAGGCTTCTTATAACCAAAAGAGGCTGTAATATAACAGCCTCTCTTCATTTATAATCTTAAAGTCAATTGATTACTCTTCAGTACTTACTACAGCCACTTCATCCTCATCTTCTGTTTCTTCTTCAGCTACAACTTTAACTTCACTTATGGAAGCTACAACTTGTTCAGGATCTACATCTACGCTTATACCTTTATTAAGCTCTAAATCCCCTACTAGTATTGTGTCACCATCTTCTTTGTTAGTAACATCCACCACGATACTATCAGGAATGCTCTGAGGTAAACCAGTAACAGCAATTGTATCCATCTGAGTATTTAGAATTAGACGCTTTGCTTGTAAATAATCTGTTCCTTCAAATCTAATAGCTACATCAACCTTAATCTCTTCATCCAGTGCAACTTTTTGAAAATCTACATGCTCAAATTCATACTTCATAGGAATAATATCAATTGTTTTAACCATTACATCATAACTATTCTTCTCACTATCCTTAAGTTTAAAAATAGCATTTCTACCATTTTCTTTTAGAGCCCTTCTAAACTCGTCCATCTTTAAAGCAATGTGTAACGAATCCATACCTTTCTGATTTATCACTCCTAGAAGATAGCCATCTCTTTTTAATTTCTTATTATTAGATTTACTAACTTCCTTCCTAACTTCAATTTTTAACTCCGCTATAGCCATAACGTATTCCTCCTTAATTGTCTAAATTATTTTCTTATTTACTTACGATATATACAGTTCAAATATAGTATTATTAAATTACATATACAATCGAATTAAATTAAATTAAATAGTAGTAAATAAGCATATCTATATTTATTTTATAGATAAATTTATAAATGTCAAGTTTTTGACTGGTTTTTATACAATTTCAAGGCAATTCACTTAAATATAAAAAAAAAGGAGATGAATAAGTCATCTCCTTTTTAAAATATCACGCTATTTATATTACTCTTTAACACCACCAAGTGCCACACCAGCAATAATATACTTAGATAATGCAAAGTATACTATAAACAGCGGCAATACAGTAAGTGAAAGTCCTAGATAAATTGAACCAAGCTCAGTCTTATAAATATCTCCCCTAAGTTGACTTACCATTATAGGCATAGTGTGTTTTGCCCTGTCAGTAAGCAATATAGAAGGCATAAAGAAGTTGTTCCAGTTAGCTACAAATGCAAAAATAGCTTGCGTAGCTAAAGCGGGCTTCATAATAGGCAGTATTATCCTATTAAATATATGAAACTCTCCAGCACCATCAATTCTACCAGAATTTATTATATCCAGATGAAGTGCTCCAAGTAAATACTGACGCATGAAGAATACAATGGCTGGTGAAGCAATGGCAGGTATAATTAGTGGTAGAAAACTATTTGTCCAACCAATACGATACATCATCTGATAAAAACCAATACTGGTAACCTGAGTGGGTATCATCATTACAGCCATTATAAAAGCAAAGAAAGGCTGACGTAGTCTCCACTGATATGCCACTAGTGCATAAGCAGTTAATGATGAAAAATAGATAGATAATGTAGTTGCCCCAACAGAAATAATCAAGGAGTTAAGAAACCCTACTAATGGATCAAAACTCTTTCCTTCAAATACAGCAAAGTTATTCTGTAAATACTTTGAAGGTATTAGAGATATAGCACTTTGTTGAATCTCAGGAGTACTGCGTGTGGCATTCACAAACATGATCCAAAATGGAATAATACTTAGTATTGTCAAAAACACACACACAATATAAGCTATTGTTTTATAAATACGTTGACCTGCTGTCTTTTCATGTCTCAATTACACCACACCCCCCTTTGATTTTTGAGCTTTTTTATACTCTTTTCTTAGCTTTTTCTCCATTTTTCTTAGTGCAATAGCATCTTTATCACGTAATATGAAGAATATAAAGCTAGAAGCAAGTGCTATTATAATAAACAAGAGTAGACTGGCTGCTGCTGCACGATTATACAGATAACTTCCCTGGAATGCCTGATTATATATAAATACAGTAATTGTAAGTGTAGCGTTATCAGGTCCTCCATTCTGGAACAATCTTGGAATATCATACATACTTAGTCCACCAATTAAACTAGTGATAAGAGTATAAAGTAAAATTGTTCTTAGGTTTGGAAGAGTTACATTGAAGAAAGTCTGTCTACTTGTGGCACCATCAATCTCAGATGCTTCAAATAATTCAGGGTTAATTCCAAGTACACCTGCAATTAATACTATCATTGTATTACCATACCACATCCAGAACTGTATAAATGCAACAATACCTCTTGTTGTATTCTTATTTATAAGAAAAAATATTGGTGTCTCTGACAATCCAAAGAACTGAAATAGTGAGTTCATAGGACCAGTTGGATATGAAAATATCGCATCAAACAAAATAGCAATAGTTGCAGCTGTTATAATGTTAGGCATATAAAATACAACCTTAAAAAACCCTTGTCCTTTTATCTTGTTACGATTATTTGTAAACCACGCTGTAAGAAGAAGCGCTAATAAAATCTGTGGTATAAAGTTAGCAATCCATATACCAAGTGTGTTTTTAATCGACGTTATAAATGATGGATTTCTCAAAATTAATTTGAAATTTTGAAAAATATCATCTAAAAATTTAAAATCAGTTTTTCCCAAACCCTTCATATCAGTAAATCCAAGTATTAATGTATAAAGTGTTGGTAAAAAGTTAAATGCTAAATAAGCAAGAACAAACGGTATTGAAAAAATATAACCGTATTTTGCATAGCTGACGCCTTTGCGTCGCATAGGCTTCACCTCCGGTAAACTATTGGGCCTTTTTTTCCATAAATATGGGGGCGGTTAATAACCTACGCCGCCCCCAAATATTGGTCTGACTTTTAATTATTCTACGATAATATCAAGATTATCCATAACAAGCTGTTTGAAATCTTTTATAGCTTGCTCACGACTCTTATTACCAGCTGTGTACTCACGAACTTGACCACGGAAATAATCATTAATAGTCTCATCATACTGTGTTAAGTTCTTACCGTTAGCGAACTCACCAGCAGGAACGAATATATCAAACATATTCTGTCCGCTTAAGAAATCAAGCTCACCATTAGCTTTTTTCATAACAGCACCAGATGCTACTGCATCTTTTGTTCCGCCTTCGCCGAATGTTGTACCATTAGCCCACATGTACTGAAGACCATTTTCAGTAGCATCAAGTGTAATCCACTCGATAATTTGACCAACAGCATTAGGAACCTTTGTGTCCTTGTTAGCAAGAACCCATGAACCACCCCAGAAGAATCCGATAGGAGGCTCACAAACAGCCCAGTCACCGTATGTACCTTCACCAACTTGAGTACCACCACAGTTAGGAGCTATAGTATAGTTGATTAACCATGCAGGTCCAAAGTATCCAAAAATTTCTTTTTGTCCTTCACCCTTCATGTCAGCAAACCAAGCATCTGTCCAGTCCTCTGTATCATTGTGATAATCATTGTCTTTTAGTTTCTTAGAAAGATCTAAGAATTCTTCACGTAATGAATCAATAACAAGCTTACCATCAACTACCCAACCTTGCTGGGAGCTGTTCTCAACTGCGTGCCAGATATCTCCGTCACCGGATACGATACCATAGCCCTTAGCTTTTAATTCTTCAGCTGCTTCAAAGAATTTGTCCCAACCAGGACCAATCTTACTAGTAATAGTTGCAGGATCATCAGTTCCCCATACATCCTTAGCTATAGAACGACGGTAGATAAATGCACCACCTGTAGCCTGATAACCAAGAGCAACTAAATCACCATCAGAGTTTGTTCCAATTTCAGCTGTGTATGGAGCAATTTCTGATTCTTCTAACATTTTATCAACGTCAATTCCTAAACTTTTATAAGGAGCTGCATATTGAGATGCGTCACCCTGTGAATACTTAAGGATGAAAGCAGCCTCAGCTACGTAGATATCAGGAGCATCAGCACCACCACCAGCAAGTGCTTGGTCAAGTGCAGGCTGATATGCACCATCAGTTGTTGCTATGATTGTTTCTTTGATTTCGTAAGGGAAATCAGGATTCATTTCCTTAAACTTTTGAACCATTTTAGGAACTTCATCTGTGAATGCCCAAAGGTTAATTGTCTTAACATTAGGATCATCCTTAACTTCCTCTACATCTTTTCCACCAGTTTCTACATCTTTACCAGTGTCTTTATCTTTCTCTGTTCCAGTTGGAGTACCCTTGTCAGGGTCTTCTGTTTTTCCGCAGCCAGTTAATGCTAATGACATTAACATTAAGCTTGCAAGAAGTAAAGCTAAAATACGTTTCATGTTATACCCTCCTCTTAATTTTTGTATTAATTAAAATACACCCATAGTATAACAAAATAATCCTTGTCAGGCTCCTTACTAATTGCTATCCTTCAATCATTTATTGCTATTTTTGTGCAATATTTATATATTATGCTATTATAATTTAGAATTTATTGACGTAATGTAGGTTCTTTAATTCCTATCTATCTTAAAAATCTTAATAGCGTCTTCTAGCTTTCTTGCATCTTTTTCTAATACAATTGCTGATCTACGCAGATGCTCAACAGCTTCATTTTGAATCTGAGCTGTGGCATTCATCTCTTCTGAAGCAGCCGCAGTCTCTTCTGTAACAGCAGAAATATTTTGGATTGAATTTAATGTTCCATCTTTAACTTCTTCTATGTTTTTAAGTCGGATTAAGATACCCTTAAAGTTCTCAGCCAAATCATTTACATGACTACTAATGTCATCAAAAACCTTTATGGTTCTATTTAATGCATATGTTTGTGATTCAACTATGCTTTCTGCCCTTTCAGCCGTTTCTATAGTTTCCTCATTCTGCTTGGCTATTTCCTTAACAGTCTGTTGAATTTGGTTAGATGCATCTATTGTCTGATCCGCCAATTTTCTTATCTCTTCTGCAACAACTGCAAATCCTCTACCTGCCTCTCCTGCTCTGGCCGCTTCTATAGATGCATTTAGAGACAGTAGATTTGTCTGAGATGCAATTTCATTAATTATATTAACAAAATTTCCGATTTTCTTTGATTGTAAACCGAACTCTTGTATCTTATTAATAACATCTTTTGTTATCTGTGTAGTATCCTTTGCCTTGTCACTTAACTCTTCTATAATATGTATACCATCTGTAGTTACTACTTTGGTTTCATTAGCTATCTTTTCATTTTCATTAGTGTTCTCATATAGCTGATTAATCTGATCTGCTAATCCTGACATCTGCATTAGACAATTCTCTGCATCTTCTGCCTGCTGAATAATACCTCCACCCATATCATCTATAGTTGCACATATACCTTTTGTTGCATCTAGTAGCTCTCCAGAAGTGCTTGATAAGTTCCTTGCAGACCTACTCACTGTTCCACTTACACTTTGAACATCACCAATCAAATTACTCATATGTTCTATCATGTCAGATATACCAGTGGCAAGCATTTTAAATTCATCTTTTCTATCTCTATCAAACTCTACAGTCAAATCACCTTTGGCAGCTTCAGATATTGATTCATTCATCCTCTTAATTGCATCTGAAATAGCTTTTGTAATTAAAACAACAACAGCTATGGCAATAATACAAGCTAGACTTACAAATACAAGACTTAATGTCTTAATACCTCTAACTTCATTTAAAATTGTACTTTTAGGAATCAAAGAACAAATTGTTCCAGGTATGTTATCTAATTTATTATAGATAAATAAATAATTTTCTCCATTATACTTCTCATATGAATAGCCACTGGTCTCTTCTGAACCCATTGCCTTATTATAATAATTAAGCTTAGTAAACAGTACAGAAGAGTCTGTATTTGAAATAGTCTCTTTTCCATCTTCTGTTATGAATGCCATTATACTTCCTTCACCCATGTCATATTCAGAAAACATCTCACGGATTTTATCAGCAGAAATATCAATAATTATAAACCCTCTACTGTTAGCAAACTTTCTTATAAAAGATATTGCATAACTGTTTGTGTTATAAACCATATCATTATTTAACATTATGGCATCTAACTCTTCGTGACTGCCAATCCATAATACTTGTGGACCTTTTTTAAAAGCATCGCCTATTTCTGAATCCACAATAGACCGATACAACTCTTCTTTAACATTACTATTAGTGGAAATACCTAATCCATTGGCACTTATTAAATGAATATCTGATATGAAATAATTAGACATTGCATTTAGAGTAATTCTATCTTGCATATCATCATAAGATTTAGCATTTGACTTAGCTTGTTCATAGGTAAGATCAAAAAATTGTTTAAAATTAATATCAAGCGTAAGTTCCATTGATGATCTTTCAGCCATACTAAGTCCTAAATTCATGTAATTATTCATTGCATCAATTGTATCAGTAGCACTAGCCACATAGTTTCCTATTATAGCATCTTCTGATTTTTTATATGAAACCACACCATAAACTGCCAAAAAAAGTATCGGTATTACAAGACCGATAGCAAGTTTAGCCTTTATGCTACCTAAGATTTCAGATAAAGGTAAATTATTTAATCTCTCTCTAAAATTTTGATTTAGATCTTGTAATTTCCCGATATTATCCTTCATTTTGCTTTCCCCCACATTTCTAATTTAGTTAATTTGTTGTATTTTATACCATACACACCTATAATATACCAGTAATTATTAATAAAATCAATATAATTACATGAATTATTTGGTGATTGCAAGTAAATAAAAAGTATCAATTAAAAACTTTATAATATATTACATTGAGTATAGTAGTAATTTTATCTATAATTGAACTAGTATAATAAAGGAGGTATGACATTATGGATTATCATGTGGCAAAAACAGGATCTGATCAAGGACAGGGTACTTTGCAAGATCCTTTTTTAACAATTAATAAGGCTGCTTCAGTAGCCATGGCTGGAGACACAGTTACAGTTCATGAGGGTGTATATCGCGAATGGGTTAATCCCAAACACAAGGGATTAAGCGATAAGAGAAGAATTGTATACCAGGCGGCAGTAGGAGAAAAAGTTGTAATTAAGGGTTCTGAAGAAATCAAAGATTGGCAATTAGTAGAAGGCAATGTATGGAAAGTAGAACTTTCTAACACTTTCTTTGGCGATTATAATCCTTATGAAAAGGAAATCTTCGGAGATTGGTTGGTTTCAACAGATGTAAAACATCTAGGTGATGTATATCTTAATGGGATGTCCTTCTATGAAGTGACTAGTTATGATATGCTGTCAAATCCAAGTGAAAAGACTGAGGTCCTAGATAACTGGACCAACGAAATTGTAGCCGTACATAATCCCTTGCAAACAAAATATGTATGGTATGCTAAAGTTGATAAAGACACCACTACTATATATGCAAACTTTCAGGGGGCAAATCCAAACCAAGAATTAGTTGAAATCAACGTACGCAGATCCTGCTTCTATCCTAAAGAGATAGGCATTGATTATATCACAGTAAGAGGCTTTGAAATGGCCCATGCTGCAACACCTTGGTCACCTCCTACTGGTGATCAACCTGGACTTATAGGTCCAAATTGGAGTAAGGGATGGATAATCGAAAACAACATAATCCATGATTCCAAATGCAGTGCTATAAGTATAGGAAAAGAAGCATCCACAGGAGACATCTACCGTTCTATTAGAAAAGATAAACCTGGATATCAATACCAACTAGAGTCTGTATTTTCAGCTATACGCTTTGGATGGAGTAAAGAAAATATTGGCTCACACACTATCCGTTATAATACCATATATGATTGCGGTCAAAATGGAATCGTAGGACATTTAGGATGTGTATTTAGCAATATCCATCATAATCATATTTATAATATTGCCTTAAAACGTGAGTTTTATGGTCATGAAATAGCTGGTATCAAACTCCATGCAGCTATTGATGTAGAGATACATCACAATCGTATTCATGACTGCTCTTTAGGAATATGGTCAGACTGGCAAACTCAAGGAACTAGAATTAGCAAGAACTTATTATATAAGAATAACCGTGATTTGTTTGTTGAGGTAAGTCATGGTCCTTATATTGTAGACCACAATATTATGGCTTCAAAGTATGCCTTAGACAATTTTGCTCAAGGTGGCGCTTATATTAATAATCTGATTTGCGGTAAAATGGTTCATACAAAGGTTCTCAATCGTTCAACTCAATATCACCTACCCCATAGTACTGAAGTTGCTGGTTTTGCCTTGGTTTATGGTGGAGATGATAGATTTTACAACAATATCTTTGTAGGAGCTACTGACCTTGAAGGTGTAGGGACTTACCATTATAAGAATTACACTACTTCCCTGGAGGAATATATAAAAGAAGTTCACAAAACACCTGGTGACCTTGATGCCTTCTTAAAGGTTGAACAACCTGTATATATCAATGATAACATCTACTTTAACGGTGCCAAGCCCTTTGAAAGGGAGGACAATAATCTTGTAGATGATGATTATAACCCTAAGGTTAGTATTATTGAAGATGGAGACGAAGTATATCTCTCCTGTCAAATGCCGGATAGCTTTGTAAATATCTTAGGTGATATTCATTCAACTGATACTTTAGCAAGAGCACGTATAGTTGATGCAGAATTTGAAAATCCCGATGGAAGTAAAGTTATCTTAGATACAGACTTTTTAGATAAGCAAAAAGATTCTAAGTGTATACTTGGACCTATAACTTCTCTTAAAACTGGGGAAAACTATATTAGAGTTTGGTAATCTATTAAAAACACATGGCCTTAATTTGTCTATTACAAATCAAGGCCATGTTTACTTATATCGTCTTTATCTATACTATCTCCTAGCTAGGATTTTATTTAACCTTTCAGACATGATTATCATTAAAAATGCAAATACAAGTAAATAAATTGGATATAGACCAATATTAATATGGTTTGCTATAAAGCCAAAAAGCAGTGGCATAAATGTAATACCTGTATATGCACTTGCCATCTGGATTCCTATAATAGCTTGAGAATTTTCTTCACCAAAATTACCTGGAGTGGCGTGTATTATAGAAGGATATATTGGAGCACATCCAAATCCTATAATAACCAGACCGACAAATGCCATAAGATTACTAGCCCCAGGAAAGCCCAGCAATATGATTCCTAAAAATATAATTATCAGCCCATATCTTATTAAGCTTTTATCTCCTAATTTTTCTGATATAAATCCACTGAGAAAGTGGCCAAATGTAATTCCAAGATAATACAATGAAACAAATCTTGCTGCTATATCTGGATCTGCTCCCCTATACTCAACAAAATAACTACTAGCCCATAGGCCTGCAGTACTTTCTAAAGCACAATATCCAAAGAAGGTAATAAGTACTAATTTTACACCTTTTATCTTAAGTGCACCATTTAGACCAAGAGCATTTGAGCTATCTTCTGAGGTACTTATATTATTAGAAATATTTGATTCATTATTTCGACCTTTCCACATAGGAAGGCTTATAAATAATATAAGTGTCAGCACCATCTGTATTATGGACACCAGTAGGTAACCATGATTCCAACCATGTCCTCCAGTTAAGCTATAACTCATTATATATGGGCTAATAGATGCTCCTACACCCCAGAAACAATGAAGCCAACTCATATGACGGGATTTATAATGTATAGCTACATAATTATTCAAAGCCGCATCTACTGCACCAGCTCCCAGTCCATAAGGAATGGCCCAAAAACAAATCTGTAAAAAAGAATCTGAAATCGAAAACCCCAATAAGGCCACTGCTGTCATCAAAACACTTGTTACTGTAACAAGTCCAACTTTAAATCTCCTTGTAAGTCCATCTGACAAAAGGCTAGATATAATAGTCCCTATGGATATAATCATAGATACTATTCCTGCAAAGGATAGAGGTACATTAAGCTGATTATGTATAACTGGCCAAGCCGAACCAAGCAATGCGTCTGGTAGTCCCAAACTAATAAATGCAATATAAATAATTGCTAACAATAACGAATACATAATAATCCTCCTGTCAAAACTCTAGTCACTTATAGCCTTACAAAACTTCTCTACACTGTCAGCACTAGTTGCCCATGAAGTTACTAATCTAATCACGCTATGTTCTTCATCTACTTCCTTATCTATCATAAACAAAAATTCTTCTGAAAGTTTATCAATCAATGAGTTGGGCAATATGGGAAATAACTGGTTTGTTTCAGGTCTTGCATAAAATGAATATCCCCTATCCCTTATTGTTTTTGCTAATATAGAAGCCATATCATTGCTATGCTTTGCCAGTTTATAATACAAATCATCTCTAAAAAGTTCTTCAAATTGTATCCCCATAAGAAAGCCTTTAGCCATCATGGCTCCCCTTTGCTTTATTAAATAAGAAAAATCTTTCTTTAAATCTTCTTTAATAATAACAAGAGCTTCTCCAAGTAGTGCACCATTCTTGGTTCCACCGATGTAGAATACATCTGTAAGATTGGCTAAATCCCACATTTCCACATCATTTTCATCACAAGTTAATGCCGCTCCCAGTCTTGCACCATCTAGGAAGAACAATAAGTCATTTTCATTACAAACCTCCCTAAGGGCCATAAGTTCTGCTTTAGTATAGATGTTACCAAGTTCAGTTGTATTAGATATATAGACCATCTTAGGCTTAACCATATGTTCATCCTTATGGTATCTTAAGACCTTACTTATTAGCTGTGGTGTAAGCTTACCGTCCTTAGTTGGTAATCCAAGGACTTTATGGCCTGTGGCCTCAATGGCTCCTGCCTCATGAACATTGATATGACCTGTGTCTGCTGAAATCACACACTCATGAGGGCGTAAAAAAGATGAAATCACTAAGAGATTAGCCTGGGTTCCTCCTGATATAAAATGAATATCTACATCTTCTTTCTTTAGTTCCTTCT
Organism: Clostridiales bacterium; assembly: GCA_012520635.1. Lineage (GTDB taxonomy): Bacteria > Bacillota > Clostridia > Lachnospirales > Lachnospiraceae > Mobilitalea. Next base: position 3,032 of record JAAYNY010000023.1, on the reverse strand, counting down.
TTATATAGGCTCTAGCCCTATCACTATGAACATCCTTACCATATCCCATATTTTGCTCTTGATTTAATTGATATAAGGCCTTAAGTATTCTAGGATGTGCACCTTCACTATAATCATTTAAAAAACTATACATCTTATGTCTCCATTCATTAGTAATATTTTATCTTTCCCTTATTGACGATAAACCAAAAAGACTGCCAACAAATCCAAGTAGTAGACTAATTGATGTAATAAGCAAGGTCATCTTATCAAGCAATTGGCTTCTTGGAGGTAGAGGCATAAAGGGTATTGTTCCGGCAAAACTCTCATATAGAAGATTTATTAATAGAACAATTGAAACAGTAGCAATAATCCCTCCTAGTAGAGTAAGTAAAATACCCGTAAGTATATAGGGGAATCCTATAAAAGCACTGGGAGATCCAAGAAGTCTTAGTGTGTTTATCTGATCTTTATTATTATATATTCCCTGTCTTATCATATGGGATAGAATGATTATAGTAGTAATACCTACTGCCACCATCATAAGATAGCCAAGTAACTTTAAACCACTGGTTATATCTTCGATGCTTTTTAGCACTTCCCTATTATCCCTAACATATTCTATCTCCTTCATAGTTTTTAGATCATTTAATATATTATCTATTAAATTAAGATCAATTCTAATCTCTATAAAAGCTTCAAAAGGATTGTCCTCAAATAATTCAAGGATACTAGCTTCATCCCCTAAGATATCTTCCATCCTATCCTTAGCCTCAATCTCATCAACTAGCCTTACACTTCTAACTCCATTAATCTTATTAACTTTTTTAACAAGCTTCTCCCTTTCTTCCATAGTAATTTCAGAAAAATACCCATTAATCTCTGCTTCTTCACTAAGCATAACCACTAGGCGATTTCCTATATTTGTTCCTGTGATAACCACACCAAGAAGAAAAAGAATTAAAGCTGTTCCAATAACCGAGAAAACATTTGAAAGGAGGTTAAGTTTTATAATCCGACCTGTTTCTTTGAGAAAATACCCCATATTATAGAGAAAACTCTTCATGGTATAGGTCCCCCCTTTCTATTTTAATATTCCCATTATCCACACGAATAAAAGTTGCATTGGTCTCCTCATTTATTAGATGGGTTGCATGGGTGGTTATAACAATTGCAGTATCTTTATCTAAAAATGTTTTTAATAATCCTAGAATATTTACAGCATTATCATAATCTAAGTTACCTGTAGGTTCATCAGCCAGTATAAGAGAAGGTTTTCTTGCTACAGCTCTAGCTATGGCAACTCTTTGAGTTTCTCCCCATGAAAGATTCTCAACCTTTGATAATTTCTTATGGCCAAGTCCAACCTTTTCTAAAGCTTCATGTGCTTTTTGCTTCATGAGTTTTGGTTTAATACCTTGAATCCTCATTCCTATCATTACATTCTCAAAAGCTGTTCTGCCTTCTATTAATTTAAACTCTTGAAAGACAGGTCCTATACTTTTTCTAACCTTCTTGATCTTTCCTGCATTATTCTTTTTAATGGATTCTCCAAGTACTGTCACATTTCCTCTGGTTGGATATTCCATACCCATAATCAGTTTTAGTAAGCTGGTTTTACCGGAACCACTATGGCCAGTAATATAAACAAGTTCTCCGGCTTTTATATGTAAATTAACATCTTTTAATGCTTTTGTTCCATCTGGATATATTAATGACACATCATTAACTTTAATCAATGAAAATCCTCCTCCTATGGATTAATCAAAAGAAGAAACCAGTGTCTATAGTAAACTTAAGGTATCCATCTTCTGTATACACATCTTTTAACTCAATATCTATGGTTAACATATCTCCAATTATACTTTCAAAATCAATAAATAAAGGCTTTCTGCTAAACAATTCCTCTATAGATTCTATCTCCAATGCCATATCATAGAAGCTACCACCCTCTGGGACAAATAACAAGGAATAGCTATCTTGTATGATAAAATACCCTCTTAAAGTTAACTTGTATTCGGGTACATCAACTATCACACCATCATTGTTAAAACTAAAATACATATCAGTAAGAGCCGTGTTATCATTTAGGATTCTGTTAAATGTATCTTCATGTAATGCACCTTTTATTGACATAAAACCAAACTCAATTTTCAGGTCATCCATGGTAAAGTGTTCTTCTCTTACAATTCTTGAAAACTCACCTACAATTTCAGAAAATAAGTCCTTTATGTTATCCCACATAAACTTTAAGTTATCAAGATGCTCCTCATAAAGCTCCCTTTTTTCCTCCAAAGAATCTAGATACTTCTCCTGCTCTTCTAGTAAACTTTTCACATTAATAATAGCTACTTCTAGTTCACCTCTTCTAATCTCAAGTAATGATTTATTCTGTGAAAGTTCTTCCTTCTTTTCCTCAAGATATAGTCTAATCTCTTCTATCGAATCAAGAAGTTCTCTTGTATTTCTAGTAATATCCTTAATCAAGTTCAAACTTTTAATAAATGATGTTAAATCATTTGCACTTAGGAGTATATCCAGGTAAGATGCTGGTCCACTTCGCTGATAGCTAATCAGTAGTAGTTCTAAAAGCTCTAGGTTAGATATATAGTTTTCTTCTTCTTTTGCAATTGACTTATCAAGACTGTCAATATCTATTACTAATCTTTCAATCTCTTTGTTTATACTTGTTTGCTGCCTTTCCATTTCTTCAATCTCTTGAGTATATAAAAAGAGTTTTTCTAAGGTTTCTTGTTCTTCTTTACTTATCCCCTCTAGCTGTTCCATAGCTTCTGTAACAGCTTGTGTTTCTCCAGTAGCTTTTGATGGAGCAATTAATAAACCAAGGGAAAAGACCAATACTATTATTAATGATGATTTCCAGTGTTTAATTACCATGTCTGCACCTCCTTTTAGAAAGTTAAATTATATTATATATAATATAGGATTAATCTTTGGTAATCAATCGACATTTTTTCAAATACAATAGATCTTATTTTATTCTTATTACTAAAAGTCTAAAAATTCTATATTTTATCTGTAATATTAACGAT
>JAAYNY010000175.1 GCA_012520635.1 Clostridiales bacterium | reverse complement strand
TTTTAAATACCTTCTCATAGCTCAGTTCAATATCAGCTCTTCCATAATTATAATCATTACAATTTAGACTATAATAATTTAGCTCATCAAGCTCTGAATATACTATATTTTCTGATAACTCAACGCGACAACCTGTTAAAATCAAAGACGTATCTCCAGGCTTATTTACATTGATTTCTATAGGTGGTAGGTTTATGTTAAATAAAGTTGTATCTAGCATAATATACTCTCCTTTTCGTAAGGTATTTTAACTTTAAAATTATTTACTATTTATCTTTATGAGCCGTTATTATTGTAAAGTTTGAAGCATTAATTGTTAAAGTAAAGTCATCACAATGTACGTACCAATTTTTACCCTTCCTGGTAATTTTGTCTGACTTATTAATCTTTGATTTGCACCACTGTACAATATCGTCTACATCTATATTTAGATTTTTTCTAATTCTTTCTAAACCCAACTGTGTTGTGTGTAGTTTTTCCAGATTAGATAATAAATCACTATGATTTACTATAATCTTTTTCTGCCTCTCTCCCACTCCATATATGTTCACCTGCTCTACCATATGACCAATATTACCTTCACCAGCAAATCTCTTACAATCAAAAAAATCCTCATCTAAAGACAACCACTCCAAGGGATGTTTTTCTTCATATAGATCAACTTCACCTCTTAAGCAGCCTACATATACTTCTACATAGCAGTTCTGATTATAATAAGTAAAGTCCATCATATGACTTAGCTCAATTAAGCTAGAATCTATCCCGGTTTCCTCTTCTAACTCCCTATAAGCAGCAAGAAAGCCGTCCTCATTCTTTTCAATCTTTCCACCAACCAGATTGTATAATCCCTTGTAGGGATCTTTTGTTCTTTTACAAAAAAGCAGTTTATCATTATCATGGTTATAAACCATAATACAGTTGTAGCCTTGCATAGGTCCTCCTGATTATCTAATCCCTATATATAGCAGATACCCTTAACCTTGTAATCCTCTAGACTGTCTATCCATATCTTCAATAACGATATCATATATCTCTCCAAGGCCACTACAATATTCTAATACTTCCCAAGGTTCATTTGTATGAAAATGCACCTTAATCAACTCTTCATCACCTACAGCTAATAAGGAGTCTCCCTTTAAATTATTAGTAATATAATCAAAAATAACATCTTCATCAAGATCATTACCTTCAATTAGTAATTGCACATCATATTTAAACTCTATCATCTTTATCTTCCTTTCAATATATGGATCATGTATTTTTAATTATTAGATTTATTAATTACTTATTAATCTGTATTAATATCTTATATCTACTTAACTTTTAACATAGATAACTGCACTTACAATTCCAATCAAAGAACTTAGAAGGGTTCCAACTAAGTATTTTTCGGCAAAATCCTTGTCCTCTAATTGTTTAAATCTTGCTATACTTTTAGCTGTAAGTACAAATCCAATTACACCAAATTGTCCCATGGAGCCTAATACAAATATAATTTCTCTTTCCAACATTCCTATATATGAGCCTATCTT
>JAAYNY010000174.1 GCA_012520635.1 Clostridiales bacterium | reverse complement strand
GCTGAGCCCACCAAGTATAAACATCTCTTACATCACCATGAATATGTCTAAAGGTATCTGTAAAGCCCTTTGCCAAAAGATTAGTAAAACCCTGACGTTCCTCATCAGTAAAGCCAGGCGAATTACGATTAGAATTAGGATGAGCCAAATCTATTTCTTTATGTGCTACGTTAAAATCACCTGTTGCAATAACATACTTTTCCTTATCAAGACCTGCTAGATAATCAGCATATTTTTCATCCCATACCTGCCGTTCTTCTAGACGATTTAGTCCGTCTCCTGCATTAGGTGTATAAACTTGGGTCAAATAAAAATCATCAAACTCTAATGTAATAATTCTACCTTCAGCATCCATGGTGTCTGGTGCTCCAATTACAGGATAAGTAACGGAAGGCTCAAGTCCTTTCTTATACAAAAACATAGTACCTGCATAACCCTTACGGGCTGGTGGGACAGAACTACTCCAAACAATTTCATAATCTGGAAACTTATCATCCAATATTTCTATGTGCTTTTTACTTGGCCCATTACTTGGTAGCTTTGTTTCCTGTATAGCAATAACATCTGCATCATATTCTATAATCCTATCTATTACACCTCGAGACAATAAAGCCCGTGCTGACTCACTTGTTAAGGCTGCATTTAATGAATCTATATTCCATGAAATAAACTTCATTGTTATTCCTCCCTTTATATTAATATAATATTTAGCTTAATCTCCTATAGTCATAACCATTATAGCCAATGATACATATAGTTACAATATTTATGTCTTTAAGTTCTATATCAAATCTTTCTTTCTATGTAATATTTACCCAATAACAACAATTTTTCTACCATTGACCTTTGTTATGGTAGACTCAATTCCATACACAGCAGAAATTATATCTTCAGTTATAATCGATTGGTCTCCGTATCTATATACATAACCGTCTTTAATAAATAAAAACTTATCACAATAACGTAGGGCAAGGTTTAGATCATGAATTACAATAAGTGCACATATATTCCTGTCCCTAACCATGTCATGAACTAACTTAAGCATTTCATATTGATTCTTTGGATCAAGATTACTAGTTGGCTCATCTAAGAGTAAGAGTTTTGGCTCTTGTACAAAGGCTCGTGCTAGCATGACCTTCTGAAGCTCTCCTCCAGAAAGTTGATTTATATATTTTAATTTGGACTTTGACATGCCCACTTGATCTATCATATAATCACATAATTCAATATCTTCTGGGGATACAGACCACTTAATGTAGGGTTTACGACCTAAAAGCACTGAATCAAACACAGTCATTTGACTACTTTCGCTGTTTTGTGCTACATAGGAAATACACCTGGCAATTTCTAATCTTCCCATCTTTAATACATCTTGCTTATCTATATAAAGCTCACCATGTTTTGGTGTACGAATTCTGTTCAGGCAAGTAATAAGGGTGCTTTTTCCCGAACCATTATTGCCAAGGATAGCAACACATTCACCTGGTAATACATTAAAAGAAATATCCTTTAGAACTGCTTCTTCTGTATATGAGTATGAAATATTTTTAATCTCTATCATTTTATATTACCTTTCTTAACTATCATGTATAAGAATAAAGGCGCCCCAATAAAGGATGTAAGTGCACCTATTGGAAGGACTGTAGGTGCTATAAGCATTCGAGATACTAGATCAGCAGCCAGCATTAATATAGCTCCCCCAAGTGCAGAACCAGGTATAAGGAAGCGGTAATCACTTCCTACAAATCTACGTATAATATGAGCTGCAATCAGTCCTATAAAATTAATGCAACCTACAAAAGCTACTGATACGGCTGATATAAGGGAACAGACTATCATGCTAATAATAATCAGGAAATCAACTGGGACACCCAAGCTTTTAGCTGTATGGCTACCACTCTCCATGGCATTGTAATTCCAGCGATTAAGCATAAAATATATAAAGGCAATTAAACAAAGAAAGAAAATCAAAGCAATTTCATTCCACCCAGCCCGACCAAGGCTACCAAAAGTCCAATATACAACAGTGGAAACCATCACATCATCAGCAAAATACTGCACTAGTGTTGTAGCACCGGTAAAGAGTGAACTAATAGCAACACCAGCAAGAATCATAGTTGATGGTGTTATTTTACTTATCCGTGATAATAGGAGGATTAAAACTGTTGTAGCCATCCCACCTATAAATGCACATATAGTTACTATATAAGGATTTGTGACAGTAATTGCACTAGAGGATCCAGAGTTAACTTGAATTCCAGCTCCTAGATATACGATGGCAAATGCCGCACCAAAGGAAGCTCCCTGGGATACCCCCAGTGTAGATGCAGACGCTAGGGGGTTACGCAGTACATTTTGCATAATACAACCTGTCATAGCAAGAGCCATGCCAACAGCAATTCCAGCTCCCACCCTGGGCATTCGCACATTCCAGACAATAGTCTTGCTTTGTATATTGCCCTTACCTAACAAAGCCATCAACACCTGGGAAATAGAAAGTCCTGATGAACCTAGGGACAAACACAATACAACCATAAAAAACAACAACAAAACAAGTGTTATAAGCACAAACCATTTTCTCCCTATGTACTGCTTATATTCTTCTATACTGTCCTTTGAATCAATGGTTAATCTCATTAAATTATTCTCCTATTGTTATCCTACCATAATAAAGGCCGCCCTCAACTATGGTTTCATAAGTATTCTCCCCAAGGAATAATGTTAATATTTCTTGGGATTTATCTGCCATATCTACATCTGCAAACTGTTCAGGGAAGAGAACAAGACCAGAAAAATAAGCATTCATCAAGGCATATGAAATATTCATTCCGCAGTTATTAAATGAAGGCATGGTATAGACATTTCCTTCTTGTACCGCTCTAAGGGCTTTAAAATAATTGGGATTAGTAGAATATTCATCATTTACTAAGTTCATATTAGCTGGATCCAAGAAGATAATATCAGGATCCCAGACTATTATATCTTCAAAACCTGTTTCATAATAACCTTCTTTGGAAACTTCATCTGCCACATTTATGGCATTAATTACTATAAATGGACCAAAGTTAGAATATGTACCTGCAAAACCATGTCTACCACTAAATGTAACAGCTCCAGTATATGCTCTCAACTTCTCATCATCTGGAATATCCACTGTACGCTTATTTAAGTCTTCTTTCCATTCATCTATAAAGGATAAGACAAGCTCACAGCGATCTTTTCCATCAACAACTTCTGCAAATACTCCCATTGCCTTATAAAAAGTATCATTGGCCAAACCATTACTAATATAACGTACAGCAACTACAGGTATATTAGTTTGGGATTGAAGCTCATCAGCTGCTTCCTTAGTAAATCCAGCTAGAATCACATCTGGTGCAAGCCTTATTATCTCTTCTGGATAACCATTGTTACTTCCACTGCCACCTCCTGCACCTACCACAGGCAAATCCTTTAACCTTCCATGATAAACAGGGCTATAATCCCTTAGAACAGTCATACCATCTAAGTCATGTTGTTCTACACCTATGACCATATCCATAACATTCAAATATGCTGCCAGTCGAGGTGCTCCAGAACCCAGACAGATAATTGTTTGTACTTTACTTGGAATCTCAACTTCCCTTCCCCAAACATCTGTCACAATCCTTGTCTTAGATTCAGCTAATATTTCTGTGGTATCAACTGTGTCATCTGTATTTTCAAGGGGGTCAAGTGTAGGTTTACTACAAGCTATAAGACCCAATGCAAAAACAATAGTTAATAATAGTAAAGCAATTGTCTTGTTTATCTTCATTTTATTCTCCTTTAGTTTAACTCATAATCTAGCAATCACGGCTATAGTCATTAAAGCAATCCAAGCAAACCTTTTTTCCTTCCTGTAAGCGCATTCTATGTTCAGCAGCCAACTCTCCACACGTTTCACATGGAAAGGATGAAAAAATTCGTGCTTTTTCTGGAAATACTATATCTACACTCCTATAATCAAACACCTTATCTATAGGGGTCTTTAATAGGTATTCCTGATACTCTGATCGCTCCATCCCCTCATTTCTCGCCTTTAGATAAAACCTCATAGATTGACCCTTGTCACGATTAATAAAGGTAAATGCCTGTTTGCCTGTTTGTTTATAAATCAAATTACCCTTACCCATGGTACAGCCCATTAACACTTGAACTGCATCAACACCACAAGCATCATTTTCACTTATACATACTAATTCCTCATCTATAGAAGGGCTTAAGTTCATTTTTTTAATAGCTGCTTCACAAACTTTCACCCCAATTGCAAGACCAGGACATTCATGCCCGTGGAACTTCCTGGCTCTTTCCCAAAATTCTTCAATCAATTTTCTCTCTCCTATTCTGTGGTAAACTTATCCTCCATATAATGGTTCCTACTATAAAGCCAACTAATCCAGGTATAATCCAACCAAAGCCATAATCAAATCCAGGTAGGTAGCTATGAGCATAATCAAGGATTTTTCTAATAATAAAATTTTCTTTCATATTTTCAGGTAAGGCATTAAAAAAATCAAACATTGCAGCTATGATTGTAAAATAAATGGTCCACCTATATATATGACTTTCCTTATTAATTATCGGTGCTAATAAAGATAAGATAATTAAGGTTATTGCCAGTGGATACAAGAACATTAACACAGGTATTGATATTTGAATTATATTATTTAATCCAAAGTTAGCAATAACAAAAGAAAAACATGTAAATATTATTGCGTATCTGTTGTATGAGACAGACCTAGGGAACATTTGGCAAAACATTTGTGAACATGAAGTAATAAGGCCAATTGCTGTCTTCAAACAAGCCACAATTACAATAGCCGCAAGTAGTAGTTTACCTACAAATCCAAAATAATGCTCACTAACCATGGACATAATTGCACCGCCGTTATCTGCTCTACCAACACTTCCTAAACTTGTAGCACCCATATAAGCTAAGGCTCCATATATAATACTCATACCTAAAGCACAGACCAACCCTGATTTAAATGTTTCTATTGCAATATTCTTTGGGTCTTTCACACCTAAACTTTCGATGTTAGATATAATAATAATTGCAAAGGCCAGTGATGCTAAAGCATCCATAGTATTATAACCATCTAAAATCCCTGTAAATAAAGGTCTATCAATATAAGTTCTCAGGGGATCATAAGCTCCAACCTGTCCCATTGGTTTAATAAAGGTTGCAAGTAATAGTATAGATAATAGAACCACAAAAATTGGAGTAAGATATCTTCCTACCCAATCAAGTATTCTTCCAGGTCTTAGAGAATAGTATAAAGTAAGGCTAAAAAATACTAATGAAAATACAAATAGCCCAAGCTTAAGATACTCTTTTGCTATAAAAGGATTAAGTCCCACTTCAAAAGCAACGGTAGCTGTTCGTGGAATTGCAAATAAAGGCCCTATGGTTAAATATAGGCTACAGGTAAATAAAATGGAATAGGTCTTACTAACGGGCCTTGCCATATCATACAAACTCTCACTTTGAGACAGGGCAGATGAAATGACTCCTAATAAGGGAAGCCCCACCCCTGTTATTAGGAATCCTATTGTTGCTTTTATACTATTAAATCCAGCCAGCTGACCCATTCTTACAGGAAATATTAAATTCCCTGCTCCAAAAAACAATCCAAATAATAATGCACCTATTAAAACATTTGATTCAAGTCCAAATTTCTCCTTATTTTTTATCATATACAAAGTCCTTCTACCTTTCAAGTTCAATTTTGCAAGCTCTTGTTTATTTTATAGTTTTAATCTTATATATAAAGTAATAATATTTATAAACTATAACAAAACCTATAAATATTCTAACCGCCATAACCTTTACTAAAAACCCTGATATAAGTAAGACACATGATGAAATTGATAACAATTTTATTTTTGTCTTTAATTCCATGGATCTTGTTCTTAAAAAGTCCTCAAGATGATTTTTATACAGCTTTGTAGATTTAAACCAAGTATTAAATCTATGGGATCCCTTGGTAAAGAAAAAAGAGGCAAGTAAAAGAAAAGGTGTGGTCGGTAATACTGGCAGTAGGACACCTACAGATCCTATAGCCAGAAATATAAATCCTAGAATAATATAAAGAAAGTTTCTTATTCTTCGATTCAAAAGATACCATCCTTCCATTAAGCTCAGCTTAAGTCTTCCTTTAATCCATTTATCACATTTTCTAGAAGTTCATGATCTATAAGATAACCATACCTATTTTCTGTTCTGTCAATCTTTATTATCTTAGCTTGTAATAGATTACTTATATGATAGGATATAGTTGCACTGGATACACCTAATGCCCGGGCAATTTCCTTAGTAGAAGTCTCCCCAGAAGATATAAGTTTTACTACTTCATATCTTGTCTTATCTCCTAAGTTTTTAAAGACCTGTACTCTCTCATTAATTTTATTTTCATTTTTTTCCTTCATTCTCTTGAAAGCATCTTCCATCATAAGTCCCCAGACAATATAATTATATTTGCTGTCTGGACTTGATAAGGAAATTGCAAATTGCATCATTGCAGAAACAAAAATATTATTCTCTTCCTTATTAAGAATCTTTGAATCTAATATAGAGTAGGTTTTTTCTTCTAATCCTTTTGCTCCATTCTCATTTAGAAAGTCAACCAAATATTGACCATAACCATTAACTTCCTCTTCGTATAAACTATAGAACTCTTCAAAAATAGGCAGTAATGTATTCATTAATTCTACATACATTTTCATATGCTTAAGAGGCTCTTCTGTGTATAAGAATAAGTCCCATTTTGAAGCAGACTCAGTAGGTAGCTCCTTTATTAGGGAAATTAATTCTGTTTTGTATAAGCTAAGAGCTCTAGCCCTAGTCATGACTTCTTCTGAACATTCAATTCTATCATGGGCATATATAACACCGTAAGCTATACTTGTGATTATATCCTGTTCATTTAATCCCAGTAGCATGTCCAAATATTCTTTCTCACTCTTATGACCGAATATTCTATATACCTTGGAAATCAATTCTATAAAATCATAGTCTCCCATAAACTCTTTCTTATAAAAAACTTCAATATCCTTTTTATAGGGCTTTAATCTTTTTTCTACTCTACTTAGAAATTCAAAATATCTCACAAAACTTGGAACTTCAATATCATCATCTTCCATCTTTTCTTCATAATGTTCTTTGGCAAAAATCAAGGTTGGGAACTCTAAAAAGTTGTATATTCTGCTTTCTATAGGATAAAACTTAAATTTCATTATTACCTCCCTATTCTTCCAAGGCTTTAACCTCTGATTCTAACTGAGTATCATCATAACTTAATAAAGCCTTCTTATATAATGAAGTAACTATCATTAGGATAACTCCACTTATGATTACTACTACACTTGGGATTATTATATCATATAAATATCCAAATATCATTTGTCCCACAGGAATAAATACAGTAACAGCAAGATTATAAACTGTGGAGGTTCTACCCATTAAGTCTAAGGGCACTATCTGATTAAATAATGTACCTAAAGCAATATTAGATACTGTAACAACTAAGCCTACTATAAAAGATATTATTAGCAAACCAAGATAGGATATCATATTAGTATTAAAGCTACTAATAATTAAGTCTGAGGTAAATATTGACATAAGCAGAATTAATAGAGCAATAAATATAAAGCTTACATATATAAGTTTACCTATCTTTATCTTCTTTGTTAATCCTCCACACAGTAAGGGTGCCAATAACATAGAGGCAGAAAAAACCATCTGAAAAGCCCCAAATTGCATATCATTTACCATTAATACTTCTTTGATTATATATATTAATCCAATACTAAAAAGGGGACCTATGGAAAAGTTAATGATAGTTCCTAATCCTATCATAGTAGAAATAAGTCTATTACTTTTTATAATACTTACTCCCTCTAATAGGTCTGTCTTGAAAGATTTTATATCAATTTTCTCAGGTTGTTTATGAGTCTTAGGTATGTTTATGAACATCTCACTAATGGCTGATAATGAAAAACTAATAGAACTATGGATCTTTTTCTATCAAACAAATCACCAAATACTCCAGCTATGGGAGACAATAACAATCTAGGTAAGATAGATATTGACAATATAGATGCAAATATAGTAGCAGAACCTGTAATTGACAGAACATATAATGATAAAGCAAATTGTTGCATATTACTTCCCACTAAGGAAACCAGCTTACCAAGGATAAGTAAAGAAAAATCCTTTTGCTTAAAAAGTTTTAAATTCATAGAAATACCTCCTAATCTTTTGTCGTAGTGTCAAGTATGACACCCTTTTTTTGTTTCAAAACCTTTATATTACAAGGGTTACAAAGTTTTTTTTAAAAAATAACAATGACCCCTTTATTTGAAGTATAATTAGAGTCATCACAAACCAATTATCAACAAAGAAAGGTCATTGTTATGAACTCAATTATACTCTATTTACTCACTATTATTCAATACCAATATAAACAAATCTGCTGGTTAT
>JAAYNY010000173.1 GCA_012520635.1 Clostridiales bacterium | reverse complement strand
TCTTAAGACTGGTGAAATCAGTTATATCATAACCACAGAATATGGTTGGCATATTATATACTGCGTAACGGACTTTAATGAAGATGCAACCACTAGAGTAAAGGAAGCAACCATAGAGGAGAGGCGTGTAGATCTATTTGCTGATATTTATACTAACTGGTCTGCAAGTTATGATGTGGTAATTAATAGTGAGACTTGGGACGCAATCTCATTAAAAGATTAATAAGAATATTAAAAAGACACGGAGCATATCAAGATTGATATATTCCGTGTCCCTTTTTTATACATAATATAAATTCTCTGATGGATAAAAAGGATCGCTGGTTACATCGATTCCTAGCTTTCTTAGGATTTGTTCATCGCTTTTATTAAGCATGGAGGTACAATGGGCTTGAACCCCTTTAAGTAGTGACAGTTTTTCGTATGCCAATTGCGCCGTGGGATTAGTAACAGCACATATGCTTAGAGCGATTAAGATTTCATTTGCATTTAGGTGGGTAATCTTACTATTTAAATCCTTGTCCTTTAAGTTGCGGATGGTATCAAGAATCAGTGGAGAAAGGAGAAATATTTCATCACTGATACCCGCCAGATATTTAATGGCATTAAGTATGGCAGCAGAACTACAATCCATAGTAGCAGAGCTTCTACCTGTTATGATTTTACCATCAGGCATCTCAAAGGCCATTACTGTGACAGTCTCATTTTCATGGCAGTTTTCTTTAAGTTTTACGGCGTAATCTCTTGCAGGGGTAACGCAGGATCTATCCTCTTGCTTTAACTGCACCTCTTCCATAATTACCTTCATGCGATTTAATGCTTCTTCATCTAAGAGACCCTTCTTAAAGTCGCAAGCGGTGGCAAAATATCTTCGTATTATTTCTTGTTTGGAGGCCTCACAGACTATATCATCATCGGTAATTCCAAAGGCCACTCGGTTTACACTCATGTCTGTAGGAGAGTGGAAGGTTGATTCTTTTCCAGTAATCTTCTCGATAATTCTTTTTACTACTGGGAACATTTCCATATCCCTATTGTAATTGACAGCTACTTCTTGATACTTTTCAAAATGAAAGTTATCTATCATGTTGACGTCTTTAAGGTCTATGGTAGCAGCCTCATATGCAATATTAACAGGATGCTTAAGTGCTAAGTTCCATACAGGAAATGTTTCAAACTTTGAATAACCGGACACACGACCCTGATTATACTCGTGGTATAATTGGTTTAGGCAGGTGGCAAGCTTACCGCTATTTGCTCCGGGGGCGGTGACTACTACAATGGGCTTACTTGTAGGGATATATGGATTGCTTCCATATCCATCTTTGCTTACGATGGTATCGATATCGGCAGGATAACCGGGAATTGCTACATGTTTATATACCTTTATATTACGTCGCTCAAGTTTGTTAATGAACACATCGGTTGCTGGCAGTTCACTGTATCTTGTAATTACAACGCTATTTACCTTTAGGTCGTAACTGCGAAAGTCGTCTAGTAAACGCAGGACTTCCATATCGTAGGTGATACCAAAATCTCCTCGAACTTTGTTCCTTTCTATATCACCAGCATACACGCAGATAATTATTTCCGTTTGATCCTTTAGTTTTTGAAGTAGTTTTATTTTGGCATCCTCGTCAAAACCAGGTAGTACCCTTTTGGCATGCTTGTCCCCTATTAATTTTCCGCCAAATTCCAAATATAACTTATCATAATTATTAACTAGTTCCAAAATATACTTCGATTGTTCTTCCATGTACTTCTGTGGATCAAATCCGGCTTTCATTGATATCCTCCTTTATATTGTCTATATATGTTATGGGTATTTTACTATAATCTATAAGGATAGTTTCTAAGTAAACACTACATTATATCATAATCAAATGAGCAAAAAAGTCAAATGATTTTTGGGCTATAAGTGTATTTATGTTGTATTAGGCATATGATAATGATAATATTAAGAATAGTTTGATGGAAAGTAGGTGTTCTTATGTGTGGAAGATATAATTTTACTGTGGAAGAAAGTGATGAGATAAGAGAAATTCTAAAGAATCTTAATGCCAAGATTCATGGCCAGGAAGTAAGAAATGGTGAAGTGTTTCCCACAAATCAGATGCCTTTACTGATAAATGAGCAGGGCTCTAGTGAACCAGTACTTAGTATTTGGGGTTTTCCTAAGTTTGATAAGAAGGGGGTAATTATTAATGCTCGGTCTGAGACAGCCTCCCAGAAAGTAACTTTTAGAGATAGTCTCTTAAGTCGAAGGTGTATTATTCCCTCTACAGGATTTTATGAGTGGGATAGGGAGAAGAGAAAGATATTATTCAGACTGGAAGGAACTAATGCCTTATATATGGCAGGACTTTATAGGTATTATCAGGATGAGATGCGGTTTGTTATCCTTACTACAGATGCCAATGATTCTATAAGTGACGTACATCATCGCATGCCCCTAGTGATACCAAAGGATGAGATTGACGCTTGGATTATGGATGATAAGGTAACTAATGATATTCTCCATAGAGTACCCCCTATGCTTATAAGACAAGAGCTTTAATTAAATTTGGCCACCTTAAAGGACACTGATATTTCTGTAATTAGGAGAAAGTCAGTGTCTTTTTATTTTAAAATTCAGGTAATAGCTTAATGATTTCATACTGGCTATTAATTACTAACCAAAGTGTAGCTAGATATGACATTATACTCCACACTACAAGAGAAGGTGTATCCTTCTCAACTAATAAATTCAACAAGGAATTAAATGTTATGGGATTTACAAACCAAACAATAAAATCGTTACCACTACTATCATTATCAGCGTTAGCATTATTGCTAATAAAGAAAGGAGTTTGTGATTCTTCATCAAATTGAATGACTACATTATACTCAACAGCTAGGTTTAGAACATTTTCAATGGTAATACTGTTACCATCGCTAAGACTAGGTATATATGGAAGTTCCCATATATAGCCTAACAAGGGCATACCAATAGAAAGTTTAGCTGGATCAACTGATGGCAAAAATGTATCTAAAAATGTGTCCACAACCTTAACAGAGAATACCGGAGAAGGAGGACCATCAATAATTCCCCATGTATAACGGATAAGCAAGATAGAATAGGCCACTTCTGACAGATGTGAATAATCTAAAGGTTCAAATGTTATTTGGCCATTACTAATATTAGGCTTGGGGTCAATTGCTAATAAGGTAATATAACCTTCGGGTTCTATTGCATCAGAAAATCTCTTGGCATAATTGTAAAAGAGTTCTTGATTATCTGAAGAAATCATTTGGGATGATATGACCACACCATAGTAGCCTTTCTCTCTTAAAATATTTAGAGTGTTCTCAATAATTCTATCTTGAAGTTCTTCGTCATTTATCATTCTAAAAGTTAGCTCTTCATCAACTTCACCTTGTATAGTTATAGTTGCCAGATGCAAAAGTGGAATCACACCATGTTGTATGGCCATTTCAATTATATCCCTATCATTATTGCCTCCAATGACCTCCCCATTTTGACCAATATAATAATCAAAGACAGAGAGATAGGTTAAGAATGGCAAGGTCTTTCTAAGGGTCTCTCTATTAATAAAGGTGTCGGCATAACCATAGGTAGATACCCTGGCACTTCGGTCATAAGCTATGGTAAGTTCCTCGCCAGGGTAGATATAATCTGAACTTAACACAAAGGGATTGTTTCGTAGTAGTTCATTTACAGTAATGTTATTAGATGCAGCTATTGATGATAGAGTATCTCCTTCCTTTACGATATAGGTTTTGCTTGGATATACAATGACGATTACCTGACCTATAAGAAGCTTGTTTGGATTTTGCAATTCATTATCTAAAATTATTTTTTCGACAGATGTTCCAAACCTATCGGCGATTTTTTCTATTGTATCACCAGCTTGCACTATATATAAATCCATATAAAACCTCAAAGATATTTTTCTGTAATATTATATGTGTAAGTAATACAAAAGGTTAAAGATACAAATACTTCCTCTTTACACCGAACGTTTGTTCTGATATAATAATTGCAAGAGGTGAACATATGTATGGATAGATTGATTTTTCATATTGATGTGAATTCGGCCTTCCTAAGCTGGGAAGCTGTTTATCGGCTGCATATCCGAGGTGAGAAAAGGGATTTGAGGGATATACCATCAGCAGTGGCAGGGGATGTGAAGAAACGGCATGGAATTATACTTGCAAGATCCACTCCTGCTAAGAAATATGGTATAAGAACAGGTGACACCATAGGCGATGCTCTAAAGCTTTGTCCAGACCTTGTTATGGTGCCTCCTCACTATGATCTTTATGAGACTTCTTCTGAAGCCTTTATAGAGATACTTAAAGAATTTTCCCCTTGTGTTGAGCAGTATTCTGTGGACGAGGCTTTTTGTGATATGACAGGAACAGCCTGGCTTCATGGATCGGCAGTGGTGGCTGCTACCCTTATAAAGGATAAGATTTATAATGAACTGGGATTCACAGTGAATGTGGGAGTCTCAACCAATAAAATACTTGCAAAGATGGCATCTGATTTTAAGAAGCCTAATCTTGTCCATACCCTTTTTCCTGATGAGATAGAGAAGAAGATGTGGAAGCTACCAGTGGAAGAGTTGTTTTTTGTAGGTAATGCAACCAAGCGAAAGCTTCATAATCTTGGAATTCGTACAATTGGAGAACTGGCTAGGACTGACTTAGATATCCTTAGGGCACATTTTAAAAAACACGGAGAGGTAATCTATTCTTTTGCCAATGGAATTGATATGTCT
The DNA here is from genome assembly GCA_012520635.1 of Clostridiales bacterium. Classification (GTDB taxonomy): domain Bacteria; phylum Bacillota; class Clostridia; order Lachnospirales; family Lachnospiraceae; genus Mobilitalea. Next base: position 16,520 of record JAAYNY010000173.1, on the reverse strand, counting down.
GTAGTTGTAGATGAAGCACCACCCAATAAGGGTTATGGGAATTCTACTACAATTGCATTTGATGTGGATGATGGTAGTACCGCTAAGATGGTGCTACTTTCTTTAGCTGAAAAGGTATCTACAAGACTTAGGGCGGATAGGGTTATGGCTACTGTGGTGGCCATAAGTATTGTGGATATTTATTTTCGCAGGCAATCCCATCAGATGCAGCTTTATTCTCCCTCTAATATAACTAATGAAATACACAAAGCTTCATGTAAGCTTTTTGACCAGCTCTGGGATGGAAGGCCAATTAGGCAACTTGGTATTCATACAAGCAAGATCGTCCAGGGGAATAATAGTAAGCAACTTAATCTATTTGATATGAATCGTTATGAGAAGTTATCAAAGCTTGATCTAGCTGTAGATACCATAAGAGAAAAGTATGGTGATGATTCCATCGTAAGGGCGGTTTTTTTGGATGGCCCTGTCTATCATATGTCAGGTGGAGTTTCTAAGGATAAGAACAGGCCAAAGTATAATGATGGTATTTTATGATCTATATTAATGAAGAAGATGACTTGCAAAAGATAGCTATATAATTAATTTAGAAAGGATATTAATATGCTTCATATACCAGTGGACGTAGTAGCTACATTTAATGTGCAGGGTAAAATCAAGCCTAATTATATAAGGCTTGAGGATGATAATTATACTTTGCAGACTTACAGAATAGAAAAAATTATATTTAGCCGGGAAGAGAAATATGCAGGGTTACCAGTTATACTGTTTTGCTGCAATATAAGCCGTGGGAATCAGATGCAGACCATTAATATAAAATATCATGTAAGGACCCACCAGTGGGTTCTTGCTAAAGAGAGTAAATTATAAAATGTACAAAAGGAAGTGTATTAGTAAGTAATCCTCAGATAATAGTCATAGTAGTAATTTTACAATCTTATAATATATCAGTAGGTTTAACACAAAACTTGTTTGAAATATTAGCAAGTATGTGTTGACAATTAACAAAAACAGTGTTATTTTAGGAATGTGATTATGCTTGTTGTTAAATTTCTTAAAAACATAATATATTTTTTGATAACTATATATACTCGTATAGAGTTTAACGTTAAACTCTTATATCCCCTACCCCCCCTAAATTCTTATCTTTATATCTATACGAACATAATTTACTTTACATACAACCATAAAAATTATTTAGAAAGGAAGGAAAGTGCAAATGAAGATTCAAAGAAGCACCAAGAAGAAAAGGTTTTTAGCGTCAGCAATGATATTTACCTTGGTGCTCCAATTGTTGGTTATTCAATTACCAGCAAAAAGAGCAGAAGCGGCCACCTTCACAAGAATTAAAAGTGTGTGGCAGCAAAACTATCTTTATGAAGAAGATGGTCAAGTTAGGTATGGAGATATTCATGTAGAGGATTATAAATCCCATTGGGAAATCATTAATGTGGGAGATGGTAGTGTACGGATACGTAACAGGGAATCTGGCAACTACATGAATATTGAACAGCTAACAGGAAATGTGCAATCTACTACCATCAACATGGATTGGTACAGTGCCAGGTGGTATATTGAGAATGCCGATAAAAATCAAAAGAGAATAAGAAATTCTTGGCAGGGGTCATCTTATATCCATATTGAGAATCTTAATGGTAGTGCACAGTATGGAACTATTAACCATGATTGGTTAAGTGGAAAATGGTTGTTTGAGGAAGTGACAACACAAGACCAGCCTCCTCTAGGAGAACCAGATTTAATTATTACTGATTTGATTTGGTTTCCTCAAAACCCCCAGGCTGGTGACGAAGTTACTTTTAGCGCCATTGTCAAAAATCAAGGAAATGGGGTTAGTAGTAATAATGTAATAAGTGGAGTTGGCTTTAAAGTAAATGGGGAGCTGGTTTCCTGGTCAGATAATTACAATATTCCAATAGAGCCAGGTCAGTCAGTTGTTTTGACAAGCAACGGTGGTCCAAGTAACAAGGCTACTTGGACTGCTATTAATGGCAATTTTGTAATCAATGGTTGGGTGGATGATGTAGATCGAATTAGTGAATCTAATGAGGACAATAATATTTTTGATAAAGTTCTAGTGATTGGTTCGCTACCTAGTCCTACACCAACATCTAAACCTACACTTCCTCCGGAGGAACCTACACCAACACCTAAGCCAACCCTTCCTCCTGAAGAGCCCACACCAACACCGAAACCAATTCCAACCCCAATACCTGCTAGTGTTGGTGCAAGTGTACCATACACCAGATATGAAGCAGAAAGTGGGATCAGAGGAGGGTCTGCAGAACTTCGTGAAGCTTTGGATTTTGATGTGTTAAAGACAGCGTCCGAGGCCTCTAATCAGAGATATGTTGCTCTAAAGAATAATGGTGACCATGTGGAATGGACTGTAAATCAGCAGGCTGATGGTATTACAATGCGTTTTACTATGCCTGATTCTGCTGACGGTATGGGACTAAGGGGTTCTTTAGATGCCTATGTAAATGGCCAAAAGGTAAAAACAATTGAATTATCCTCTTATTGGTCATGGCAATATTTTGTTGGTGATACCCCCCAGGATACACCGGGTGGACAGCCAAGATTTCGTTTTGATGAAGTACACTTTATGCTTGATGATTCATTAAAGCCAGGTGATAAGTTTAGAATTCAAAAGACAAATGGTGATAGTCTAGAATACGGAGTAGATTTTGTTGAGATTGAGCCTGTTCCAGCAGCGATTCAAAAACCAACTAATGCATTGTCTGTTGTGGATTTTGGTGCAAGTCCCAATGATGATACTGATGATCTTCCGGCATTTCTAGCTTGTGTAGAAGCAGCGGATGCAGCTGGAAAAGATGTGTATATTCCAGAGGGAAGATTTGTTCTGGATGGCATATGGCGGATAGGTGCATCTAATATAAAGATTACCGGTGCAGGGATATGGTATACCGAGATTCATTTTCCTTCATCACAACCTAGCGGTGGTGGTATATCTGGTGATGATTCTTGCTCAAACTTGGAGTTTTGTCATGTTTATCTAAGTTCTATGCTTCGTTCCCGTTGGAATCAACATGCTATCTATAAGTGTTTTATGGACACATATGGAAGTGATTCTTACATTCATGATTTTTGGTTAGAACACTTTGAATGTGGATTTTGGATAGGTGATTATGATTTGCCAATAGTAACAACGGATAATCTAGTTATTGCTAATGGACGGATTAGAAACAACCTTGCTGATGGTGTTAACTTCTGTCAGGGTACCAAGAACTCTACTGTTCAAAACTGTAGTATTAGAAATAATGGTGATGATGGTCTAGCAGTTTGGCCTGATAATACTATGGGTGCTCCCATGGGAATAAATAATACCTTTAAGTACAATACCATTGAAAATAATTGGCGAGCTGGAAGCATTGCCATATTTGGTGGAGATGGACATAAGATACATAACAATTATATTAAGGATGGATTTAAAGGTTCAGCAATTCGCCTAAATACAACATTTCCAGGATATCATTTTGAAAATACCACATCCATTAGATTCTATGATAATGTGATGATAAATTGTGGAACCAGTAATTGTTGTTATGGCGGTGAAAGGGGAGCAATTGATTTGGAGGCTTCTAGCTCTGGTATTAAAAATATATTTTTTGATAACAATGAGATAATTAATGCACAAAGAGATGCTATCCAAATTGGTTATGGAGGTGGCTTTAGTAACATTGTTTTTAACAACACAACCATTAATGGAACTGGTAAGGATCCTATAAGAACATCTAGATTCTCACAGCCCCATGATGGCACAGCAATTTTTGTTTATAACTCCAATGGAGAGGCAACCTTTAATAATCTGTTTCTATCTGATATTGAAGATCCAGAATTATATCTGGTTCAGACTGGCTTCAACTTGACACTAAACAATGTGGTATATGATGGGAACAGTGGTCCTAATCCTACGCCAACACCAGAACCTACTCCTAATCCAACACCTACTCCAGAAGAACCAACACCAATTCCTGAGGAACCATCACAAGAAGTTGATAAAATAGTAGCTTCATCCCATGAGTGGAACTACATAGCTGAAAATGCTATAGATGGTGATCTTACAACTTATTGGGAAGGGGCCGGTGGAACTTACCCTAATACATTAACATTAAACCTAGGTGTAGATTATAATGTAAGCTCCATAGATATAAAGTTAAATCCTGATATGATTTGGTCAAGTAGGACTCAAAATATTCAAGTTCTAGGTCATAATCAAGACTCTGATAGCTTTATAAACCTTGTATTAGCCAAGGACTATACCTTTGATCCTATCACTGGAAATATGGTTACAATTCCTGTGAATGCAAAGGTTAGTAAGATTCAACTTCTTATTAGATCTAATACAGGAGCTAGTGGAGCTCAGGTGGCTGAACTTATAGTAAATGGAACAGCAGCACCTAACCCTGACCTAACTATTACAGGTATAGATTTCTTGCCCAAACTACCTAATGAAACAGATAATATTAAACTACTAGCCCAAGTAAAAAATATAGGAACGGCTATGGCAAAGGCCTCTAATGTAAAATTTTATATAGATAATTCTTTTGTGGGTTTAGTTGACGTACCTGGGCTAGATGTGGGTGAAATAACCACTATAGATATTGATATAGGCTTGCTAAATGCAGGTAGATACAAGATAAGTGCAATAGTAGATGAAGAAAACAAACTTATAGAACTTGATAAAAGTAATAACACCTATACCAATGAAAAAGTAGAAGTAAGCCAGGTAGAAAGTTCGGATTTGATAGCTACTATTAACTGGTCACCAAGTAATCCAAGTGCTGGTGATAGAGTGACCTTTACTGTAAACCTTAAGAATCAAGGGAATATTCCATCAGCAGATAGTCATCATAATGTAAATATGGTGCTAAAAGATTCTTTGGGTAATACTATTAAGACATTAAGTGGCTCATATAAAGGGGTATTAAATCCCAATGTTTCAGAAACCATTTCTATGGGTACATGGGTGGCGGTGGATGGTAATTACTTAATTACCTGTACCGTTGATGAAGATATATATGAGAAAGAGGTAAAGAGGGATAACAATGTAATTACAAGCAGTCTCTACTCAGGTAGAGGAGCCAACATGCCATTTACAGTAATAGAAGCTGAAGATCCTGCCAATAGTACCAATGGGACAGTACTGGCTAAGAATTACACACCGGGGGACTTTGCTGGTGAGGCTTCTGGTAGATCGGCTGTGTATTTAGATTCAGTAGGCGAATATGTAGAATTTACTCTTACATCAGCAGCGAATGCTTTCGTCTTACGTAATGCAGTAGCTGAAGATACCAGTGGAACCATTTCTCTCTATATTAATGGAGAACAAAAAAGTAAATTCAAGGTGTCATCAAAATTCTCTTACCTATATGCAACTCCTCAAACTTTAGGAAGGTTAGGCTATGACAATTCAGGCTCCAAGGCTTATTGGCTCTATGAGGATGCACAATTATTACTTGATGAAGTCTATCCTGCAGGAAGTAAAATTAGAATTCAAAAGGATTCGGGAGATGTTCCATGGATCTATGTAGATATGATTGAAACAGAAAATGTTGCTCCGCCCATATCTAATCCTGACCCCAGCAAGTATGTTGAAGTGTCAGCTTCAAAATCCATTGAGGAAGCACTTAATGACTTTAGGCAGGATAGTTCTAAGAAGGGCATCTTTATCCCAGCAGGAGAATGGGAGATAAGCAATAAGATATTCTTATATGGTCGTGCAGTAGAGATTATTGGTGCAGGTCCTTGGCATACCAGACTGGTAGCGCCTAAGAATTCAACTAATACTGATGTAGGGTTTAATATCAGTTCTGCTGCCAATGGATCTATTATTAAAGATCTTTCAGCTTGGGGTAACTTTGTCAACCGAGTAGATGGACCAGGTAAATTCATAGACGGAAATAACATGCAGAATGTAACAGTAGACAATGTATGGGTAGAGCATTTTGTCTGCTTGTATTGGGGAGTTAATGCATCCTATAACACCTTTAAGAATTGTCGTATTAAGAATGTATTTGCAGACGGCATCAATATGACCAATGGCTCTTCATATAACCTTATAAGCAATTGTTATGCAAGGGCATGTGGTGATGATGCATTTGCACTATTTAGTGCAATAGATTCAGGGGGTTCATATAACGTAGGAAATGTATACTCCAACCTAACAGCGGTATGTAATCGCCGTGCTGCTAGCTTTGCAGTATATGGTGGTTCTGATAATATATACAAAAATCTATATGGTGCAGATACTCTTACCTATCCAGGCATTACAATTAGTAGTTATAGTTTTAATTATAATACATTAGGCTTTGGAGATGTAGATTGTGTATTTGATGGAGTGACCTTGGATCGTTGCGGTGGTGATTTCTGGACTAGCCAGGATGCAGATGATAAGATTAACGACTATCAGAACTTTGGTGCTATCTGGATATATGCCGGTGACCGTGATATGAAAAATATAATAGTAAAAAATGTAGATATCAATGATCCGGTATACTTTGGCATACAATTTCAAACAATGCATCCAAGTCCTGTATATATGAAGAACATTAGATTGGAAAATATTAATATTAATAATGCCCCCCGTTATGGTATTAAATTGGTTGTTAAAGCAGAAAAAGATCAGGGGCCTTGTGTTGGAGAAGCAAGCTTTACTAATGTAAAGATTAACAATGCAAAAATTATGCCAGTGTATGGAATAGAAAAGTGCCCGAATTTCACAATTAACAAATCGGGCAGTAATAATTGGTAAGGACAAGAATACCATAAAAAAGATTTTAGGAAAGGTACTTATCCTCTAAGGATTCAAGTAGGGATATATAGAATTCTTGAGTACCCTTTTTACTTGCAGCATTTTCAAAATCAACTGTATCAATATCAACCTTTTCTAGAATCTCAGTAGGAAGTTGTTTCTTGGCAAATGTAAAGATAACTAAGTCTTCTTTGTTGATGTGTCTTTCCATATGATGAGTGTAGCTAATAGCATTGGCTATTACATCAATACGGCTTTCTACATTACCTTGTTTTACACGGTCTAGGGATGATAATAGTTCCTGAACATATAGTCTACCCATATCATGTTCCACCAACATTCCATGGGTGATTAGCTTGTTCCCTAGGGGGCCAAGATAATCTAATATTTGGGCAAATAAAAGTTTTTCTTCCTTACCGTGGTGATGGCCATCAGAATAGTTTCTGATAAAATCAATTATCTTGTCAAAGTCCTCATAATTGATATCTTGTCCATCCATAATATTAAGAGATATCTTACGTACTACTTTTAGCATACGAAGTATATATTGATGTTCTTCCATCAGAAGTTTTATATTATCCATCATACTCCTCCTTGGTTATAATTTTTATATTAAGATCTTACTGTTTATAGCCTACATTATATACATAGGTAAAATAAATTATTAACCCCATATAAAAGAAAAATGGCTGGTGCAAATAATCTTTTGCACCAGCCAAATATGTTGCTTATCTATATTAAAGGGGGTTGGGGGCTTTACTGTGCTAGGAATAGCTCTATATCGTCTTCAACTGTTACAATACCTGCTATACCAAAGTTATCAACTAATACCTTTGCAACATTTGGTGATAGGAAAGCAGGGAGTGTAGGACCTAAGTGAATGTTCTTAACTCCTAAGTAAAGAAGTGAAAGAAGAACAATTACAGCCTTCTGCTCATACCATGCAATGTTAAATGCAAGTGGAAGATCGTTGATATCACTTAGTTCAAATGCTTCTTTTAACTTAAGTGCAATAAGTGCTAGGGAGTAAGAGTCATTACACTGTCCAGCATCAAGAACTCTAGGAATTCCGTTGATATCACCAAGTTCTAATTTGTTATACTTATATTTTGCACAACCTGCTGTCATAATAACTGTATCTTTAGGAAGAGCCTTTGCAAAATCAGTATAATAATTTCTTGATCTTTGACGGCCATCACATCCAGCCATTACAAAGAATTTGCGGATAGCACCGGATTTTACTGCATCTACAACCTGATCAGCCAAAGCAAACACCTGGTTATGTGCAAATCCACCGATGATTTCTCCTTTTTCTATCTCAACAGGAGGTTGGCAAGTCTTTGCAAGTTCAATTATTTCAGAGAAATCCTTATGACCATTTTCATCTTTATCTATATGAGTACATCCGGGAACTCCTGATGCACCTGTTGTAAATAATCTATCTTTATAGGAAGCTAGAGGGGGAACTACACAGTTGGTTGTCATTAGTATAGGACCATTAAAGCTTTCAAACTCTTCTTTTTGTTTCCACCAAGCATTACCATAGTTGCCTACAAAGTGACTGTATTTTTTGAATGCAGGATAGTAATGGGCAGGAAGCATCTCTGAGTGAGTATATACATCAACGCCTGAATCTTTAGTCTGCTCTAAAAGCTGTTCCATATCCTTAAGGTCATGGCCGGATATAAGGATACCAGGTCTTGTACCTACACCGATATTAACCTTTGTGATTTCAGGGTTACCATAGGTTCCTGTATTAGCAGAGTCAAGTAGTGCCATTCCGTCTACACCAACTTTACCAGTTTCTAAGGTAAGGGCAACAAGTTCATCTACAGTTAAATTATCATTTAATGTAGCATTTAGAGCTTTTTGCATAAAGGCACTGATTTCTTCATTGTCATAATCTAATTCATTGGCATGCTTCATATAAGCTGCTAATCCTTTTAATCCATAGATAATTAATTCCCTAAGGCTTCTTATGTCTTCATCCTTAGTTGCAAGAACACCAACAGTTGGGGACTTAGCATCTAGTTCTTCTCTAGTATTAGCAGTCCAAAGAGCTGCCTCTGCTAGCGAGTCTTTATCTTCTACCTTATTAAGTAACTGGTTCTTTATCTTTAAGGTTTCAAAAACTCTTTCGTAGAAGATCTCATCGTCAAAGTTAGCATTTGTTATTGTTGTAAATAAGTTAATGGTAACATAATGATTAACATTGGCAGGTACGCTTTTTCCTTCTGCTCTTAGTGCTGTAGTAACTGCACTTAATCCCTTTGTTACATAGATTAATAGATCCTGCATTCTTGCAAGGTCAGGTGACTTACCGCATACACCAAACTTTGTACAACCGGTACAACCAGCAGTTTCTTGACATTGGTAACAAAACATTTTATTCTCCATCATATCTTCTCCTTATTAATTATTAATTTATTTTTGAATTCTTTTGATTTCATTTGACTTCTTTGTTGTGAGATGAGTATAATACAAACAAAGATTAAAATATGTAGCTACAGCTACTTTTTCTCATAAAAAGTAAAAAACATTTTTCAAGTAGGAGTTGTACGAAATAAAAGATATAGGAGGTCATATCTTGGAGCAATATTATGATGTGTTAAGGAAATGTGTTCTCTTTCGTGGAGTAGAAGAAAATAAATTTAGGAATCTATTATATTGTCTAGATGGTCAGGTTAAAAAATATCATGAAGAAGAATATATATTCTTTGCAGGTGATAAGGTGTCTCATGTAGGGGTAGTTCTTTCCGGGAGAATAGAGATTCTAAAGGAAAATCTAGCTGGCAACAAGCACATTATAGCAGTCCTAGACCCTTCGAATATGTTTGCAGAGGGTATTGTATGTACGGCAAGCAGGCTTTCTCCTGTTACAAGCCAAGCTATGGAGGATGCAGAAGTCTTGTTAATACCTTATGAAAGAATTATTAAAAGTTGTGGAGCGGCTTGTGACTTTCATATAAGTCTTATTCAGAATATGATGGTGATTCTGGGAGAAAAGAATGTAAGCTTAAATTGGAAGCTTGAACTACTAACATTGAAGGGAATGCGTGAAAAACTTGCCAGCTATTTATTAAATGCTTCTAAAGAAAATGGTAGCAATACCTTTTTGATACCACTAAATCGAACTGAACTGGCGGACTTTCTTAATGTATCCAGAACATCCATGTGTAGGGAACTTACCAGGATGAAAGACGATGGTTTAATTGATCTATATGGTCGTAGTTTTAAGATCTTGGATTCAGAGAGGTTGGCAGAGTGTTTAGAGACTTAATGTAGATTGTTTTCCTTAAAAATCAACAAATTAGAAGTTTATTAGCATTTGTTAAGAAAAAAATATTGACATTACTTGGCATAGATGATAATATCTAGTTGAACGTTAAATTTGTACATATCTAACAATGAAGCGACAGAAATAATAGCTTTTTAATCGGTTTAACGCTAAACCCATATATCTATGCCACTTAATGATTGCATTTTAAGGATCGTTCTAATTATGAGGAGGAATCAGTATATGAGTTAAAAATCAAAAAGTATTACAGTTAAAATAAAAGTACCAAATAGAAAATATGCATATTGAAATCAGTATGCACCAATGCTATTATAAGTTTAGCGTTAAACCACAGTGAAACTACCAATAAACTAGAAGCAAAAAACTAATAATGTTAAGAATGGGAAGGAGTAAAGTAATGAAAAAAATGAAAAAACTATTTTGTATGATCATGTGTCTTTTACTTGTACTAAGTATGTTTACTGCTTGTAAGAAGGATAAAAGTAATGTGGCAGATACACCAAATGCTGATAAAACAGGCACAAATGATAAGGAAGAACAAGATAGCCCCCAAGATGAAGAGATAGAGTTGACTCTTGGTATATGGCCTGAAGAAACTTTAGTTGCAGAGATTGAACTACATAATGGATATGTTGAGAAGTTTAATGAAAGTCATCCAAATGTTACTGTGGTACCCGCATATTATAAATATGCTGTTGATACCTTTGTACCTAAGGCTGAAGCTGGAACCTTACCTGTAATATTTGAAACATGGTATACAGACACCCAGAAATTGATTAATGGTGGTTTTGTAGCAGATATTACAGAGGAACTTTCAGCTCGGGGTTGGTTAGATGAGATTAATCCTTCTATTAAAGAGCTGATGTCAAAAGACGGTAAGACCTATGGTATTCCCCGTGATGGATATGCTTTAGGATTAATGCTTAATGTTGAATTATTTGAAGAAGCCGGTTTAGTAGATAGTGAGGGTCTACCAATTTATCCAAAGACATGGGATGAGCTGGCTAAGACAGGTAAGATCATCAAAGATAAGACTGGTGCAGCAGGTTTATGTCTATTAGCTATGGATAATGCAGGTGGATGGCATTTTAGTAATATTGCATGGAACTTTGGAGCAACTCTAACCACAATTGATGCAGATGGAAATTATCATGGGAACCTTGATACACCAGAAGCCATTGCAGCAATGGAATATGTAAAATCATTAAAATGGGAGTATGATATATTAACAGCGGATCCTACAGTAGAAAACTGGGGAACAGGATTTACCCAGTTAGGAACAGGGGGAGCAGCTATGTATATTGCTGCAAATGATGCTGTTAATCAGCCTACTTATAACAACGGACTTGCAGTTGACAAATTATCCATAGTTCCTGTACCTGCAGGGCCTAATGGACATCAGTATTCACTATCAGGTGGTACTCCTTATATGTTCTCAAAATCTGCAACCCCTGAGCAGATAAATGCAGCATTGGATTATCTTGTACTTATGGGCAAGGGTCCTGAACTTAATGAAGAAGGTATCATAGCTAATAATCAATATTGCATCGAAAATGGAATTCCTGTGATTCCCCGCTTCCCTGCTTGGGCTAGTGAAGAACTTAAAGAAGCTGAAGATAAACTGGTTAAGGAATATTCTAATGTAGATATGAGATTATATGATGACTACTTTGAGATTTTGAAAAAGGCAGGAAATCTTCGTCAAGAAGAGCCAGGAGCTACTCAAGAGATGTATGCTCAGTTAACAAATGTACTTCAAGAGGTCATTGTTAATAAGGATGCTGATGTAGCGGCACTTATGAAGACAGCTAATGACAACTATCAAACAATTCTTGATACAACTATTAATAATCAATAATGTCTAATAATTAAATGCTTTAATGGTGATGGGGTTTTCTTTGCTAGATGACCCCATCACTATAAATAGGAAAGTTTGTTGTCTCCGGCGATATGTAATGTACGCCGAAGCGTACATATTTATGCGTCAAGAAGGAGGATCAAGTGGTGGGCAAGATAAGTAAGAAGAACTTATTTCAGAAAAAAGACCTTATTGGGTGGGCGATTATGCTCCCCTCAATTATTCTATTTGCTTTTTTTGTATGGGAGCCAATATTAGAAAGTGTTAATCTTTCCCTACATACAGCAAAAGGATTTCGAATAGAAGAGTTCGTTGGATTTGATAATTACAAACAATTATTTCAATACCCTGTCTTTTTACAAGCATTGAAAAACACGTTTGTTTATATATTCTGGTCATTAATACTTGGATTTTTTACACCAATGATACTGGCAATTATAATAACAGAAACCGTACACCTTAAAAGCATATTTAAAATAGGAATCTATCTTCCTAATATAGTTCCTGGACTTGCAACAGTTATTATGTGGAAGTACATGTTTGGAGAAGGCAGAACAGGTGTTATTAATATCTTGTTATCACAGCTAGGGATTGAACCACAGGTATGGTTAAATAATACAATGCTTACTATTCCTCTTATTGTACTGATCTTAACCTGGAAGGGAGCAGGTGCTACAACCTTAATTTATATGGCAAGTATCAGTAATATTGACCCTGCATTATATGAAGCTGCAACCATAGATGGGGCAGGAATTATAAAAAGAGTTAAACATATTATATTTCCTAGCTTAATGCCATTAGCAAAAACCATGCTAATCTTGCAGATTATATCAGTCTTTCAGATTTTATATGAACCTTTGGTATTAAAGCAGGGAGGTCCTAATAATGCAAGTATATCAATGATGATGTTGGTATGGAACTATGCTAACAGGGAATTTAATTATCCTATGGCATCAGCTACTTCAGTTGTCATATGTGTAATATTAATTATTCTGAGTGCTATATACTTCAAGCTAACCAAGTCCAAGGAAGATTAGGAGGGATTTCATGTTTTTTGATAAGTACGGTAAAAAAGAAGATGGAGCCATCCGTTTTTATGATCTCCATTCTATGAAAACAAAGATATTAGCAGTCACCATTTTTATAATGTGTATATTAATTATGATTGTTACATTATTTCCAGTAGTTTGGTCATTTCTAGCAAGCTTTAGGACCATTAAGGATTTTAATAATAATCCGGCTATTATTCCAGAGAAATTTAATTTTAAGCTTTTTGCAAGTACTTGGAAGGAGTTAAAGTTCTCAAGAAATTATATGAATTCCTTAATAGTAGTAATTGGTTCTGTAATTAGTGCCATAATTTTTAATGGTATATTAGCATACTCTCTTTCTATAATAAAGCCCAAGGGCCATAAAGTAGTACTTGGATTGGTTATGTGGAGTTTACTTATTCCCCCCATGACAAGCATGGTTGCACTGTTTGTTAACATTAATAAACTTCATCTAACACAGTCATATATTCCTTTATGGCTCATGCTGGGCGCTAATGCTTTTTATGTAATCTTATTTAAACAGTTTTTTGAGAATTTACCAAAGGAGCTAATCGAGGCAGCAAAGCTAGATGGTGCTGGCTATATGCAAACATTTATCAAAATTATAGTGCCATTATCAAAATCAATTGTAATGGTAATTGTTATTTTCTCAATTAATGCGGCTTGGTCAGATTTTCTAATGCCATATTTGGTCTTAAATGGTTCTGGGAAAGAGACGGTAATGGTGAGACTTTTCTCATTCCAAGGTTCCAATGCCACCGCAGTTGAGGTCTTACGGGCAGTGGTGTTTTCAATAATCCCACCAATCTTATTATTTTTTATATTTTCAAAACAAATTACAGAAGGTGCAGCAACAGGTGCATTGAAAGGATAGACTATGGCAAAAATAGCAGATTTATATTATAAAATAGACCCATGGAAGATAATAGAAGAGGGTTTTAATCCTGATTATTCTTTGGTTTCAGAATCTATATTCTCATTGGGAAATGAATATATGGGAGTCCGTGGGTATTTTGATGAAGGATATTCTGGTGACAGACTTGTAGGAAGTTATTTTAACGGTATATATGAAACCAAAAAAATAGAGGGTTCCTCATATAAAGGCATAATTGATAAGGTGGAATTCATCGTTAATTCAGTTGACTGGCTCTATCTAAGAATTGAGATTGACGGTGAAAGGGTTGATCTACATAGATCCAAGTTCAAAGATTTCAGCCGAGTATTAGATATGAAAAGGGGAATACTTAATCGTTCTTATATCTGGATATTGGATGATGGAAGAGAGATTAAGCTTGACTTTGAACGTTTCCTGTCAATGAAAGATGCTCACTGCGGCGGACAAGCTATTACAATGACTGCACTGAATTTCTCAGGGGATGTGCTAGTGACAGCAGGTTTGGATTTGTCAAACATCCACCATATGATTGGTGATAATCTATGGGATTGCAAGGAGAAGAAGATAGGTGAGAAGTATTGTAGTTTACTTGCTGATACAGGAAATACCAATCAATCAGTTTATTCTTGCTCTTATTTTGATGGAAGTATATTTCAGAAGAATCTAAAGAATGAAAAAGACATAGTTGAGGATAAGAAGATTTTAAAGCAATATACTTTTAGCTTAGAAGAACAGAAGGCAGAAACCTTTATAAGACTTGTAAAAAATATAACAAGAAAAAAGAAGTCTAAGAAAGATGAGGATATATTCCTTAATCAGTGTGAGAACTCCCAAAAGTCATTGGCTAGTATTAGTTATGATTCCCTTAAGGCAGATAGTGCAAAGTGGTGGGAGGAAATGTGGAGGGACTCGGATATCATCATCGAGGGTGATGAATTAAACCAACAGGGTATTCGATACTGTATATTCCAAATGCATCAAACATATCACGGGGCAGATGAGAGAACTATTATAGGAGCCAAAGGGCTTACTGGTGAGGCTTATAGCGGAAATACATTTTGGGATACAGAGGCCTATTGCCTACCCTTTTATTTATTCAATAATATAGAAGCTGCTAAGAATTTATTGAACTTTCGTAGGGATACATTGGCGGAGGCTAAGGAAAGAGCCAAAGATCTAGATTGTGAAGGTGCTTTTTATCCAGTGGCAACAATCAGTGGACATGAATCTTGTAGTTTATGGCAACATGCCAGTTTGCAGCTTCAACCATCAACAGCAGTAGCATATGGAATTATGCATTATGAAAAAATTATTGCTGATGAGCAGTACCTATATAATACAGGACTACCTATGCTGGTAGAGATATGCAGGATGCTTGCCTCAAGAGGTGACTGGAATAGGGATAGGACACATTATGGTTATTATGGTGTTATGGGGCCGGATGAATTTCAGATGATGGTAAATAACAATTGCTATACTAACTTTATGGGAAAAGAAACCTTTAATTATACCCTTGATGTACTTAACAGATATCAGAAGAAAGATAAAGGGGAATATGACTGCTTCATGAAGGAATACAAGATATCTAAGTCTGAACTTGATAGGTGGTCAGATATGGCAGAGCACATGTATATTCCCTATGATGAAGATACAAAGCTTTTTGAGCAACATGAAGGCTACTTTGATTTGCCTCATATTGATGTTAATAAGATACCTATAGGAGACTTCCCACTCTATCATCATTGGACTTATGATAGGATATATCGCAATGATATGATTAAGCAGCCCGACGTACTTATGATGATGCTACTTTATAATAGTAAATTTACTGATGAGCAGCTAGAGAAAAACTATGAGTATTATGAACCAAGATGTATTCATGAAAGTTCCTTGTCACCTTCAGTACATTCCATATTGGCTGTTCAATTAAAGAAACATGAAGAAGCATATAAGTTCTTTGGATTTGCAACCAGAATGGATCTTGATAATTATAATCGTAATACATCTGAGGGCTTACATACAACATCAATTGCTGCAGCTTGGATGAATATTGTCTACGGATTTGCAGGAATGCGATCAGATGGAGATTGCCTGACTTTCTCCCCTTCTATACCCCGTGCTTGGAAGGCTTATTCCTTCCGTATTCACTACAAAGGAGATATGGTTGAGCTTAAGATAGAAAAAGACAAAGCTATATTCCATACAGTAAATGGTAGTAAGATTGACATAATAGTCTATGAAAAGGCCCTTACATTATCAAATGAAAAGATAGTAATTGATATACCTAAAGACTGGAGAGGATAGATTATGGGGAAGTGGATTATCGAAGATAAGGAATTCCTAGCTGAGAAAATCACATCTGATGGTAATAAATATCTAGTTGGAAATGGATATATGGGTATAAGAGGAACCCTACAAGAATATAAGAAAGAGGAATTTCCAGCTATAAACCTGGCTGGTCTATATGATCAGGTTGGAGATGCCTGGCGTGAGCCCCTAAATGCCCCCAATGGCTTATATACATATATAGAGTTTGAGGGTAAGCAGTATCGCTTACCCCAACACTTGCCAAGTAGTCATCATATTGCACTAGATTATAGACATGGAATATTTTACCGTGATAC
>JAAYNY010000172.1 GCA_012520635.1 Clostridiales bacterium | reverse complement strand
TAGGATTTGTCGGTGTGGCAATGTTTTTTTACATGACCTGGCATGTGGATTGGACCTTATATTTTATAGGACAGACTCAGTATTTAGGAATGGATGAGGCTTGGTTAAGTTATATAAATATCGGAGGAGCCATGGTACAGTTTCTTACCATGGGAATATGGAGTAAGATTAACTCTAAGCATGGTGTAAGGTTTGCTATAATCTTTGGAAGTCTAGGGCTATCCCTTTTTCCCCTAGCTATGATTATATCCACAAGTATTACCGGCCAAAATGCTAAGCTTCTTTTCCTGATATTCAACACCTTATTTAATACTACATTGGCAACGACTAGCCTTAATATTATCCAATGTATGCTAGAGGTTATTCCTGAGAAGAATAAAACTCTCAATATATCTATATATACAGCACTCATAACTTTGTCTAACGGTGTAATGCCCTTTGTAGGAGTTAGTATTTATAGAATGTTAGGGGCAAATCTTCAAGCGCTTCATAAGGTTTTTTGGATTATATTTGTTCTAAGAGTTATTGCGGCAGGATTATGGGCTCTAAGATGGTGGCTGCTTAGGAAAGAGGACTAAAGAGGTCTTATAGGGAATGTAATTAAAATGGCTAAATTGATTATGTAAGTGTAATTGAAAATATCTTGATAATAATACAACATATGATAAAATAATAGAGACAAGTACTAATTTAGAGCATAATATATAATTTATCTTATGTCATAGATAAGGATTAGTAGCTTGTTCTATATAAGATTGTAATAATTGTAAGATTAATCGTAGTTTTTAGTGAGGTGATGGAATGAAGAAATTTAGCAAGTATATAACCTCAGTATTCTTTATGGTGTTAGCACTAATGATATTATCAGGATCAAAGGCAGTCTATGCAGAGGAAGAAGAAGTTATTTGCAATGGAGTATTTATTGATACTGTTGATGTAAGTGGTATGACAGTTAAAGAAGCTCAGGAAGCATTAGATGAACATAAGAATGAGCTAAGGAATATGAGTTTTGCTATTGTTGCAGGGGATAAATCCATTATAATTAAGATGGAAGACTTAGACTATGCATATGAACCACATAATCATATTAAGAGTGCCATTGGTCTGGGTAAGACAGGCAATTTGATTAAGAGGTACAAAGATCTTAAAGATATTGAGCATGGTAAAAAGGTATATCCTTTGACTTATACATATAATAAAACCAAGTTAAGGAATATAATTGAGAAGGAAGCTTTGGCTATAGAAGTACCAGCCATTAACGCTTCATATATTAGGAAAAATGGTAAGTTCCATTATACTGATCATGTACTTGGAAGCAGGATGGACACCGAGCCAACTATTTTATCAATTATTGATAAGTTGGATAATTGGGATTACATGGGCTTTGTAGTAAATGCAGACATGGTGGAAGTTGAACCTGAGTTTACAAGAGCCAAGCTTGAAACCAAGAAATCTATTCTTGGAGAATATACTACACAATATAAAAGTTCTAGCCAGGATAGAGCAGCCAACTTAGCTAATGGAGCCAAATTAATTAATAATGCCTTGCTATATCCAGGTGAGGTTTTCTCAAGCTATGACTATTTACTTCCGTTTTCTGTGGATAATGGCTATTATGTAGCAGGATCTTATAATGCTGGTAGAGTTGAGCAGAGTATAGGTGGTGGAGCTTGTCAAGTAACAACCACCCTGTATAATGCGGTTTTATGGGCTGAGCTGGATGTTGTAGAAAGATTAGCTCATTCTATGACAGTATCATATGTGGATTTAGCATTTGATGCAGCTATAGCAGAAGGTTCTAAGAATTTTAGGTTTAGGAATAACACGGATATGCCTATATTAATTGAAGCATTTAGTAAAGATAGGGAGATTACGTTTCGTATATGGGGACATGAGTCCAGAGATCCTGATAGAACCATTAAATATGTTAATAAAGTTGTAAGGGAGATATCTCCTTCATCTACTGAGAAGATAACCAGAGATTCTAGTAAACCTTCTTCTTATAGAAAAGTAACACAAAGCGCAAAGAAGGGTTATGAAGCTGAGCTATATAAAGTGATCTACGTGAATGGAGAAGAGGTAGGAAGAGAATTAGTTAATAAGAGCTACTATCATGCAGAGCCTGCACATGTGACAGTAGGTACAAAGAAATAAATTATATAATCATAATAAAATTAGAGGGCAGCCCAGCTCTATTAAGTGAGGCGGCTCTCTTTAATTTACAAGATATTTTACTTGATGAGTTAATATGGATGATAATATTAACATGAGACTAGGAGAGAACTATGTTTACTAATAAGGATTTAAAAAAACTAATTGTACCACTGATAATTGAGCAAGCTCTGGCTGTTACAGTAGGTATGGCAGATGGTATTATGGTTGCTAGAGTTGGAGAAGCGGCTGTGTCTGGTGTATCCATAGTAGATAGTATTAATATACTACTAATTGGATTGTTTAGTGCCATGGCTACTGGAGGTGCTGTAGTATCTGCACAGTTTTTAGGTAAGAAAAGAAAAAGGGAAGCATCTTTGGCTGGGGAACAGCTGATCATGGTTAGTTTAGCTTTGTCTATAGTGGTTACAGTCATTACCTTGTTTGGTAGAAATATGATATTGAACCTTTTATTTGGCAATGTGGAAGTGGATGTTATGAAGAGTGCTAAAACTTATTTTTTCTATTCAGCCTTATCATTTCCTTTTCTAGCCATATACAATGCTTGTGCAGCCCTATTTCGTTCAATGGGAAATTCCAAGATATCTATGAAGATATCCGTTATAGCTAACCTACTAAATGTAGTGGGTAATGCCTTATTAATTTTTGTCTTTAATATGGGAGTTGCAGGAGCTGCTATTTCAACATTGTTTTCCCGAGTATTTGCTTCTGTAACACTTTTTATCCTTGTTAGAAATCCTGAACTTCCAATTCATATAGGCAATATGCTAAAATTCAGACCTGATATGCTTATGATAAAGCGAATCTTAAGAATAGGACTACCTAATGGTATGGAAAATAGCGTATTTCAGGTAGGAAAGGTTCTGGTTCAAGGTATTGTGGCAGGGCTAGGTACTTCTTCAATAACCGCTAATTCAATAGCTTCTAATATAGGAGGATTTGGTGTGTTACCAGGATCAGCCATAGGTTTGGCTTTAATTACAGTAGTAGGACAATGTGTTGGAGCTGGAGATTACCAAGGGGTAAAGAGTTATACAAAAAAATTAATGAAGACCACTCATTTAATAATGGCAGGTATCAATTTGGCAATTATTTTCTTAATACCCTTCATACTTAAAATTTATGGTGTAAGTGCAGAAACAGGGGAAATAGCTACTACACTTATATTTTATCACTGCATATTGTCTACTTTCTTCTGGCCGCCATCTTTTTCACTTCCTAATGCTTTGCGAGCGGCTGGAGATGTTAAGTTCACCATGTGGGTATCCATGATATCTATGTGGATATGGAGAATAGGTTTTTCTTATGTTCTAGCAATTGTATTTGATATGGGGGTATTAGGTGTATGGATAGCTATGACCATTGACTGGCTATTTCGTTCCTCATGTTTTGTATATAGATTCACTAAGGAGAAATATAGAAAATTTGCAAACTTATAATTGTATGTCTAAAAAAGGAGCTTTTATGTAAATAATAACAGGCTCTTTTTTTATTTGCGTTGTTATATTTGATTGGTTATTATAGTGTTCAGAGGTAATATGACACATAAGTGCCAAATATTACATTTAAAATTACTATAAGAGTACTAATAAAATAATGACATCAGCCGATATATAATATAGGATTATGCACACTTATAGGAGGTTATAGATGAAAAGGACAAAAGGAACTAGGCTTAAATTAATAACATGCATCTTATTTGCTATGGTGATATATTTATTTTCAAGTAATACTTCTTGGGCATCTGAGATTACTAGACCTGACGAGTATTTCTTTGTGTTTAATGGCCAGGAGAAAAAAGCAGGTAGTGAATATGAGATGAAGAGTCAGAATGTCTTATTAAGCATTACTGCAGGAACTTGGGAACCTAAGACTGAGGTTGAATGGATATCCTCAGAGCCAGCAGTGATAACATTGGAGTCTACTTCATATGGCTCACGATTTGTTAATCTTGTAAGAAAAGGACCAGGTTATTCTACTATAACTGCTGTAATAACCCAGGGAGACAATACATATTCTCTTAGTTGTTTAGTTAAAGTTGATCTGGAATTTGACTACCAGAAGACTGGTATGACTATGGCTACAACTACAAAAGAAAGAATTCTAGTAATTAATGATGTGGAAGATGATCCTAAGCAAATATATCTTAAATATGTCAATTATGTTCCTGAAGGAGAAACAGAAGCAGTAACAGGAAGTGC
>JAAYNY010000171.1 GCA_012520635.1 Clostridiales bacterium | reverse complement strand
GCATGTAAAAATGGATAGAATATTGGCTGTCTCCATGCTCCACCTTTTTCATCTGTCATAATTGGAGCAATAACATTTACCAATTGGGCAATACAAGCCATCTTTACCCTGTCAGCATGTTTCATAAGTGTAATAAGCAATAAGCCTATTAATAGGGCATCCTCAAAGTTGTATATATCCTCAAGTAATGGAGGAGCCACACTCCATGGAGTTCTTTCCTTTATCTGACTGTCAGCCTCATTGGAATGATACCATACATTCCACTCATCGAAACTAATCTTTAGTTCTTTTTTACTTCTCTTCTTAGCTTTTACATAATCACATGTAGCTATTACACTCTTAATAAATAACTCCATATCCATGGACTTTGCAAGATAATCCGCTGTATCATTGTCTTTATTGTCATAGTACTGATGCATGGATACATAGTCAACATAATCATATGTATGCTCTAAAGTTATTGCCTCCCACTCAGGGAATGTAGGCATACCAATTCCTGAACTTCCGCATGAAACCAATTTTATTGAAGGATCTATCATCTTCATAGCCTTGGCTGTTTCTTCTGCTATTCTTCCATATTCCTTGGGTGTCTTTGCTCCAACCTGCCAAGGTCCATCCATCTCATTACCCAGACACCAGATCTTAATGTTGTGGGGATCCTTATAGCCATGAGCACGACGCATATTACTATAATAACTGTTAGCATCAATATTACAATATTCCAAGAGGTTGCAGGCATCAGCCACTCCTCTTGTACCAAGATTTACAGCCATCATCACTTCTGTTTCTGCCTTCTTAGCCCATGATACAAACTCATTTAGTCCAAATGTATTAGGCTCAAGGGTAGTCCAAGCAAGATCAAGTCTAGGCTTTCTTTGATCTATAGGTCCAACTCCATCTTCCCAAAAATAATTTGATACAAAATTACCTCCAGGATAACGAACAATTGGTACTTGTAACTCTTTTACAAGCTCAATAACATCTTTTCGAAATCCCTCTTCATCTGCCATAGGATGGTCAGGTTGATATATTCCTGTATATACTGCTCTTCCTAAGTGCTCTATAAAGGAACCGTATAAGTTCTTATCTATCTCATCAATCTTAAAATCCTTATCAATAACCATTTTAGCTTGTTTCTTCATAAATATTATAATCTCCTTTCCTCTTTTGGCTATTAGACTTTACTTGTACTATATAAACATTTATTTCAAAAGTCAATGTCTTATATTCTACTGTATTGAAAAACATATAGATTAAAAGTATAATAATCATAATATTAACTATTTTTATACAAAATTTATGTATATTTAGCCAAAGAAATGGAGTGATTAAAGTGAGCATCATTCTTAATAGCAAAAGACTAAAGGTTGAAATTACAGAGCCAGGAATAGAACCCAATACTACAGCACGCTTTGATAGGGCAGGGTTTATAAGTCAAGTTACTCTTGATAACAAGTATGACTTTTGCACAAAAGAACCAGATAATTTAAGCCATCCATGTAGTGGAGGGGTAGGGCTATGTAATGAATATAGCCTTTCTAAACCAGCTGATGAAGCTGCTATTGGTAGACAGTTTCCCAAATTAGGTGTAGGCCTTCTTACAAAAGATCATGAAGAGTACTACTTCTATTACAGATACCAATGTGAACCCTTTGAAATCATCTATAATAAGACTGATACTAGTATTTCCTTTGAAACCTTACCAAAACCATGTATGGGATATGGAGCACACCATATAAAAAACATAAGCTTAAATGATAATGAGCTAATAATGACAACAAGTATAAAAAACACAGGTTCAATGGATCTGATTTTTGATGAGTATTGCCATAATTTTTTAACTATTGAGAATCTCCCTATAAACGAAAATTACTACCTAAGCATGCCTATAGTATCTCAAGATGAGAAAACTCCTCTAGTAGGAGATTCATTAATAGGAAGTGGTTCTGGTTTCTCATATAGAAAATACAGTGATGAGGCTACTATTATTGATGTTGAGAAAGATGAGATACTAACTAATCAAACATTTAATTGGAAACTTACTAACAAAATGAGTCCTGCTTGGGTGTCAGAAGAGGTCTCTATTAAGCCAAGCAAAATAAGAATCTGGACTATTGATCATATAATTTCACCAGAGGTTATATGTAGTTTTAAACTGGCACCTGGGGAAAAGACTTCCTGGTCAAGGAAGTGGACATTTGACTTCAATTAGATGAAGGAGAATATTAAAATGAAAGAAAAAAGATTCAAAAGAAGGTATAAGGCTCTAAGAGATCATATGAAACAAGACAAGGTTCCATTTGCCATATATGTAATTTTAAGATTATTTGTCATTATTACTATGGTGGCACAATTTTTTAATGGCAACTATGAAAATGTGTTTTTGTGTATCCTAACTCTTATACTATTTACACTTCCTGGTATTTTTGAGATGAACTTTAAGGTTGAATTTCCAAATGCTATGGAAATAGTTATATTTTTATTTATCTTTTCTGCCGAGATTTTAGGTGAAATCCAGGAGTTCTATATTGTCTTTCCATTCTGGGACGATATGTTACATACCATAAATGGGTTTTTAGCGGCAGCAATAGGTTTTTCCTTGATAGATTTTTTTAATAGATCTAAACGGCTTACCTTTCATTTATCACCATTCTTTGTTGCAATGTTCGCCTTTTGCTTTTCCATGACCATTGGTGTACTTTGGGAATTCTTTGAGTTTTTTGTAGATACAGTGTTTAGATATGATATGCAAAAAGATACCATTCTTACATCTATTTCTACTGTAAAACTAGACCCATTGGGGGGCAATAATGTAGTTATTATTAATGATATAAAAGATATTGCTATCAACGGTGAAAGCCTGGGGCTGGGTGGCTTCCTAGACATTGGGCTTTATGACACTATGAAGGACCTAATTGTTAATTGCATCGGAGCAATTATCTTTTCAATAATTGGTTATCATTATATCAAGAGAAGGGGCAAAGGAAAAATTGCAAAGCACTTTATCCCTAAGGTTAAGATGAAAGACCAAACCATAAATCAAGGTATGGACAAACAATAAAGGTCCTATAATATTTTTATCAAAAATTCGACAATTTCCTTCGCAATTTATGACATATTTCAACACATTTTTTTATATAGCACATATAATATATTGGAAGTAAAAAAAGCTTCCATCTAATAAATGTGGAGGTGAAATATGGATAATTATAAGACATCAAAAAATGCTATTGTAATTAGTTCAGAAGTTCATGCTAGTAAATGTGAGAAAGAATGTGACGCTGCCGTACTAAAGTCCGATACCTTAACAGGAGCAGAGAATTATCCTTGGCCAGGAGGAGACTTCAAGATTCCAAAGGTTCTTTCTGAGTTTGTAGTTCAGATTGATTCCGAATCAAAGATAAGGTTAAACGAATTTGCCTATGAGATAAAGAGAATTGAAAAACAGGTATTTCTAACTCAATGTAGGTATATCCCAGCTACCGACAAGGTATTTATCGAGGGATATATTAGAAAAAATATCGAATATGCTGCTAGAGATTGCTCGAAATGCAATACTATTGCTGGTACTATTAAAGATACTACTGTCCATGTTCCATTTAAAGTATATACTAAGGTTGATTTCTACGGCAATAAGCCAATCATTATACCTAATCCACCTGCTAAGGTTGCTAGGTATTTTGATAAAAAGAGAATGGGTAAAGATATTAGAGAAGCCGACAGATCCAACGTTGAAATCTTTAATGAGCCTGTTTTCTGCGAACTTGAATGGGCTGCTGTATACGATGCAGATATTAACCACAGAGGTAAACCTATTGACAACTTACTTAACGAAGAAGAATTCAAAGAATTTACCGATAAGTCCGTTGTATATCTTTGCATCAAATTACTACAGAAGCAACAGGTTTGTTTGCCATTCCCTCACCTAAAAGACCAGAAGAAAAAACCCTTTCCACTAGATGATGGATGGGCCGCTCCAGAATACCCTGATAAAAAACCAGATATCAAACAATAATATCTCCATAGATTGATATTGGAAACATCAAAAGACAGACTAGGAAATCCTAGTCTGTCTTTTGAATGTTTCCTAAGTTATAGAACTCTAATCATTGGTTAAAAGCAAATCTACATTTAATATATCACCTAATGAATATAGAATTTCTTCTGCAAATACTTCCCCCTTACTAAGGGCTTCCTCTATATCCCTTGCCTTACAATCCACTTCAAGAATTCTAATGAATTTATCTATATCCATATCTTTATTTGCTTCAAACGACTTAACAAATTCTATCTCTATTTGTCCCTTATTATATAGTTGTATTACTACTACTTCGCTATCAAATATCATAATTGTAAGAACAGGTATTGCCAGCTCCCAAGATAGTTCCTCAGCTGTGCTTTCCACATTTTCTATTTCAATTGCTGATGGTATGATAGTTAGAAATTCCTCTTGATTGATGTAGCAGTCCCCATCTGTGATTTTTTCAGTGATTCTTTCAACAATTTCTTTTATAACTTCTCTCTTGATTTCATCTTTTTTTCTAATATGTACTGTTACATAAGTCATTCCCATATTATTTCTACTCCCATTAAAATCTTAATATAAGTTTAATCTTTTCTCCAAAAGAACAAACCATATCTAAGGCCTTGATACACGTTTTTCGCTGTCAACTCTCCTCATGCAGCCTCTCAAGACCATCTTCATAACTACGTATTACCTTCTTTTCAATGGTACTCCAAAAGACAAAGTTGACATTTACCGGTTCTATATATTCATCGATTGGGTAAATAAAATCATTACAAATACCTAAATATTCTATATCCTTCGGATACTTCCTTAATGATGTCTCACTCAAAAGCCAACGATAATTTTTTAATCTCTTTTCTTCCCTTGTAAAATATGGTTGGAATAAAAATTGTAATTCACTTAGTTTATCAACCGAAGTCGGCTTCTCTTTTGAGAACATTACATATATACATGGAATTCTATCTGGTACACCTGGTAGATTAAGATGTTTTTCTACTATCTCATGTACATAAAGAGTAATATACCAACCAATATAATGTCTATAATCCTTAGGCGGATTATATGCTTCATCAATCGGGGGATTTTTTACCTGATACACATATACCTCACCAGGTTTCCATGGTGTTGTAAAAGGCTTATATATAGGTATCTTCTTCCTAGGAGGCATTTCAGAAAGTAATTTTTGCTTCAAATCTTCTAAAACTTTAAGTCTGGCTTTCCTTTCCTTCTCAGTCTCCCATCGTCCTTCTTCATCCTCCATATCAATCAGTTCTAAGGTTCTTTCCTTCACCTGATTAGTAAGCCTTCCTAAGGTCCACATAGTATCAGCTAGTGCAAACCAAAAATCATAACGGTCATCTGAATCACCTATGCAGTCATCATATTCATAAAGGATTTCATTCAACGCTTCTTCATCTGATTTCCCTGCTTTTAATTTGTTCTTGTAATCATCTTTCACTTCACTACTAATATCATTTTGATAGATTTTAGTTCCCCATGCTCCCATAAAGCATCTCCTATTGCCACCAAACATTCATTATCCATTTGATTTTCCAGATAGGAAATGGTTGTTTTCCCATTTCTAAACATATACAGGGTTATATTATAGCATTTATTGTAAAATATAGACAGGTTTTGTTTTTAGTAATTTATTCCTATTCCATAAAAGAAGACACAAAAAGACAGACCAGGCAAGTTTCCAGTCTGTCCTTGTAAGAAGTATAAACCAAGTGGTAATACTTGTGATATAATAAAAACTATTGATAATACATTAGGAGGAAGCAAATGAAAAAAAGTACAACTATTATCTTAGCTTTATTATGCTGCATATTATGGGCTATTGTATTTCCCATTCTAAAATTATTATATCTAGAATTAGATATGGTTGATAATAATGCAAAATTAACTTTAGCTGGTATGAGGTTCTTTGCTGCAGGCATTTTGGTTCTTATATATTACTTTCTTCTTTATAAGAAGGCTCCAAGGATTATATCATTAAAACTCTTTCGAAGCATTTCTACCTTGGGTATATTTCAGACAACCTTATTATATGCCTTCTTTTTTGTGGGTACATCCAATACTAGTGGAATCAAGTCATCTGTTATATCTCAAAGCAGTATTTTCTTTGTGGTGATACTAGCACATTTTATACTTAAGGATGAGAAACTCAATTTCAGGAAAAGCCTGGCCTTACTTCTTGGAATTATGGGTATGATTATTATTAATATTAATAGCCTTAAGGCCTCTTCTGAACTTCTAAGTTTTAAGCTAACAGGAGAAGGACTACTCTTAATAAGCGGCTTGTTTAGTGGTATTGGAACAATTATTGCTAAGAAGATGGGTAACAAAACTAATGCTATTCTCTTAAATGGATGGCAGATGACAATTGGAGGTGGATTACTACTTATAGTGGGTACTTTCACATATGGCAAGCTAATTTCATTTCCAACTTTTTATTCACTTGCATTGTTCTTAAGTCTTATATTAATATCCGCAATTGCCTTTACACTGTGGTATCAGATATTAAAACATGTTAAGGCCAGTGAAATTACCATATTCAAATTCACCATTCCCATAATCGGTGCCTTTTCATCTGCACTAGTAGTACCTGGTGAAACCATGTCAGTTTTTATATTTTTAGGTTTGTTACTTGTTTCCATAGGTATTTACTTTTGTAACAAGACAGACTCCCTCCCAAAATAAAAAGGGCATGTATATATTCCACCATGGACATATACATACCCTTATAACTTTAAGACAAGCTATACTCTAAATTCATTTACTAAAGAGTTTAGGCTTGCAGCCATTTCATTAAGTTTTGCAATATTATTTGTTATCTCTATTACAGTAGATGATTGTTCTTGGGCTGTAGCTGATATTTCCTCTATAGCTGCTGAATTATCTTGGGTAGCATCTGTTACATTACCAAGCATAACCAAGACTTCATCTTTCTTTTTATTAATCTCTTGATTGTGATTAATGATTATCTTAATATCATCAATAAGTGCCTGTAGTCCGTCTGATATGTTATATATAACCCTTTCAGTCCCTTCTACTGTTTTATTTATCCTGTCTACCCCGGCTCTATTCTTAGATACGAATTCTACAGCTTCTTCTGACTGTGCTTTCATCTGGCTGATCTTATCTGATATTTCATCAGTGGCTCCTGCAGTTTCATTAGCAAGCTTACGAATCTCTTCTGCAACAACTGCAAAACCTCTGCCTTCCTCTCCTGCTCTAGAAGCCTCAATACTGGCATTTAAAGCTAATAGGTTTGTCTGTTTTGCAACATTTGTTATTATTGTGATTATAGCACCAATATCATTAGAATGTTCATCTATCTTATGAATTAAATCTTCAATAATAGCGGTATTCTTATTATTCTCCTCATTGGCACTTTTTAGGTCATTAACAGAGGATAAACCCTCATCCTTTAATTCTATATTCTTCTGTAACATCAGGCCTATCTTTTCACTTGCTTCAGCTGTTTCTCTTATATTATCACCTAAATGGTTAAGCTTATTAACACTGTCTACAGTATCTTTATGTTGCTCATCGGATTGATAAGCCACCTGTGATATGGCATTAGCAACTTCTATTGTAGCATCAGAGACTATCTCCGAGGAGGAACTAAGCTCCTGGGCATAGGTATGTAAGTCATTACTAGCACCAATAACCATTCCCACCACATTACTTAGGCTATCTATAAGCCTATTAACAGAATCTGCAAGAAGCCTTGTCTCATCATCTACTTTTACTTCCAATTTATCTATGGTTAAATTCCCTTTGGAGACTTCACCAAGTGAGTTAACTACTTTCTTAATTGGGTTTGTTATCTTTCCTGTTATTAGAATAACCAAAAAGATAGAAACAGCAAGTACCAGTACAAATCCTACCATGTTATTAAGTAGAATAATATCTGAACCTCTTGCAAGCTCTGCATCATATATTACAGCACTTACAACCCAGTCCCAATAAGGAAAATACTTGCTATATACAGTCTGACTTCCATTAATATCACTTACCCCATCTTCCAATGAATAATTTAGAAGTCCACCGCCTGATTTGGCAGCTTTTATTATATCCTGAATTACCTTTTGTCCTTCTTTGGATTTTAGTTCATAGATATTGTCTTTTAAAAATGGATGGTATATAACATCTCCCTCAGAATTAACTATAAAAAAGTATCCTGACTCTCCTAAATCTATAGCATGCCTTCCATGAAAACTATTTTCTGTTGCTGAACTACTTCCATCAACATTTGCATCTCCATCACTAGTAGCAGCTGATACTTGATCTAAATCTCCGCTTGTAAGCATCCCAATAGAAGTTAATGAATTAATCTGTGCCTCTTCTTCTGTTAGCCACCCACCATTTTCTGTATAGTCATAATTGCGATTAATCTCCACCATGGTAAATTCAATGGCATTCTTTAATATAATATTATTCGAACGTACTAATTCCTTCTTAGATATAGAATAATTCAGCACCGATATTCCCAGTAAAGAAACCACAATTATTGTGACTACCAATAATCCTATTTTTTTGTTTATACTATTTAGTCTCAACTTATTCATGTCATAGCTCCTGTCATTAAAATGTAATTACCTTGTCTTTTTTATAATTTAGTATAAGTTAATCTTATCATAATCAACAAAAGTTCTCAATATCAGAAATAGTAATTGTTTTCTTTATTCCATTAACACAGTTAATACATAATAATCACCAAGGGGCCATACAGGATAATAGGAATAATCAATCTTCATTCCACCACCATCATCCTTCTTCCAAAGATAATCATAATTATGCATAAATGAAAAGTCAGGCATCCCTGGCTCAGGATATAATAGTGTTATCTCTCTTAGTCCATTGTCATATTGCTCCATGAACTTTTCTTCTACATCATCTATGGAATCTACAATAAAATCTTTATATATATAATACAGATAATCTGAGCTATTGCATTTAGGATAGTCATTTTTTACCCATTTATGATCTTTGGATATATCTTCATCTCTAATCAGAAAATACTTGTACTGAATCTTATCTCCTTGATCAGGTACAGGGTCATCCCATGTCACATCAATGTGATACCATTTATCATCTATGCTTACCATATTCCAGGCATGCCCCAAGCCATTATTCAGCTCTGTACCTATAACCATCTTGGATTCAATATCAAGAAGGTCCATAAAAAGTCCAAATGTTTCTGCATACCCTTGACATACCGCTTTTCCATTAATTAATACCCCTTCCTCTGTATATGCAGACCGTGGCAGATTACCTTGATTAAATCCTTCTATATCATACTTTGTGTTAACAACTATATAATCATGAACTGCCTTAATCTTTTCCACATCAGACATACCTTTACTAATAATCTTCTCCAATATATCACTAGCTTCCTTACTGTACTTGGAGTCGACAATAGGAGGAGCCAGGCTTGGAACTTTTGTAGGTGATGGTGTTGGAGTTGGAGCCTTTGTTGGTTTTTTTGTGGGTTTTTTAGTCGGTTCTATAGTTGGTGCTTTTGTTGGTTCTTTTGTTGGTGCAGCCGTTGGCTCCTGTGCAGCTTCCCCATTGGATATAGGTTCTTGATTATCTTCATTTTCGGTTTCTAATGTTGTAGCCGGTGCTTCAACAGGGTCTTTAGTAGGTTCAGGTATATGACTAGGTGAAGTTATGTCTATTAGATCAGATAATTTGTCAGTTGCTTGCTCTATATCAGCCAGGCTTTCATCTAATTCCTCATACTGATCAGATGAACTAATATCTACATTATAATCTTTTTCAACCTTTACTAGACTACATGCAGATGATAACATCACAACAGATATGCATAATAATAGTAACGCTAGCACACCCATACTTGATTTCTTAATTGAATCCCTAAAATATTTAATAACTTTTTTAATATTAGATTGCATTTAATCCCCCATTCCAAAAAATATACCTGTCCTCCCAATTGGCTTATATCACTTTGATATCTTTATCAACTATCAATACTCAGCGAACCCCTTAAAAATTCCAGTGACTTTCCTTTAAGCTTCTCTATCTTTCGAACAACTTCATCCCTATCCTCATATCTAAACATATCAAAATCATCAAAATCACTTAGTCTGTGAAGCAAATGGGAGGATAATCCTAGTTCATTAAGAAGATCCTCAGTCCTGCTGCCTGTATCGCTATGTAGCATAGATACAAATGGCTTTCCATATAGTATAGAAAAGACTGTCCCATGGAATGAATTTGTTATAACACACTCTGCTGATTCTACATAACCTAAGAACTCCCCAGTATCAGCAGTATAGAATGGTTCCAGCTGATTAATCAGTTCATGTCCTGGTCTTCTTTGTAAGATAGGAAGCCCAAGGGCTACTGATATCTTGTTGGCAAAAGCAATCAGCTCTGGATTCTTCTCTATTGAATATAGTAGAATATAGGCTTTCTTAATCTTGCTTTTTACCTTTATCTCATCATAATCTTCCTTATTAAGAAGCAGGGTAGGATCTAAAACAACTTCTACAGGCTTGTCAACTAGACTTTCCACCGCATCTTTAGAACTTCTTTCTCTTATAGATATAGATGTGAATGTTTCAAGTGATTTTTTCATCTTATCTTTATATCTCACATCTATATATTCAGTTCCAATACTTGCAGCATATGATATCTTCTTCTTGCCTTCCTTTACAAAATCCAGGAAATAAGCAGGATTAAATCCCCCTATATGGGATGGGTTCCATACTTGATCACTACCTGTTATATAAGCATCAAGATTAAAATTAGCAGATTTTAATTCTTTATAACTTGTATAATCACCTATAAGATTAAAGTTCCTTTTTAGGAATGAATGAAATTTCTTATATCTAATTAAACTTTTTCTATTTCTTATATATAATGTAGCTTTTTTGACCTGTCTTGATAATCCAACCTTTAACTTCATAGGATCATATAAGCCATCAATAATAGGGGGATGATAATTTATAATTCCTGTATCAATGCCCATGTCTTTTAACACCTTTTGCAAGGCCCAGGCTTGCAGTGTGGCACCATAGTTATTGGCACTATGAAATGTAATTACTCCTACCTTCACTCTAATCACCTTGGCCTTTCTGTGTATTGTCCCTATTATCAGGTCCTCTATCTATCTCTTTTGTACCCTTATTCCTTGAAGAAATTGCTTCTAGTATTTCATTTGCCTCGTCAATAGAATCCTTAGCATACAATATCTTATCCTCCTCAAGCTTTAGACCTTTGCTAGCTTTACTACCTAGGATAATGTAATCATATCTAGGAAATAACTTCATAAAGTATCGAATGTTTTTACTAAAGTCTCCCTTTTGCTTAAGCATGCCTGAAGTAAAGTAGGAGAAATTATATACCAGCTTTTGTCCAAGATGGAGACAAAGATGGCCTACCATTCTATCTTGACAGGATTGATGTATTACATAATCAAAGGAAACATCTCCAAAGTACTTTTGCTTCTCTCTTCTCATCACTTTGTCAGCCCGTTTGCTAAAGCCTTTGCCCTTACCACCTAGCTTGTCCTTTAACTTACATAGGAAATAATCTGCTCTTGTGTAGTTTATATCATATTGAAGGGGGAAGTAATTTATATCTTCCTTAAGGCAAGATAAGATCTTAGTATTCTTTTTCACCTCTTCAGCCTTCATGCACAAATATACATCATATTTACTGGTATCAATTGAGTTAATTCTTTCAAGTCGCTTAGGACTTTCTATATCCTTCTTAAATCCTTTTATATATATCAAGACCGTCTTACGTCTATGATTACCATCTAACTTACTTGGTTTTTGATCAGTCTTTTCATTTAATAAGGTGTCCAGAACCTTAGAAGGGGTATCCTCTGAGTCATAAGTGCAGAACTTATTATGGAATGCCTTATGTTCTGTTAGAGGCTTTCCTATCTCTGTAATAAGGTCATCCACAGTTTCTGCAATAGGAAGACCCAGGTCATTTAGTTCCATATAAAGTCCTCTATCACTTAAGTATTCATCCTTGTCATAAGTAAAGAGAATAATTTTATTCTTAGTAACACCATAGTCAAACATAATGCTTGAATAGTCTGTAACTAACACATCACTTGCATTTAAGAAATCATAGCTTTCATATTGGCTAGGAAACTCTCTTATATGACGATATCCTGAATAATCTAGCTTATCCTTTACGTATGGATGTAATTTTACATAGAACACTTGAGAGTCATTAAGCTTTTCATCAATCTGTGCAAAATGCCTTGTAATCTCCCTTAACTGCTTATTAGTCTCTTTCTTATGAAGAAGTCCCCTCCAGGTTGGCATATATACTATAACCTGCTTATCAGCAATATCACATTCTCTTCTTACAAGTTCCCTACCAGCCTTATCAAAGAATACGGAATTTCTAGGATAGCCTGATAATAAAACTTTTCCTGGATAAATATCTTTAATCATATAATCCTTTAGAAAAACATCCTTAGAAAAATCATTTTGATATAACAAATAATCCGATATAAGAAAATTACGCTGAATATTACCTAGAGCATATTCTCTATTCGGAACAATTCTTCCCATTGCCTTAAGGGGAGTGCCATGCCAAGTATTTAAGTATACTTGTTCCTTTTTCTTAATAAAATAAGGAGGAAAACTAGTGTCAGTAATTAGATACTTAGCTGT
Organism: Clostridiales bacterium; assembly: GCA_012520635.1. Classification (GTDB taxonomy): domain Bacteria; phylum Bacillota; class Clostridia; order Lachnospirales; family Lachnospiraceae; genus Mobilitalea. Next base: position 3,006 of record JAAYNY010000171.1, on the reverse strand, counting down.
AGCTAGGGCCTTATTGTAATCCTTTGAGAATATATCTATCATAGTTACCTTGTTTATCCCATATCTGCCAAGTAAGGTTTTGTATTTCTGCTTATATTCAGGTGCTATGGCCAGCAGAAGTTTATAATCATCGTATTCCTTCTTAGATAGCTCCTTAAGTAGGGCAAATATATTACCAGCCACATCTTCTCCATGCTTTGATTCCAATAATATAAGTTTTTTATCCACTGACAATTTTTCATATAAATGTGTATAATAAACAGACCCCTTTTGCAGGAATATTGAAATAAAGGGGAGTTTCTTTTTAATCATAGCAAGTTTTGATCTACTTCTTCTGAATTTATTAAGCTTTGCAAATACACTTTTTGCAAAATTATAAGAACGCTTAATTAAGTTATAAACTCTATTAGGGGTATACTCACGAATCTTTGTTATTCTTACCATTTTTTTATGATTCATAAAAAGTGGCAATTTCTTTTTTAACCATCCTGATGAATTATGAAGATAATGATTCTGCCTCCAATTAGGAAATGTCTTTTTTAAAAAATCCTGTGTCCTATTTATTATCTCCAACTTAATGTCAAGCTTTCCCTTACCTTTATGCTCATCCTTAAACAAAGATATGTAACGGTATAGAAAATGCCTTGAACATATAAACTCTAGTTCATCATGAAAATAATCAAAGTAATTATTTTCTTTCATATAATTAGTTAGTATTTCAAACGCTTTAACAATATCTAATGTCTGTTCTGAAAATGAGTTTAAGAAACCTCCTTGAGTAGTCTTACGATAGTTATATAAAGGCTCATATATAACTCCTATATTCTTTGCCTTTACAACTGCCTCATAGGAAAAAACTATATCTTCAAACCTAATATTAAGAGGAAACTCTATATCCTCTATCAACTCTCTTTTAAATAATTTATCCCATGGAAAAGGTAGTATATGTGCTAGTTCATATTTATCTTCATATAAGTTAAAATTTCTATTAATCATTTCAGGTATAATAATCTCTTGTTTTACCTGACCGGTTTGATGATTCTCATAAAAGTTATACCTTCCACATATTACGATATCATTCTTATCCTTGATGGCCTTCTTATATAACTTTTCACACATTTCCTCTTCAATATAATCATCACTGTCCACAAAAAGTATATATTCCCCTACGGCCTTACCTATACCATAGTTTCTGGCATGGCTTACACCCCTATTCTCGGTGGAGTATATTCTCATCATTTCGGGATATTTACTTTTGTATTCCTCTAATATCTGAAGACTATTATCGGTACTTCCATCATTTACTGCAATTATCTCTATATCTTTTAATGTCTGGGAAAATAAACTATCAAGGCATTGCCTTAGATACTTCTCCACATTATAAGCAGGCATTATAATACTTACTTGTATATTATGCGCATCCAATCAATCTTCCTCCTTAAACTAGCTAGATCTAAGTTGTTCTGTTTTGTCTTCTAAGGAAAATACTGCATTGGCAACCTTACGAGATGCATCTCCATCTTCCCATGAACAATACTTTTCATAAAAGGCATCATACTTGTCTTGATATTCTTCCTTGATCTCATCAATATGATTAAAGGCATCAATAATATCCTCAGTTGTGAATAATAAGGGACCTGGAAGTTCTTCCTCAATATCAATATAAAAACCACGTAATACATCACGATATTTTTCTAAATCATAGGTAAAGAAAAGCATGGGACGTTTTAAATTGGCATAGTCAAAAAACACTGAGGAATAATCTGTTATCAGATAGTCTGATATTAGGTAAAGTTCAGATATATCATCGTATTTACTAAAATTATAAGCAAAGCCTTCAAGACCCGTTACATCAAGAGAATCCGCTATAAAATAGTGGGTACGCAATAATATTACATACTCATCACCCATCTTCTCTCTCATTTGCCTAAGATCTAATTTTAATGAGAACTTATACTGACCCTTGGTGTAATATTCATCATCTCTCCATGTAGGAGCATATAAAATGGTCTTCTTATCCTTGGGTATACCAAGCTTGTCCTTAAGCTTACTTGCAATCTCCTCTTTGTTATCCCAGTGCAGGATATCATTTCTTGGATATCCTGTTTCAAGCATGACTTTATCATAGATAAAGCAACGTTTGAATATATCACTAGAATACTGATTAGCTGCAATTAGATAGTCCCAAGATCTTGACTGCTTGTATGTCTGCTTCTTATATTTTGGTGTTGCTGAATTAATATCCTCTAGGTCAAATACAAGTTTCTTTAAAGGTGTTCCATGCCATGTCTGTAAGAACACATTGCCCTCTCGCTTCTTAATCCAGACAGGTTGCCTACTATTAAATATATAGTATTTACAACGAGCAAGATAATAACAATAACGTATACTAAATCTCTTTACCTTAGTATGCTTGTAAGGTATCTTGCTATTTTTATTATCGATTACCCATATGAAACGATACTTACCCGGGTAATTTTTTTGGAGATATTCATATACATATTTGGGACTATCTGAATAGTTCTTTCCAAAAAAGCTTTCACAAAATACCCAGTTATCTTTAACTGAGCTTGTTTTTAAAAATATCTTTCTATATAAGAATTTTGGAAACTCCCTTTTATTCTTAACAAATTTTACAATCTTCTTCCTACCAAGACGTATGGTAACAATTCTTTTTGTTCTTTTAATATTTCCTGATACAAAGGCTTTAAGAATTTTGCGTTTGTAACCTTTATAGCTCCTTAAAAGATTATCATCCATCATTGTAATTAACTTGTGGATAATAATAAAGTTATCTTTGACAGTCTTATCATTACTTTGTCTCTTAAGCTTTGGAGCAAAATGCCATATTGAAAAATTAATAATTTTCTTATCAATACGCCTTCTAAGATCACTATCTGGAGCAATAAGAGTCTTTGCATACTCATAGGTTTTAACATACTCCTCAAAGCTTTTGCTTCCCTTAGTCTGACTTAGAGATGGGAAATTCACAGAATCATTATGATT
>JAAYNY010000170.1 GCA_012520635.1 Clostridiales bacterium | reverse complement strand
TCGCCCATCCCATCGTTTATTTTTCTTCCTGATAAAATAATTTGGCTATGGTAGCCTAACTTTTCTGCTTCATAAACAAAGTAATATGGGTCAACACCAATACAATGCCCTCCTACAAGACCTGGAGTAAATCCTAGAGCATTCCATTTAGTATTCATAGCTTCAACAACTTCTTTTGTATCTATCCCCATACGATCGAATACCATTGCAAGTTCATTCATAAAAGCTATATTTATATCACGTTGGCTATTTTCAACCACTTTTGCTGCTTCAGCAACTTTAATAGATCCTGCCCTATGCACTCCTACTTCAATTACCAGTTCATATACTTTTGCAATTTCATCAAGACTTTCATCATCCATACCCGAAACTATTTTGATTATTCTTTCTAATGTATTTATCTTGTCACCAGGGTTGATTCTCTCTGGAGAGTATCCAACCTTAAAATCTGTTCCACACTTTAATCCAGATTCTTGCTCTAATATTGGAACACAAATATCTTCAGTTACACCTGGGTAGACCGTAGATTCAAATACAACAATTGAGCCTTTAGTCAAATTACGTCCTACAGTTCTGCTAGCACCTTCTACTGGCGAAAGATCGGGTGTTTTATCTGAATTAATAGGTGTTGGAACAGCTACAATATGAAATTTAGCTTCCCTCAATTTAGTTTCATCTGCTGTAAATTCAACAGTTGTCTTTTTTATTTCATCATTACCAACTTCATTCGTTGGGTCGATGCCAGCTTTATATAAATCAATCTTCTTTTTATTAAGATCAAAGCCAATAACATCAATTTTTTTGGCAAAAGCAACTGCAATAGGCATTCCAACATAGCCAAGCCCAACAACAGCAATTTTTTCCTTTTTATTTATTATTCTTTCATATAACATACATATCTTCCTTTGCAAATAATTTGGTCACTACTATAACCTGCTATTCTCCTATTGCCTTTTTTGCAATTTGATGGTACGAGAATTTTGGGATTCCCATTTCAGTAGATACTCTTAACATTTCTGAATATAATTCGGAGTCACTATATATTGACATAATTACTTCCTTGATCTCATCAACATTCCCATTCTTGATAAAAATACAATTTCCCCCCAAGTCTACATGTTGAATTCCTTCCCACTTTCTAAATACACAAGGTAGCCCCAATCCTATAGATTGTTCCCATAATACAGAATGGGTTCCTGGAAACATGCCTAAATCTGATGCCATAATATAATCGTTAGTTTTTTCCGCTTTAATCCACCCAACATATTTTATATATTTATCATTTAATTGTTTTTCAAATTCACTCTTAATATCATCATTTGGTGCTCCGAAAATTATCAATTTAACATTTGATAATTTTAGCTCGTTAACTGCTTGCATTAATACATGAATGTTTTTTCTCTTGTCAATTTTTCCACCTGTTATAATAACAAAATCTTCTTTATTAATATTTAGTTTTTTCCTAATTGTTGAGCGAATTCTTTCCTTCTTATTAAAGTCTACAACACTATCATCCAATCCCATCACCAATAACTCTAATTTATCTTCAGAGATGCCATACACTGATTTGAAAAACTCAACTCTAGCTGGAAGCACTCCATAAAACTTCTCAGTGTATGGTTCAATCTTCTTTGCACACCATTTGTAAATCAATCCATGTAAAATATTCCTAGAAACCCAGTTTCTTGCGCTATTAATAAAGTCTGTATGCCCATCGACATATATTATAGTTTTTGGATTTTTCTTAACATATTCAACAATTTCAACAATACTAATGAATTGACAACCATGAATGAAAATAATATCTGGCTTGAATGAATATAGTGAATCTTCTACTCCAGAATAAATGCGTAATTTCTTCATCACTGAATGAGGCAAAAATTTTCTGTAAGGGATTCTTGCTATTGGTATGCCACTTTCAGTATGATATGAACTTGGTTTTACGTATCCTAGTTTTTGGTTATCAACGTATGTTTCAGTTGAAGCCAAAATAGTAACATCATGGCCTTGCATTTTATGCATTTTAGGCAATATATTTTCTTGATAGCCATAATTATCAATATAAAAGTTAGCTAAACAACAATGCATTATCTTCATATCAATACTCCTTACCTAAAATTTCTCTTCTCTAAACCAACAAACATTGCCAATTTTATTGCAGATTTCAATAATTTTTCACTATTTTTATAATCTCTAAATGTTTTATTTGGCCCATTCATCAAATCAACAAAATCTCCTTTACCTATCTCTAATCTTTCAACAATATATTCCAAATCTTGCATTGCAATCTTTTCATCGTATGGCTGTAGTTTTAATTTCTCTAAAGCTTCCTCTCTAGTCATTTGTCCAGATAGAATCTCGCTTGAAAAATAACACTTCCTCTTGTCATACCCAAATTTTTTAGGTAACCAATAACCTTCATAAAAACGAGTAAATATATTCTCATAATGCTTATTTTCATAGGCTTTCCAACCAAATTCTCTCTAATAATGCTATTGCTTCTTCCTTATGATATGGAACCATATTTAAAGGTCTAATAACTCTCATTCCTTTAAAATATCTGTAGTAAATCCTATATTTAAACATTCCGCATAATGGGAAAGTACGCAACGGCTGTTTCCCAAATTCTTTATGAATATCCCTAATCATTCTAATATCATTTAAATATGTCCACTCTTGAGGAGGCTTAACTCCTTCAGTTGAATAATTTCCACCTGTTAATATATATTTAATCCCATGTTTAGCCGCATAATTATATAAACCTGCAAATATAGCATGATCCTGCGGAGTATCTTGATAAGGAACCTGTGACTTAAAAAATGCCGCCTGTAGATCTTTCATTTCCTTCCAGTCTACGACAATAGTTTCTAAGTCGAGATTAAGTGACTTTATCAATTTATCTATATTTTCATTTGCAACATCTATACTCCATCCAGTATCTACTGAAAGCATTAAAGGTCTCAAACCTAGCTTAACTTTTGCAATATATGCTAGATATGAGCTATCTACACCACCACTAAAGCCTATGATACAATCATGTTTCTTACCTTTACCTTCCACTTTTATTTTCTCTGCTATAGCTTTTAATTCTTTTTCACCTTTTTCATCCGGATGCCAACTAGGTAAAATCGTATTATAATAATTATCACAAAAATCACATCTACCATTCTCATCAAACTTTATTTCAGGATCAGTTGTATCCATAACGCAATTAGTACATACCTGGTATTGTCTATCACCCATAATTAAATCCCCTTTATAACTCTTTCTTTCTATAAGTTATTCCTTAATTTGCTGTATTAATAATCTGTGATTAAGAAAAGCATCCTGAATAACACTATTTTTCACTTCACCTTTAACTACCTTGTAGATATATTCATACTCATTCTTAATGCCTTTATCTTGTCTTAGTTTCACCTTTGTCTTTTTCAAGCTTCCATACTGATTCATTTTAATATAATTATCCATTTCACAAACAACACCATTTGAAAATACTCTAAGTTGTTCCTTAGGATATTTTTTAGAACCCATTGAGGTATATACTATATTTCCTATTGCACCCGACTTAAATTGTAGTGTTACTATAGCATTATCTTTCTTTGGATAAGCTTCGTTTCGAGAAAAGCTTACATTCATTGATAATAACTCACTACCATCTAAGAACTGAATAACATCTACAAAGTGGCATGCTTCTCCAATTATTCTTCCTCCACCGACCTTTTCATCCTGTGTCCAATGACCTTCCGGAATAAAACCTGCATTAGCAATATAATCGTATATGGCAGGGATTTTATCTGTAGAAAGGTTCTTTTTTATTTGTTGAATTAATGGTGCATGTCTACGATTCATGCCACAGAACAATTCACCTTTTGAATCCCTGTAAGCATCCTCTATCCTATCTAATTCATCTAATGTTAAACATAGTGGTTTTTCACAATATACAGATTTTCCAGCCTTAAGTGATTCAATAATAAATTTAGCATGACTATTATGCTGCGTTGAAATTACTATTAAATCAATATCCACGTCTTTAAGCAATTCTTTATAATCACTTGTAACATAATCAAATGGAAAGGCTTCCTTTGCTTGAGCTGCACCTGTTCCACCTGTAGTTGCAAGTGCTTTTAAATGATATAATCCAGTTTCTTTCATAATTGGTAACAATGTATTCTTTGAAAAATTCCCCGCTCCAATTAGTCCGATTGAAAGAAGTTTTTTATCTACTGTAGTCTTAACTGACTTATTATTTACAACACTATCCCATTTTCTTTCATTAGGGGAATACTTTAATAAAATTCCAATATATTTTTCGTTATTCTTATTAGTCGTTATCATCTCATAAGCTATATCAGCTTTTTCAAAACCTATTTCATGAGTAATTAAATCAGAGAAGTC
>JAAYNY010000169.1 GCA_012520635.1 Clostridiales bacterium | reverse complement strand
CTATATATTGTTACATTTCCTAAACCATCGTATGCACGAATCTGGGCATGGTTGTCATTATATTCATAGGCTCTTATGACCTTACCGTATGGGTCGGTCTCTTTTATTAGACGATTTAGGCCATCGTACTGGTTGGTATAGGTATTGCCTAGCCAATCTGTTTTTGTTAGTAGGTTATTGTTTTTGTCGTAGGTATTGGTAGTTACCTGCTGTATACCACTTACTGTTATCTTGCTTTGATAGATGCGATTTAGACTATCATAGATATACTCGGTAACGGTGCCATTGCCATCGGTGGTAAAACGAAGGTTTCCATTTAGGTCATAAGCATTACTTATGGAAATACTCTGGTCTCCATCTATGCCGTCTCCATTGATACTTCCATTCTTCCCTGCTTTTTTCTCGGTCTGGCTTAGTATCTGTCCACTATGGTATCCTCGACAATAACACCATCTGTGGCGCCATTAACTGCTATATCACTCCATATCTTGTATTATAATGGATGAAAAAAATAAAACCATGTCGTATTTGGAAAACTTTCACAAAAATAGAACTGTTCAAATGGATTTAATCTTTTTTAAACAGTTCTATTTTTTATAGTTTACATATCATATCAATTAATTTTTTAATTCCAAATAAGTCCTACTCCAGAAAACTTGGTCCAAAACTCATTGGTAACAATTCCTCTAGAAAATATACAAGATAATCATCCTCAGACTTTGCTACAATAACAAGGAATTTTTGGGGATCAACAAACTCCCTTATGACTTGACGACAGACTCCGCATGGAGGACAATAGTCTCTTAATTCACCATCCTTGCCACCTACTATGGCTATAGCAGCAAAATCTTTTTCTCCTTCACTAACTGCCTTAAAAAAAGCTGTTCTTTCAGCACAGTTAGTAGGTGTATAGGCTGCATTCTCAATATTACATCCTGTATATATCTTTTGATTAACTGTAAGAAGAGCTGAACCAACTTTAAAATCAGAATAAGGGGTGTATGACCTTTTCATAGCCTCAGTAGCTTCCCTAATAAGTACTTTTATGACCGAGCGGCTTACCAGTTCATTCTTAGCTAAAAGCTCTCCCTTTTCCCTAGGAACTATGCTGTGAACTTTATCCTCTTCAAATCTCATGCCAATCCTCCATTCTTATTAAGACCCACAAGTTTGGGCATCAGCATTCTTAATAGCCTGTTGCTTCTTGATTCTTAGCAAGTTTAACAATTCTACTTGTACCTAGCCTATCAGCTCCAAGCTCAATAAACTTTTCTGCATCATCAAATGAAGCAATTCCACCTGCTGCCTTTATCCTAACACCTTCCCCTACATGTTTTGCAAAGAGGGCAACATCATCAAAGGTTGCTCCTGCTTTTGAGAATCCTGTAGAGGTCTTTATAAAGTCAGCACCAGCTTCTGTTACTATCTCACACATCCTAATCTTTTCATCATCAGTAAGAAGACATGTCTCAATAATAACCTTTAAGATTCTATCACCACAGACCTCTTTTAACTGCTTGATTTCATCTAAAATCTTATCATACTCTTTGTCCTTTACTGCTCCTATATTTATGACCATATCTATCTCATCAGCACCATTTTCTATGGCGTTTTTTGTCTCAAAGACTTTAACAGCTGTTGTCTGATACCCGTTGGGAAATCCAATTACTGTACAGACTGCCATCTTCTCTTGAACATATTCCTTTACACGCTTTACATAAGATGGTGGGATGCAGACAGATGCTACTCCATAAGTAATTGCATCATCACATATCTGCTTTATCTCTTCCCATCTTGCTGTCTGCGTAAGTAGGGTATGGTCCACTCTAGAAAATATTTCTTTTTTATCCATAATGTATCCCTTTCTTATCTGTTAGCTTATCTTTTATAACTTGTCCTAAATGGATTCTAGTGCTATTTTCATCATATCATGGAAAGTATTTTGTCTATCTTCTGAAGACAAAGCTTCCCCTGTAAACACATGATCCGAGATAGTTAGGATACATAGTGCTTTCTTTCCTGCTCTTGCTGCATTCATATATAGGGCAGCTGCTTCCATCTCTACGCATAGAACATTCATCTTCTTCCATAAGGAATTAGTATCTTGCTTGTCATTATAGAAGGGATCAGATGATAATATATTTCCTACTACTGTTTTAATATTAAGCTTCTCAGCTGCTTCTACTGCAGATCTTAAAAGTCCAAAATCCGCTATAGGAGCAAATGTGCCAGGTATCTCAAACTGCTGGGCATAATTTGAATTTGTAGATGCACCCATACCGATTACAACGTCTCTAAGCTTGATATCATCAGCTATTCCACCAGCTGATCCAATACGGATGATATTATCCACATTATAAAAATTATATAACTCATAAGAATAGATTCCTATGGAAGGCATACCCATGCCACTTCCCATTACAGAAACCTCTTTCCCTTTATATGTTCCGGTAAATCCTAGCATATTTCTTACTTTATTAAAACACTTTACATCCTCTAAATAATTATCTGCAATAAACTTAGCCCTTAAAGGATCTCCTGGCATTAGCACTGTTTTTGCAATCTCACCTGCTTTTGCTTCAATATGCGGGGTAGGTATACTCATAATATTTTCCTCCTTTGATTAGTCAATTATTTTTAGTATTTACAATTACTTATTATATTACCAATATTTATAATTAATTTTATCATCATTTTTGTGAAAAGGCAATTATTATGACCATAAGAGCCTAAATCTTATACATCAGGATATAGCTCTATATCCCCAGAATAAGGATCAACCCAATACCAGCCATAGGTTACCGTATGACCTATGCCAGTATCTTCATCATCTATAATGAATTCATAAAGATGAATAAGGTGATAACCAGTAGTGTT
>JAAYNY010000168.1 GCA_012520635.1 Clostridiales bacterium | reverse complement strand
ATTTAGTATATAATGCAATAGAAGAAAGACTAAAAAATATAATTGGAACAAAGGTATCAATACATAGAAGACAGGACAATAAAGGGAAGATTGAGATAGAGTACTATTCAGATGAGGACCTAGAGAGAATTATAGAAATTATAGATTCACAAGCATAAATACAATAAGCAAAAGGCTATTATGGAGGATAAAATGGACTTAATAGAGTTAATAGAGCAAAATCATGTATATATAATCATGGGAGCGGCAGGATTAGTAGTGATTTTGATCATCATGATGATTATATTATTGGTTAAACAACATAAATTGAATAATAAGTATAAGAACTTTATGAAAGGTTCAAGTGGTAAGACATTAGAAAAGGTAATAGAAGAAAGATTTACAGAGATTGACAATTTAAAAAACGATAGTTCTAAATTACATAAAGAATTGGACCATATTAAAGAAAACTTATTAACTACCTATCAAAAGATAGGTATAGTAAAGTATGACGCCTTTATGGAAATGGGAGGAAAGCTTAGTTTTGCACTAGCTCTTCTTGATAAGAATAACGATGGAATTATACTTAACTCTGTTCACAGTAGCAGAGAGGGTTGTTATACTTTTTTAAAGGAAATTATAAAGGGGCAATCTTTTCTTGAATTATCTAATGAAGAGAAAGATGCATTAAATGAAGCAATAAAAAGTAACTCCTTCATGGAATAATACAAATTGATTGTTCCTTAGAAGGTATTCAGTATGAAAGGAAAAATCATGAGAGTTATTTCCGTTGATTCTGTAAAAGGATATGAACTTTTAGCTAAAGATATATTGAATGAAAACCATTCTGTACTTATGAAGGCAGGAACAATTGTTAAAAAAGAATATATAAATAGATTAAAGGAATTAAATATCGAGTTTATATATGTAGAGGACGATATAGCACAGGGGGTAAGTCTATCAGATAGTCTTGAGCTTCAGTTACAAGAACAATGCCAAGAGGCCGTTAGAAATATATTATTAAAGTATACTCATCACGATGACAAGGAAATGAAAGAAATAAAAATGGTCGCTGATGAAATTATCTATGATATTATGAATGAACCTGAAATAATATATAATATATCCACTATTAGGAATAAAAGTGAAAGTACATATGCTCATTCTCTAAATGTGTGTGCTTTGTCAGTAATACTAGCATTTAGGTTAAAACTATCTAAGGATAAGATTCGAGAAATAGCAATTGGTAGCCTCCTTCATGATATAGGATTTACTTATATTACTTTTGATTATCAAAGTAAAATAATGGAGGATTTTAGCGAAAAAGAAATAAAAGAAATAAAAAAACATGTTATATATGGCTATTCAGCTGTAGAAGAAAAAGACTGGTTAACTAAGACATCTAGAGATATTATTCTTGGTCATCATGAACGATTGGATGGTTCTGGTTATCCATTTCGTTTAAAGGATGCAAAAATACCCATAGGAAATAAGATAGTAGCAGTATGTGACGAATTTGATAGTAGGGCCTATGGGAATCTTATGCCTAAAACCAAGGTACATGAGGCTATTGATTATATAGTAAGTCAGGCTGAGGTTAAATTCGACTTAGAAGTAGTAAAAGCATTTGTTGCATCGGTTGCAGCATATCCAATAGGTGCTCTTGTAATAACTAATGAAGGAGAAGTAGGTATTGTTCTTAGACAGAACCCAAAGTGTCCTACAAGACCTGTAATAAGGATAGTAAAGGATCAGGAAGGTAAAAAACCTACAGAATGGGTAGAAAAGGATTTGACTAAGGAACTAACATTATTTATAACAGATACAATAATAGATTAAATAATAGTAGATTACATGTTTCCATGGATTCTTTATTGCAGATTATAATAAAGTATGTTATATATATTATCACATGAAATTTAACAAGGATAGATATGATGTGAAAACATATTAGATATGATATAGAAGAAGAGAAAAAGAAGGTGAATATATGCATAGTTATTTAAGAGCAATAGGTTTTAGTAAAATTGATAATAGAACTGAGTTAAATAAGCTTATCGGTCAAGTGATAGAGAAGGCTTCATATAAAAAAACCATAGAATTAAGTGAGCAAATGAGTTTAACTGAAATGTCTATGAGTTTTGGGGAAGATTTTGGTATTACTATTCGTGGAGAATATGATCAGGATGATGTATTTCATGTAGATAATTATTTTCCTTGTTTGATAGGATCACGTATAGATGTCCGTGAAGAAATATTAATTAGCAAACGTGTAGATACTGAAGCATATACTGGTATGTGTGATGATTATCGCTTGGGTGTGTCTTTGATTTTTTATATTCAAAATGTAGCTGATTATTTGGAGATGAGAAAAGATAAAGCAGATACAAGCTTAAATGTTCCCATAGCCTTATCAGCACTGTCCTTAGAAGGAAGGGTATTGCTTCCTATAGAAAAAGACGAAATCCAGGTAAAAAATCTAAGTGCTGAAAAGAATCATAGGAACAATCTAATTGCTGAAGCAAAAAAAGGCAATCAAGAGGCTATAGATAGTCTTACAATTGATGATATTGATACTTATGCTATGGTATCTAGAAGGGCAAAGAAAGAAGATATCTACTCTATAGTAGATACATGTTTTATTCCATTTGGGTCTGAAACCGATAATTATAGTATTATTGCTACTATTATTGATAGTAGAGTAATTAAGAACTCCTATACAGATGAAGAGGTATATGATTTAGACCTAATGTGTAATGACATAATGTTTAGATTAAATATAAATAAAGAGGATCTTCTTGGAGAACCAATACCTGGAAGGAGATTTAAGGGTAATATATGGATGCAGGGAAGAATTGCTGTATAAACAAAAAGCAAAAAAGTTAATACAGGTTCTTGACTTAAGATTGATGTAATAGTAAAATGTACATGTTGTCTTCAAGTGCCTGTAGCTCAGCTGGATAGAGCGTCCGCCTCCTAAGCGGAAGGCCGTGGGTTCGAATCCCGCCAGGCACGTATACAATATAGAAGTTTCAAAGGTTAATAAGAAGATAAAACTCGGCTTTGTATCTACTAGTGAACACAAATGTTTCCTAGTAGATACAAAGCCGAGTTTATTTTTGTAGGAAAAATTAATAATTGTCTATCTCCTGACTTTACATAAACTTTACAAAGAATGAACAGAAACATGGT
>JAAYNY010000022.1 GCA_012520635.1 Clostridiales bacterium | reverse complement strand
ATCTAATAATTTACAGTAATAGTCATAATAGCTAATCCTTCTTTTTTCATCTTCTGTTATATTTACGGCCTTGGTTTTTCTATCTTGCTTTATTTCAATTAGCTCTTTCTGCTTAAAACCGTCATGACTTTCTTCCATTATTAAATAAGTCCCCTCAGCCGGAGTATATGTATCTAAAATCATTTTATCTATATCTGAACATTTAGCAAAAATATTGATGCAATCATGTAGCACTACTACACCCCCTAATCCCCTGAACTATAATTGACAAAACCGTATCCCCTGGAATTATTCTCCAAAATACCCGTTCCCAACAATATATATGCTATTTGCTGGGCTCTTTCATTATCAGCAATATTTAACTCGATTTTATCTCCCAATAGTGAAATGTTTTTAAATCTACTTAATATAGGTTTGTTATTCAATACCTTTATATAATTATATAGAAGGAAATCCTCACTAAAATCTTCGCCAAGTATTGCCTTAGCCTTTTTAATAGAATTATCAATTAGGCGTTTCTCGTAGGTAGAAAAGTTAATGTTTCCTTTCCAATATCCCCCATCCAGCTTAATTAATGCTGGCGTCAAAGTATACAGTTTCTCGATGTAGTTTCTCGGTATAATTTTTTCTATAGTTACTAACCCCTTCATAGTATCAGTACTGGTATCCTTAAGAAACAAAGAGAAATAATCCTTTAATTTTTTATCAATACACCTGATAGAGAAATTATATATCTTCCCTTGCTTATATAGCTTGTCCTTTTCTATTTCTTTAAAACCACTATGAACGTAATTTTTATATTCCCTCTTTTTATGGAATTCTAACATCATTTCATCTTTACATAATGATCTATCTATGAAACTACTAATTTCATATAGCATACTTCTTAATTCAAGATTCTTCAGTAAATATATTTTGCAATCAATTTGATATACATTTATCTCAGACAAAACCACACCACCTTCTTCTAATTAACATATAATTCCATTGTACTTATGTATGTAGATAATGTCAACAAGAATAGTTGAATTATGTAATTATCCTGCTAAATTTGTCTATTTTGCAATTTGGCATAATATACTATTGTTAATTTTTTTGATTATTTGACTTCTCTGAGGAAATAGAAACTTACCACAAAAATCACAAATTACTATGGCGTTCTATTTTAGACTCAGCCTCTTGGCTGCATAAAAATAGCAAGACAGCCGAAACTGTCTCGCTAATAAAGTCTAACTTTTTGGGGTCACTTAAATATTCATAATAGGTGTTTTTTCCTTTGGTTTTATAAGCTTCTGTTTTATTTTGGGGGCAAAGAGTACAGGTCTACAATCTAAATAGGATTCATAGCTTAGGCATAGTTACAGGTACACAATACCGTTCTATAGTCAAGGCAGCTGCAAAAAGTCGCCTTTCATCTGCCCCATATAATATCATGCCCCGTGGCGTTCCATCATCAGCCATACCAAGCCTTAGTGCTACTGATGGAAGCCCTATAAAATGCATAATACTCGTGGACCCCGTCATCAGGCAAGCATCATATCCATTTAAGCTTTCAAGTATCTGAGTACGAAGTCTCTTGCGTTCAGCCAGAGCCTCTTTATATATCTTATCATCCAATTTCCCTGAAGCCCTGTCTAATGCATCACGCAGATATTTATGGCCGTATTTCATCATTTGCTCAGAATTATTTTCATAATAGTCAACTATTTCCCTAAGTGTCTTACGTCGCGCACTAGAACGGGATAAGTATTCTTCAAGATCATGCCTAAATTCACAGCGCATAATATCTTCATCATATTTAGTTTCGCCATGAATAACATCGGCTAGCTGTACACCATCAGATTTTAACCCCTTTAGTAAGTCGTCATATCTGTTCAGTTGTGCTTCTGATACCTGATCCCTATTGAAAATATTTATAGCCAGATGTATTTTATCTGGATCTAAAGGTTTAACTGGCTCCAGTGCTTTATCTTTCATGCAAGAATAGACTAAAAGTGCATCGGCCAAGTCTCGAGTCATAGGCCCTGCAGAATCAAGGGTCCTTGCTATAGGTATGATTCCGTCTGATGGCAAAGAACCATGAGCAGGCTTAATTCCCGCTATACCATTTTCTACAGCACATCCAACAATAGAGAAGGAGGTATCTGTACCTACAGTTGCAGAGCATAAGCCTGCTGACATTGCCACAGCAGAACCTGAACTGGATCCACTGGGGTCTTTTTTCTCATCATATGCATGTATCACCTGACCACCCCTAGAGCTATATCCCCCTGGCATGTTATAAGCTGTATAGTTTGCAAATTCTGTCATATTGGTTTTTCCCAGTATTAATGCCCCGTTACTCCGTAAATTTGCAACAACAGGTGCATCTTCTTTAGCAAGATTGTCTGAGAGAGCCAGACTTCCAGCTGTGGTATGCATTCCCGCAACATCTATATTATCCTTAATAAGTACAGGTAATCCAAACATAGCCTTATCACGGTCATTTTTCATAGAATCCATTT
>JAAYNY010000167.1 GCA_012520635.1 Clostridiales bacterium | reverse complement strand
CCTAGAAAGAGTCTTTTTATGTCATTACTAAAGGTATAAATTTAAGAAGCCAATATAAATCAAATATTAACATCCATAGCAATTCAAAAGTTTCCCAATAAATCTTATGATTAATAGGCAATAAATATAAAATGTTGATTTAAGAATATTAAGGGGGATTTGTAGGATGAAGTATGGATATTTTGATAACAAGAACAGGGAGTATGTAATAGAGAGAGTGGATTTACCGACTTCATGGACCAATTATCTAGGATTGAATGAGCTTTGTTGTGTTGTAAATCATACTGCCGGTGGCTATATGTTTTATAAATCACCGGAATACCATAGAATAACTCGTTTTCGTGCCAACAGTATCCCCATGGATCGCCCGGGGCATTATGTATACCTTCGGGATGATGAGACAGGAGATTACTGGAGCATATCTTGGCAACCGGTTGGCAAGTCACTGGACGAAGCCAAATATGAATGTCGTCATGGTTTATCATATAGCAAATACTCCTGTGACTATAGTAATATTGAGGCTGAGCAGAAGCTATTTATCCCCTTAGAAGATACTGTTGAATTATGGGATGTAAGGATTAAGAATAAGGATAATAAAGCCAGAAAATTAAGCGTTTTCTCCTACCTGGAATTCTCCTATCATCATATTGATATGGATAATCGTAATTTTCAAATGAGTAATTATGCTGCAGGATCTTCTTACGAGGATGGGATAATTGAGCATGATTTATTTTACGAAGAATTTGGATTTCAATATTTCACCTCCAATTTTTCTCCGGATAGTTTCGACGGCCTAAGGGACAAGTTTATAGGTTTATATCATACAGAGGATAATCCCATAGCGGTAATAAACGGCATCTGTAGCAACTCTTATGAAAAAGGTGGAAATCACTGTGGTAGCTTACACAAGAGACTTACAATTATGCCCGGTGAAGAGGTAAGAATAATATTTATGCTAGGAGAAGGAAATCGCTCTGCAGGTAAAGTTATAAGAGAGAAATATTCTGATTTAAGTATAGTTGATCGTGAATTCCAAAGACTGGCTGATTATTGGTTCAACAAGCTTAACAAATTACAGGTTTATACACCAAATGAGGGAATGAATACTATACTTAATATTTGGAATCTTTATCAAGCAGAGATTAACATTATATTCTCAAGATTTGCTTCATTTATTGAAGTTGGAGGAAGAACCGGACTGGGCTACCGTGATACCGCACAGGATGCCATGATGGTGATTCATTCTAATCCAACAAAATGTCGTCAGCGAATAATTGAATTATTACGGGGGTTGGTATCGAAGGGATATGGATTACATTTATTCCAGCCTGAATGGTTTGAGCCTGATAATGAAGTGAAACCCTTTAAATCCCCCACAATCATTCCTGTGCCTGATAAAGATGAATTTATTCATGGGATAGATCAGGCCTGCTCAGATGATGCCCTATGGCTTGTAAGCACCATTACTGAATACATCAAAGAAACTGGAGAATTCTCATTATTGGATGAGATAGTAACCTATGCAGATGGTGGAAGCGGAACGGTATATGAGCATATGACTAGAATACTTGATTTTTCTGATGAACAGGTTGGAATATCAGGTATTTGTAAAGGTCTTAGGGCTGACTGGAATGATTGCCTCAATCTGGGAGGTGGAGAAAGTGCTATGGTATCCTTCCTTCACTACTGGGCTCTGAATAATTTTATAGACTGTATAAAATATCTGAACAAATCAGAAGATTTAAAGAAATACATAGATATGAGAGATAAAGTAAAGAGTGCTTGTGATACTCATTTGTGGGATGAGGAATGGTATATTAGGGGAATAACAAAGAATGGTAAAAAGATTGGAACCAAAAAGGACAAGGAAGGAAAGATCCATCTAGAATCTAATGCCTGGGCAGTTCTATCCGGTGCTGCACCCTATGAAAAGGGATTGTCTGCAATGGATGCAGTTGATGAGTATCTATTCACACCTTATGGCATTATGCTAAATGGCCCTTCCTACACTGTTGCCGATGATGATATCGGATTTGTTACAAGGGTATATCCAGGGTTAAAAGAAAATGGTGCAATATTCTCTCATCCCAACCCCTGGGCCTGGGCTGCTGAGTGCCTACTGGGCAGAGGTGACCGGGCTATGGAGTTTTACGATGCCCTAAACCCTTATAATCAAAATGATATGATTGAAATTAGGGAAGCGGAGCCCTATTCTTACTGTCAGTTTATAGTAGGACGTGACCATACAGCTTATGGTCGTGCAAGACATCCTTTTATGACCGGAACCGCAGGCTGGGCTTATTATTCTGCCACCCATTACATGCTGGGTATCAGGCCCTGGTTTGATAGGCTTATAATTGATCCTTGTATACCTTCCCAGTGGAGAGAGTTCAAGGTGGTTAGAGAATGGAGAGGTGCAACATATAATATCACTATTCTTAATCCTGATGGTGTAATGAAGGGAGTAAAGCAGCTGATTCTTAATGATAGAGAAGTTGATCTAATACCAGCACTGTCAAAAGGCAGTGTTAACGAAGTCCTTGTAATTATGGGATAACTAGCAATTGATTACTTACTAGAGGAGGAAATAAGATGGTTAAGTTTGGCACAGGTGGTTGGAGAGCCATCATAGGAGAGGGTTTTACTAAAGCAAATATTAGGAGATTGGCTAAAGCTTTAGCGGAAAAGATGAAAAATGAAGGTGTGACAGAGCAAGGTATTGTACTTGGTTATGACAGGAGGTTTCTATCAAAGGAAGCCATGAGATGGGCAAGTGAAGTATTTGCAGGAGAGGGCATTACTTCATACCTTATTAATCGATCATCTCCTACACCTCTGATTATGTATCATGTAATGAAGAATAAACTCCATTATGGAATGATGGTTACAGCCAGTCATAATCCGGCTATCTATAATGGCATTAAGGTTTTCACCTATGGAGGTCGGGATGCGGATGAGATACAGACTAGGGATATTGAGAATTATATTGAAGATGTCATAGATGATGAGATTGTTGTAGTAGAATATCAGGAGGCTGTCAACCGTAAACTTATCATTGAGATTAATCCCTTAAATGAATATCTGGATAATATTATAAACCACATCGATTTACAGGCTATACGTGAAAGAGGACTAAAGGTAGCCCTTGATCCCATGTACGGTGTAAGTGAAACCTCATTAAAAACCATTTTCCTAACTGCCAGATGTGATGTACAGACTATCCATGAAAGGCATGATACTTTATTCGGTGGAAAGCTGCCTTCACCATCAGTTGATACCTTAAAAAGCTTAACAAATCGTGTAAAAGATTATAAATGTGATATCGGGATTGCCACCGACGGTGATGCCGACAGGATTGGTATAATTGATGATACAGGTAGATTCCTACACCCAAATTCCATACTAGTGATTTTATATTATTATCTTATAAAATATAAAAAATGGCAGGGGGCAGTAGTAAGAAACATTGCAACCACTCATCTACTTGATCGGGTAGCAGAAAGCTTTGGAGAAAGATGCTTTGAAGTCCCAGTTGGTTTTAAGTATATATCAGCCAAAATGAATGAAACAAATGCAATTATAGGAGGCGAATCTTCCGGTGGACTGACCGTACGGGGGCATATTAACGGAAAAGACGGTATATATGCTGCAACCTTACTGGTTGAAATGATAGCTGTTACAGGTAAGAAACTGTCACAGATCATGGATGAAATAGAAAAGGAATTTGGAGCACTATATATGGAGGAAAGAGATTATTCCTTTACCCAGGCAAAAAAAGATGAGATTTACCAGACGCTTATAGTTCAGAAGTGTCTTCCAAAAATGCCATTTGAGATCGATAAGATATCCTACCTTGATGGATGTAAGGTTTACTTTAAGAATGGAGGTTGGATTATAACAAGGTTCTCAGGGACGGAGCCACTGCTTCGTATTTTCTGCGAGATGCCCGATAAGGAATCAGTAGTTTGTCTTTGTAGTATATTTGAAGAATTTCTACAGTTGACAAGACAATAAAGAATGCCGTCTTCTATTTGACACAGATAATATTTTATGGCGATGGAGATTTTAGGTACAAAAAGGATAAATTATATGTTAAAATAGAATTAATTAGATAAAAATAGAAAATTGGGGAGTCAGGTTATGTGGCATTCTAAGAAGGATACCGTAAAAACTGAAAAAAGGCCAATTTCTTTAAGAAAAAGGTTGCTAATTTTAACTGTACTTTGCTGGCTTGTTCCAGTCTTATTTATATTCATTTTTGTAACTATATCCTATCGTCATAGCATAATCGAAAAAACTGAAATGTTAATGGAGGAATGGGCAAAGAATTTTACTTCTCTAAATTCACAAAAAATTGATGAAGCTATTACAATATCAAAAAAACCCTCCTACGAGCTTGTAATTGAAAATGCTTGGAAAAGATATGGAAATGGGGAAATCACTTATGTTGATTTTTATAAGGAGGTCAATGGGAATCTTATCAGCAAATTCTATAATGACAATCGCTTTGTCTTATCTGTTTTTTATCTCTGTGAAGAGCCGGAAAGATTGTATTACACATCCAGACAACCGGCAGATTATATCAAAACTTATCATGAAATCATTGAAAGCGAAGCTAATAAAATAACTAACATGGATTCCTCGGATGCCCATGTTAGGGTTATTAATAATAAGCTATATATAATTAGGAATTTTTATACCACAACAAACTATACTAAATTTGGAACCCTAGTGCTTGAGCTGAATCAGGACAGGCTTTTTAGTGGCATCTCTCACGGCAAGGACTATGAGATGGGCTTTTTTGTTAATAGCAATGAATCTATGATCTTCTACAATCAATCCTTAGCTGATACTGATAAATCTCAAATCCTAAAGAGATTAAGTCAAAGATATTCATCTAATGAGAATCGGAGCATGGCTAAAGAAAATGATGGGAATTATACAGGATTATTGTATCAACAGAAATTTGATGACTATCATTTTGGTGCAGTACTGGTTGCCGATCGTGACATTATCTACTCTGAACTACATGAAGTATACAGAAAAATCATCCTAATCGTTATTATAATAATACCGGTTTTTATTTATATGCTATATTTTATAACCCGTCATATCACAATTCCAATTGGTAGAATGATAGGAGCATCCAAAGAGCTTGAAAAAGGCAATATTGGTATGCAGGTTGAGGGCAATCCTATGCCTAATTCGGAATTTACATATCTTTTACAGTCATTTAATAGAATGTCCTCAGAAATAAAAAGCATTATTGACTATGCTTATAATGAGGAGCTAGCTAAAATAGAAGCCAAAATTATTGCTTTGCAATCACAGATAAATCCCCATTTTCTCAATAATACCTTGGAAATGATGAATTGGCAGGCAAGGATGGCAGGGGATGTAGAGGTGAGTAAGATGATCGAGGCACTTAGCACCTTGCTTGATTATAGTATGGATAGATCCAATAAGAAGTTGATTCACCTTTCAGAGGAGCTAAGATGTGCTGATGCATACCTTTATATTGCCTCTATGCGATTTGGCCAGAGACTTCGAGTTGAAAAGGATATAGACGACTCCTTGCTTAATACTCTGATTCCACAATTAATTCTTCAGCCTATTATAGAAAATGCTGTAGTCCATGGTGTGGAGGTAGTAAAGAGTGGAGTTATAAAACTGAAGGTTTTTAAGGAGAATAATAATGTGGTACTTCAAGTCATTAATAGTGGCAAGGATATGTCCAAGGAAGACATCCAGAGGGTCCAAGATATCTTGGATGCTAAAATAGCAGTGGATGGAGTAGGCAAAGGTTCTCATACTTCTCTAGGTATACGGAATGTAAATGAAAGGATTAAACTCTTATATGGGGAGGAATATGGACTTACTATTGCTCCTATCGGTGAGGAAGAGACGGCTTCTACCATTACGATTCCAAGCGAGATTAAGGCTAATCCTGAAAAGGGAAAACTGCTCAAAAAACTTATGGATAAAGCCGTCCAATAGGAGAAAATGCTAAGATATTATTGTAAAATTCCAAAAACATAACAAGAATAAACAAATAATACCGTTTCGGTCTAATGATTTATGACAATATTGATTATATAATTGTTATGTACGAAGCAGTAATATGCTGCATTGACAAAGAAAATTCTAAGGGAGGATTTGTAATGAGTAAAATGAGAAAGATTCTTGCTATGTTGCTTGCTCTTATGATGGTATTTACTTTATTTGCCGCATGTGATAAGAAGAATGATGAAAACCCCAATGTTCCAGCTGGAACAAATGGTGACAGCAAAGATAAGGACAAGCAAAACACAAATGATAAAGATGAAAAACCAAATGATGTTACATTAGTAACAGTTTCCATGTATGGTGGAACTGACCCTAACGCAGAAAATTATCAGAATTTTAATGCTGAATTTATGGCAGAACATTCTTACATCACTATAGAGGATGATTCCCAATCAGCAGACCAAGACTGGAAAACAAAAATCGCAGCGGACTTTGCTGTAGGTAATGAACCGGATGTTATTCAGTATTTTACTGATGCTAATGCAAGTGATGTTTTAGCTGCAGACAAATTTGTATCCATAGATGAAATCAGAGCTGAGTACCCAGATTATGCCAAGGATATCCTAGACAGTGCATTAAAGGCAGCAGCTAATCCTGATGGTGTCCAAAGAGCAGTACCTACAACAGGCTACTGGGAAGGACTTTTCTGTAATAAAGATTTATTTGATCAGTATAATCTGGAACTTCCCACAGATTGGGATAAGATGCTTACTGCAATCGAAACCTTTAAGGAAAATGGCATTATTCCAATTGCAGTATCTCTAAACAATGTACCACATTATTGGGTAGAATTTTTAATGCTCTCAGCAGCTGGTCCTGACGAGTTTGCTGTAGTTCCTGAAGAGGCACCTGAAAGCTGGGCTAAGGGTCTTGATATGTTTAAGACATTAAGAGATTTAGGAGCATTCCCTGTAGACACTGATACTATTGATAATGACCTTGCAGGTGAGTTATTTAAGAACAAAGAAGCTGCCATGCAGTTGGATGGTTCTTGGTATTTAGGCGGTATTCCAGATCAGGATAATACTGTTCTTGTGTCATTCCCTGTAATTCCAGGTGGTAAAGCACAGCCTGGAGCTATGGTTGGCGGAATTTCCTCAGGCTTTTATATTACTAAGAAGGCTTGGAATGATCCTGATAAGAGGGATGCAGCAGTTAAGTTTGTTATGGCTCATACCAGTAAAGATGCTATTACTACTTATTGGGGTGGTAATGGTCAAGCTGCCGCAGCAGTAGATCCTCTTGATACAATGACTCCTCTTGGAGTATCCGGTCTTGAATACAGTAGTGCTGCAAGTAGTATCTCTTCACCTACCGACTCAAGGATATCTCAGGAAGCCTATAATACTTTGATTGCAGGTATTGTAGATGTTTCAACTGGTGCAAAATCATCCACTGATTTGCTAAATGAAGTTTTAGCAATTAATGCAAAATAAAAAATAAATATTTTATATTGGGGGTGTATTTACTAGCCCCCAGTATTTTATCAGGAAGGCGGGACTTATATCATGCTTTATAAGAAGAAATGGCCTTTATTGATATTCTTACTACCTGGGTTTCTTATGATGTTAATATTTTTATATTTGCCGTTCATAGACAACATTAGGAACAGTCTATATGATATGACTTCAATTGTAAAAATGCCAGGGCAAGAGTTTAAATATATTGGCCTTGATAATTATAAATACTTATTTGAAGATCCCAAAATTAGAATATCCATTATCAATTCTTTAAAGATGATGGGTTTAACAATCGTTTTTCAGATTGGCATAGCATTGATTCTAGCCATTATGGTGGATTCAGTAAAACATGGACAGCAGTTTTTTAGAATAGTATATTTCTTTCCTATTGTTATATCTGCTACTGCCATAGGACTGGTATTCCAACTTTTTTATAACTATAAAGGAGGAATGCTAAATCAGGTAATGGCCTTTTTAGGAAAGGAGCCTATTAACTGGCTTGCACCAAGTATGGCATTTATAATGATTTCCATACCCATTCTATGGAGTTATGTAGGTTTTTATTTTGTGATTTTACTTACAGGAATTAACGGCATCTCCCATGAGGTGTACGAAGCTGCAAGTATAGATGGTTGCTCTAGATTTAAGCAGATTTTTTACATAACCCTTCCACTGCTTCGCGGCGTAATATGCACCTGTGTGACCTTAGGAGTAACCGGTGCATTAAAGGTATTTGATATTCCATGGGCTATAGTTCCCAAAGGAGCACCCCAGGGACTGACTCATTTTCTTGGAACTTATATGTATGAGCAGACCTTTACCATAGGAAATTTTGATTATGGTTCAACTATAGCACTTCTTATGGTTGTATTCGGAATAGTGGTATCATGGCTGGTTAATAAGATAATTAAGCCTGATGATAACCTATAATTATGGGGGAGAAGGAGAATGAGTGTAAAAGTAAAGAAGAAAAAGTTATCCATAGGACGTGTTATTACATATATGATTTTGATTATTTGGGCTATAACCACGATTTTCCCATTTGTATGGGTTATTAATAATTCGTTTAAACCTTCAAGGGAGGTTGTTAACAGCTCATTTTCACCACCAAAGGAGTTTACACTGGCAAACTATGAGAATGCCTTTGAGAAACAGAATGTGCTCACTTCTTACTACAATAGCCTTATTATATCAGGAAGTGTTACTATTGCAGTACTTACCCTATCATCTATGATGGCCTTTGCTATGACAAGATATAACTTCAGGGGTAGGGGCTTGATAAATTCTCTTATTATATCCAGTCTGATGTTTCCCGCTTTCTCAACGATCATACCGGTCTTTAAGATGATGGTGGAGGCTAATTTATTAAACAAATCATTAAGTGTAATATTACCGCAGGTGGCTGGTAATTTAAGCTTTTCTACTATAGTTATGATGGGATTTCTAAGGGGAATTCCGCTTGAGATGGAAGAGGCGGCCTATATGGAAGGGGCAGGAGTAAAGTTGGTCTTTACAAAAATTATAATTCCCCTACTTCGGCCTGCACTTTCTACAGTAGCTATATTTTGTTTTTTATGGTCCTATAATGATCTATTTACCCAGCTTATTATGATTCGCCGAAGGGTGAAATATCCTATCAGTGCCTTACTGATTGAAATAAGCTCAAAGTATGGCAAGGATTTTGGATTAATGGCAGCGGCTGTTACCTTAATTATAGTCCCTGTTTTAATTGTATATATATTTCTACAAAAGAACATCATTAAAGGATTAACTGCTGGAGCGATAAAGGGCTAGTATTGAATGTAATGCAAAGGGGAGAACAATGTATAAAATAATGATTATTGACGATGAACCTATAATTGTGCAAGGATTATCCCGAACTATAGATTGGGAGAAATTTGAGTGTCAAATTATTGCCACTGCCTATGACGGAATGGAAGGTGCAGAGGCTATACGGAAGTATCGACCCGATATCATTATTTCAGATATTGCCATGCCCGGACTGGATGGCTTAAGTATGGTTGCAGGATTAAAATCAGAATTTCCTGATATGGAGATTAGTATTTTAACAGGATATAGGGTATTTGATTATGCCCAAAAGGCTGTTAACCTTGGTGTTACCAGATTTTTATTAAAGCCATCAAATATGAAGGAACTAGAGGAAGCGATTGTTACTATGGTCAATAATTTGAAAGCTAAAAAAATCTCATCAGAAACTTCTCTTCAATCAGATAGGGGAAGTGTATCAGACAATGTGGCCAGTAGCTTTATCGTTAAAAACGCCATTTTATATATTGAGAAAAATTATGCTGATAAACAAACTGAATTTGTAAATATTGATTTTCTAAATAAAGAAGGACTTCTGTACCATATTGATCAGTGTGAGGAAGTAGCGAAATATTTCAAAGAACAGAAAGTAGATGCGATATTTATTATCAATTGCAACTTTGGTAACGAAGAAGCAGCGGGGAGAATTGCCCAGTTGGTTGGCAAACCCGTTCTTCTATGGGGGCCT
>JAAYNY010000166.1 GCA_012520635.1 Clostridiales bacterium | reverse complement strand
TTCTTGCCATTTCATGTATGGTGTTATATAATGTAATAAAAGCACAATATATAGTGTTTTCTATATAACGGAGGCGACCATAATGAAGAAGCTTGCATACATAGGAATGTTTTTTGTTATGATATTTATATTGTCTGGCTGCACTAGTGCTGGTGGATATTATCGTAATGGGAAAAAAAGCTTAGCAAGTAGAAATTATGAAGATGCAGCAAAGAGCTTTTCCTTGGCTATAGAAGAAAATCCTAATCGTTCAGATTATTATATCGGTTATGCCATGGCATTTATAGGACTTGAGCGGTATG
Source organism: Clostridiales bacterium (assembly GCA_012520635.1). Lineage (GTDB taxonomy): Bacteria > Bacillota > Clostridia > Lachnospirales > Lachnospiraceae > Mobilitalea. Next base: position 1,241 of record JAAYNY010000166.1, on the reverse strand, counting down.
ATAAGGCTATCGAACAGTTTGACAGTGTGATTATGGATAAGAAGATAGTTATGGTCCAGGAGAACAATAAGCGAGCTTTACGGGGAAAAGGAATAGCATATTTTAATATGCAAGATTACAATAATGCAATTGATCAGTTGGATCAGGCACTGGAATTAGATGTATTATCAGATTTGGATATGGATATATTGTATTATAAAGGTAAATCACTTATGACTGTAGGAGCTTATGAGGAAGCTGCTGATATTTATACGCAGATAATAGAGCGGTTTGGTGAAGACACTCAGGTACTGGGCGACCGTGCATATGCATACCAAATGACAGGTGATTTTGATAAAAGTGTAGAGGACTATGATAAGGCAATTGCTATTAAGCCTAGTCAATATGAATATTATTTTGGAAAGTACTATCTTCTTCAGGAGATGGGTAAAACCACTGAAGCACAGGCTGTTCTAGATGAAGCTGCCAAGCTTGAGGTAAAAACCAAGGAGGATAAATATAATTTGGCTAGAATTCATTTTTACCAAGGATTGCATGATCAGGCTTTTCCAGAACTAAGTGAAAGTTTTGCCAATGGATTTGCGGATAGTTATTTTTATATAGGTGAAATTTATAGTATTAAGAAGGATTATTCTACAGCTAAGTATTATTATGAGAAATACATTGAAGAAGGTGGAGAGGTTACACCTGCCGCATATAATCAGGTGGCATCTTGTTATATGAAAATTGGAGAATATGAGGAGGCAATACCTTACCTTGAGCTTGGAATAAGATATGCCCATGGTAGTATGTTGAGGATATTATTAAAGAATGAGATTGTTGCCTATGAGAATATGGGTGATTTTGAAACGGCTTTAGCAAAGTTAAAAAATTATAAAACAGCATATCCTAATGATACAGACGCACTAAGAGAAGAAGTGTTCTTGATGTCCCGTCAATAATTAAAGTTATAGATTCATGGGAATGATAATAATATAATAAAATATTAATTTGAAAGAGGTAATAATGCAGAAGTTATATGATATCGACAGTCCCCAAGAGCGATTTGTGCTTGTAGGTGTAGCGGTAGATGATAGTGATGATACTAATGAATCAATAGAAGAATTAAAGGAGTTAGTATATACAGCCGGAGCTCAAAGTGTAGGTGAGATTATACAAAATAGGGAGAGGATTCATTCTGCTACCTATATAGGGAAAGGTAAGATAGAAGAAGTCAGAGACTTGGTACTGGAGACAGATGC
>JAAYNY010000165.1 GCA_012520635.1 Clostridiales bacterium | reverse complement strand
TTGTATTGCAGCCATCTTATGAATATCTTCGGTGGTTTCTTGATCGATAACATCTATAATATCATCCACTGTAATTATACCAACAAGACGATTCTCATTATCTACAACTGGCAAAACATTATAGTTATATAATTTGAATACATTAGCAACTTCTTCTTGATCAATGTGAGTATTTACTGATATCACATCTGTATCCATAATATCTTTTACAAGGGTTGATTCATCATTTAGTATAAGTTTTCTAAGGGATATAACCCCTTCAAGTACTCTGTTATTGTTAATAACATAGCAAGTATCAATTGTTTCTTTATCGATTCCTATTTCCTTGATATGGTTAATTGCCTGCTGGACTGTCATTTCTTTTTTTAGGTCAACATACTCTATGGTCATAAGACCACCAGCAGAATCTGCAGGATAATTTAAGAACTGATTAATGACTATCCTTGTTCTATCACTGGTCTTTTCAAGAATTCTCTTTACAACATTTGATGGCATTTCTTCCAGAAAATCAATAACATCATCCATAAATAGATTTTCCAAAATATCTACTGCTTCTTCATCGGTAATAGAATCAATTACATATTTTTGAAGCTCACTTGTCATATGGGTAAATACATCGGATGACAGATCCTTTGGTAAAATTCTAAAAACAATCAATAGATTCTGTTGGTTGATTTCTTCAAATAATAGTGCAGTGTCAACTGCATTCATATTTGTCATTTCATTTCTTGCTTCTACATATCTGCCTTGATCAATAAGGCTAAGAATTTTTTCTTTCATATGCGGCCTCCTTAAATAGAGCCACATACTAGACTTAAATAGCAGTTATGGCTCTATATCCTTTATTTTTATTTAGATAACTATTACTCGGTTCAGGATGAGCATCCACAACTACCACCTCTCTTTCTATTAAATATATTGAAAAATATATTTTCATTCATATTAATTATAATCCACTACTAGCAAGGATACAAGTCATTACACAAAATCCATCTATTATACCAAAGACTTAAATGGAAATTGAATGTCACATGTCTAATGTGTATACAAATCATACTTGTTTATTCCTACAAGCCCTTTTTTTCTTAACTTTTCATATCGATCTATTAGTCAAACATATCCATTGTTCATGATCATTTTGTCATACTAGAGGATAGCTAACCATAATCTTATAATATGATTTTTATGAATGTTCAGAATGCATAAACACTTCTGAATATGAACCTCATTGTAGGAAGGGGTAATAACTATGAACAACTTACAATTAGAAAGAGTGCATAAAGTTCAGCTTGAGATGGCAAACGAAGTAAAGAGGATTTGCGATAATAATAACATTAAATACTTTTTGATAGCAGGTTCACTACTTGGTGCTGTTAGACACAGAGGATTTATACCCTGGGATGATGACTTAGATATAGGTATGTTAAGAAAGGACTATGAAAGATTTCTAAAAACAGCAAGAAATGATCTAAACAATAAATATTATCTAGAGACTTGGAGAGTCACATCTGGCTACGGCTTGCCATTTGCAAAAATAAGAAAAAATGGTACCAGGTACATAGAAAAAAATTCAAAAGATGTAAATTGTCATTCTGGAATATATATTGATATTTTTCCTTTTGATAATGTTCCTAATAATAAAATACAAAGATTAATACATGAATATAGGTTGAAGCTTTATCAATATGTAATATTAGAAAGGTGCAAATATAATATATCAATTGATTTTAAAGGCCTAAAAGGACTAATTTATAATTTGACAAAGAAAAGTTTAAAAAATCTAAGTATCAGAGAAATCAAAAGAAAACATGAAATCCTATCAAGAAAATATAACAAGAAGAAAACAAAACATGTTCTTGCAGTTGGTGGCTCCTATGGATACAAAAAAGAATCAATTAAATCCACTTGGATATGGCAAATAGATGAACTAGATTTTGAAGGTCTTTTATTTAAGGTACCAAAAGGATATAGGGAGTATTTGGTATATTTTTATGGTGACTTTATGACACCACCACCAATAGATAAAAGATATAATAGACACGGTATTTTAGAAGTCAAATTTGAGGATGAATAATTAGCTTCATCCTCAAACTTATTTTGGTAGCTATCACATATTCGCCTTATTAAAGTTCACGTAAAACTTTTCTAACTCTTCATGTAATAAAGGCTTGCTATAATAATATCCTTGAACTTCATCACACTTAAGCCTTTTAAGAACATCTAATTGTTCCTTAGTCTCAACACCTTCAGCTATAACAATTTTATCAAATGCATGGGCGTACTCAATAAAATGCTTTACCAATTCTTGAATTTCAATTATATTAATCCTATCAATAAAATATTTATCTATTTTCATTTTATCAAAGGGTATTTCACTTATACTCATAAGGGAGTTGTAACCAGTTCCAAAATCATCAATAGAAATTTGATATCCTAATTCTTTTAAAAATTCCATCTTATCTAATAATTTTCTATCATTATAGGCTAGGGCTCTCTCTGTAATCTCAATTTCAAAATCAGATCGATTAAGATTTTTGCTAGTGATAATATCCTTAGCCCATAAAATATAGCTATCATCAGCAAATTCCCCTACAGATGCGTTAATAGAACACTTTAAATCCATCCCTTTACTTTGCCAAGTCTTCATCTGACTTGTTACATTATCAAAGACAAACTTAGAGACCTTATTAATAAAACCAATCTCTTCGGCAATAGGAATAAATATATTTGGCCCAATAAGCTCATTACCATTTCTTTTCCATCTTACTAATGCTTCAACACCTGTAATCTTATTGTTCACAATATCAATCTTTGGCTGATACATTACAAACAATTCATTTTTTTCAATAGATTCAAGCAAAGCTCCAGTGATATCATGTATCTCTCTTCTTCTGTTTTCTAAATTAACATCATAATAATAGATACCTGATTCCTTTACTTCTCCTTGTTCATAAGCTATTCGAGCTTTATTATATATTTCAATTGGAGTATTTACTTCACCCTTATGTATATAAATACCTACTTTTAAAGATACTCTGATTTTATATCCGTTTATTGAAACGGGATGAGCAAAATATTGTTCTATTACCTTCTTGATTTTTTCTTCATAGCCATGCTGACAATTTTCACATACAAGTAATATCATTTCATCTTTCTCGTGGGAGTAAATGTCATTTCCACAACAATGCCCTAGTTTCTCAGCCAAATTCTCAACTATAGTAAATACTAAACTATTATCAACATATTTCTCAATTTCTTGTAAGTTGGTTAACTTAATTGATAAAAGTTTAAAATTACTCCCAGATTCGATTCTTTCTTCAATATCATATAAGAGCTTCTGAGCGTTGGGAAGGTCATAAAAAGGACTTTTTAAGTTTCTTTCTTGTCTTTCTGCATTTAACTTATTAATTCTATCAATCATATATCCTGTTGCAAAACCTATCAGTGAAAATATTAGCAAACGAGAAATCCAATTTACCGGATCCTGCATTATGCCATTAGAAACATCAAGGGGTATAAAAGGGCCTACCAATATGCCACAAACCACTCCTACTATTAATCCAAGTAAAGCTCCCCCAAAAAGGGAAGATAATATTATTGGGATATACAGCAATTGCGCGAATACAGTTTTCGTTCCGCCAGTTATGTAGACAAAATATGCGACAGCCACAATTAGAATACTTATCAAGAGAATTTTAATCAATCTATTTCTACTATTTTTAGCAGTGGGTCCTATAATTGAGTTCATGATGTATTTCTCCTTTCATTGATGAAATTGGGGTTAAACTAGTTTATCTGGCTCCTTAGCTGTATTATCATTTATATACAAATTGTATCATATGTGCAATTTAACTACAATATACAATTTTTTTTACAACTAATTTCGTCATTTTTTATAAACATATAAAAAGGGAAAGCCTCTTTATAAAACTTTCCCCTGAGCATATCACTAATATATGATCCTATTTCAATTATTTCATATCAGATTCTTGTGAAGCCTTACGACCTGTTTTTTCCGCTTCTTTCTTTTCTCTTTCAATAGCTTCTAATGCTTCTGTTTTACTTCCTGTTGTGGATCTTACTGAGAAAGCAATGTTCACTATATGATCCGATATTCTCTGCAATGAAAAGAGAACTGAATAAATACTTTTTGATACCTCTACAGGATACATACCAGAGCTTAGGCGTACCACATGTTCGTTACGGGTAGAGGATACAAGTTTTTTGATTTCCTTGTGAGTGTTGGCAATCTTTTTGAAGTTTTCGGTTTTACGATTTGTAAAAGCATCAAATCCTAAATCAAACATTTCGGATATATGGCTGTAGATCTGGTCTAACTCTTCTTTAGTCTGGTCTAAAAACTGTACGTCATTTTCCTTCATGTAGTTAGTTTCTTTAACCAAAAGTACTGCATAATCACCTAGTCGCTCAATATCATTAGTTACATGATGTAATCCACCAATAAGTTTTTCGTCGTCAGCGAATTTTGTAACCGATGATATTTTGATAAAAAAGCTTGTAAGCTTGTTTGTTAAGAAATCTATTCTATATTCAACATCAGCAATTTTTTTGCTTTCACTCATATCTTCTTTAACCAATGAAGTAAAAGAACGATCAAGATTCTCCTTTGCCAGAATGGCCATTTCGTACAATTCTTTCAATGCTTGTTCAATAGCAACCGCTGGAGTCTGCAAGAAGCGCTCATCAATATATGATAACTCTTCCAGTTCCTCATGTTTATCTTTAACCAATCTTGTAACTAAATTAACTAAGGGATCGATAAAGACCAACAAACCCAAGGTGTAAATGGTATTATAAATCAGGTTAAATGTAGCAAGGCTAAACTGGGGCTTTCCTGGAAATAGACCTTCAAAAAAGTTGGTAATGGGTGTTCTAAAAATAATTAGAATAATAGTAAATGTTATAGCACCAATTACACTGGTAATCAGATGAAATAATGCGATACGTTTCCCGTTGGCATTGGTACTAAGAGAGGCCATAATACCATCACTACATGTTCCTATATTAGCTCCCATCACTAAGAAAAAGGATTGGTCTATACTCTGGATAACTCCTGTTGCTAGGAAAGCAATAAAAACACCAGTTGCTGCCGTGGATGACTGTATGATGGCTGTAAAAAGAATTCCTAATATTACTAGCAAGATGGGGTTTTGCATGATTTCATATTTGAATACTTTAGCAAGTTGAATACTCAGTGTGGAATCTGATCCACCAATTGCCACTTCCATCACTTCCAAACCGATAAACAGCATTCCAAATCCAATTAAAAATGGTGCTATTTTATTAAGGGTTTCGTTACTAGTAGAAAAAACAATTATAACACCCACAAAGGCAATGGCCGCAAAGACTGAGCTAATACTAAAGCCTCCTTTGCTGATCCCTGAAAGGGCAAATATAAATGCTGTTAATGTAGTTCCTACTTTTGCACCTAAGATAAAACCAGACCCTTGTTTAACTGTTACAATATTGGCATGAGCAAGTCCAACTGTCATGATTGAAGAAGCTGATGAAGATTGAACAAGTGCCGTAGCCCCTATTCCGATTCCATAATTAAAAACTCTGTTTTTATTAATCTTTTTAAAAAGGTTTCGTATTCCTGCTCCTGCACTTTGTTCCAAACCAGAGCTCATCTGCTTCATACCAAACATGAATACAGCAACTCCACCTAACATTAGTAGTAAATTCATTAATATTTCCATCTTAATTCTCCCGTTATATTTATTCTTTTAGCTTGGCAAAATGTTCTTAATATATTCTATCACTTGTATTCGTTTAAGAAACTTATCCAAGTTCAGTTTATATTATACTCCATCCAATTACCTTTTTCAAAGAAATATGCAACTTTCTGCAAGAAAAAATCCATCCACATATACAATGGAAGCCATATGGCTTCCATTAAAAGTTTATTTTTTAATCACATTGCCATTTATTATCTACAATAGAACAGGCACCAGCTATATCATTAGTCTGAATCGTCTGCAATTTACTTAAGGGTATCCCTTCATCTTTTGAGATCTTAGCCAATACTTTTTCAATCTCTTCTTGGGATTGGGCTCCTGGAATAGCATACTTCTGATTAATTACAAGGGTTGGTGCACTATTAACCCCATAAGCCTGTACAAGTCCTAAGTCCGCCAATACAGCTTTCTTTGTTTCATCCTTTTCAAACTGTGCTTTCCAATCGGAGAAAGAAATGCTAGTTTCCTTAACAGCTTCTTCTAATACAGCAATATCTTCTATGTTCTTATTCTCAACAAATAGTTTATTTTGTATTCGGTCGAATAGATCCCAATAAACATTTTCTCCACCAATAAGACCAGCTGCCTTAGCAGCTATCAAGCCAGGTTTTGATATGGGGAAATTAAAATCTGTTTGTCTCATTCCTTCAATATTAAAACGATGTTCATCATCATTTTGATTTGCATGAACCCAATGACCTAATACTTCTGATTTAACTGCTTCTCGAGATCCAAAGCTACGTATAAAGTCTTCTGCTTCCCATCCTAATGCAAAGGAACGGTGAATAATCTCAATATTATTATATTTCTTTGCTATCCTACGCATTCTTGCAGACATGGGAAAGCAAAAACTACAAATAACGTCATGAAAAAATTCTATTCTAATCATGGGCATAACCTCCTTAATTAATACAGTTATTGTATCCTCTTTTGCTTAAATACTTTGATTATCAGTATTTTCTTTTCTACTTGGAATATTGACATTCATTATAACTATTGACGCTAGCATTATAAGTATACCAATATATCCGACTAAATTGATCTGCTCATTTAATAAAAATACTCCAGCAAGTGTAGCTACCACAACCTCAATAGAAGTAACTATAGTAGTTTTTGAAGCATCTATACCCTTTGACAATCCTGTTAAGAATAAAATATTTGCTATAGTACCACTAAGTAATCCACCTGGAATAGCCCAAGTCATAAATGATCTATTTGTAAACAGATCTAAATGCTCCCATGGCTTAGCAAATATAGCAGTCGTGATTGTACTGAATAATAACATATAACAAGCCATTGTTACTGAATCGTCTCCGCTTGTCCCTACTTTTCCTAAGATAGTACTAAGGGCATATAATAAACCTGCAATAAGTCCTAAGGTTAAACCAATTCCAGAAATATCTAATTCTGTAAAATTTCCACCAGTTACCATTAGTACACATCCAATCATATTAAGTAGAAGTGCAATATATTGATATCCACGAAGTTTTTCTTTGAAGAATATGACAGCCATTATAGCAGTCCAAACTGGTGCTAAATACATAAGAATTGTTGTTGTAGCTACTCCTACTAATGTCATGCTTGTGTCCAAAGACAATTTGAAAATTCCTTTAGTTAAAACACCTAATAGAATACTATATATTAAGCCTTTCTTAGAAATTTTTAATCCCTTCAAACCTTTCTTTGCTAATAAATAAAGCAATAAAGGTATAAACGCTAAAAAGTGGCCAGCAAATGCGGTCATCAGTGAAGATGCTCCATTGTCACTCATTTTAGTAACAAATAATCCACCAATTCCCCATAGTATTCCGGCCACAGCAACAAATAAGTACCCTTGAAGGTAACTTTTCTTTTCCATACAAACTAGCCTCCATAAATTTAACTATTAATAAATTACTGAAATAGTATAACAGGAGTAATAGAATCTTGTCAATTCTTGTTGAATGTTATTAATTATAACTATATTTTCCAGTGGGTACAAAATTTCTTTATTTGGGTAGTGGAATATGAAGAAGCCTTAGAAAATCCTTTTGTGTTTCTATTTCTCTTTCAGCAATGAAATTAATAAATGAGCTATCATCTTTATGAGCCTTTTCAAGGAATGAAATATATTCACTTCGTAATATTGGGGGAATAAGTGCTGGTAGATAGCCGTCTTGTATCAAGGCTGTGTTCATCAAAAGTCTAGCTACTCTTCCGTTGCCATCTTTAAATGGGTGAATAAATACAAATTTCTTATGGAGTAGTGCAGCAAAGACCACCGGGTGATATTTTTTTCTTTCTGTATTTATCCATTTACACAGGCTATCAATTTCACTTTTAATATTTTCTTCCTTAGTAACTGGATAATTAGAGCCAGAAATAAATACAGGAATATCACGATATCTCCCTGCAAAATCTTCATCAATATTTTGATAAAATAATTTATGTAGATAAAGAATATCTTTTTCTACAATTTCTTTATTCCCAAGCAATGTAAACATATAATCATATGCTTTTGCATGGTCTACAGCTTCAAACATATCTCTTAGAGGTCTTCCTCCAACTGTTAATCCATCTTCTATTAA
>JAAYNY010000021.1 GCA_012520635.1 Clostridiales bacterium | reverse complement strand
ATGAGCAGATTGATGAGTTGATAGATATAGTAGTTTCTAGAGGTGGATTAGTAAAAGATTTACATGGTAAGAAGAATATGTATTACCAAGTAAATGCTACTTACTTTAGTGCCCTAGGAGAAGATGAAAGAAAACTACTTCTGGCTAGAGCAATACAGATTTTTATGCCAGGAATACCTCAGGTTTGGTATTTGGATTTATTTGCAGGAAAGAACAATTATAAGGCTGTAGAAATGGCAGGTTCCGGCGGACATAAGGAAATTAATCGTACTAATTTAACCATGGAAGAAGCCCAGGGTGACTTAAGTAAGGAGATTGTTATAAAGCAACTTGACCTTCTCAAGTTTAGGAATACTTATCCTGCCTTTGGCTTTGATAGCAAACTAGAAGTAGTTGATTCAGATCCCCATATATTAAAGCTACGATGGGAAAATAAGTCTTGTTCTGCTACATTAATAGCTGATTTGAAGGATTACTCATTTGACATAAAAACAAATGATAAGGATACTATACTTTAGTATATTAAGTTAGCAATCATTTTATATACAAGATACTACTAGTAAATGTTCCCCCATAGCAGTCCACATAATCTCTATATTCTTCGTAATTAATATAATATACCTTACCCCAGGAAGATATTTGAAGCATAATAATCCCCTTAGAATTAGTATCTTCCATTCTGTGAATTCCTGTTACAGTAACATAATGAGACTTTATATTATTTCTAGCAGGTCTAAACTTATATTGGGTAGGGAGAATATAGAGATTGTAATTTGTGGTTGCTAGGGATTCATCAAGAATATGACCGTGATAGAAGGTTATGCCTTTCTTTCCCCATAGGTTAGGGGTGTTTGGCCCTATGGATAGTATGATGGGTACATCATAATAGAGCATTTCCTCAATAAGTTCCAGCATTTCATAATATGATAATCTTAGCTCCCATTTGGCTTTTAGGCCAAGTTGATATCTACGTGAATATGAGTTAAAGGCTCTAGCTATCCTTCTTCCAAGCATGTCTATATAAGGCTTGGATTTTATATATAATGAATTTATGGTTCTTATATAAGACATATAATCAATATATGAAACTAAAGTTTTTCCCTGTAGGGCAGATTCAGTTACTTGGTTTTTGTATATATTACTTTTAATTCCTAGATATAAGAATAAATCAGCAATAGCTATGGTGCCACTTCCGTAATGATGTAGTATATAGTCAGTGCTTGTTTTGTTGCTACTTTGAAACCACATTTGATTACCACCATAATAGGTTATATGATCCTTTATTATTGGAACATATTCCTGATTTCGTAGTACAATCTCTGATACGTTTTGATATAGCATTAATGGCCCCACTCTTTATCGCTTATTATACATATATAATATTCTGATAACCATATTTAGTTACGGCATTAGAAGTTAATAAAAAACCACCTTTATAATAGGTAATTAAACTCTATTATGAAGGTGGTTTTTATTAAGCCATGCTGTGTGGTGATTTCCTAATCTTGAATATCATCTTCTTTGTTAAATCTCATAACCTGTCTTTTCCTAGCCATGACATCACTTGCTAGATATTCATCGTAGGTTGTTATCTTATCAATTAATCCATTAGGTGTAATCTCCATAATACGGTTAGCTGTGGTCTGAACAAATTGATGATCCTGTGAAGTAAATAATACAACTCCAGGGAATTTTATAAGTCCATTGTTAAGGGATGTAATTGATTCCATATCCAAGTGGTTAGTAGGTTCGTCTAGTATCAGAATATTAGCACCTGCTATCATCATTTTAGATAGCATAACACGAACTCTTTCTCCTCCTGATAGCACTTTTAATTTTTTGGAACCTTCTTCTCCGGCAAATAACATTCTACCCATAAATCCACGAACATAGGTGACATCTTTTTCAGGAGAGTAGGGCATTAGAAAATCAACAATTGTTTCTTCGCTATCGAATAATTTTGTGTTATCCTTAGGAAAATATGAAACATTTGTTGTTACACCCCATTTGTAAGTTCCTTCATCGGGCTCTATCTCACCGGCAAGAATTCTAAATAAAGTAGTAGTGGCTAAAGTATCAGGTCCTACGAAGGCGATTTTATCATCATGTCCAACTATAAAGCTAATATTATCTAATACCTTAACACCATCTATTGTTTTTGATAGATTTGAAACTGTAAGGACTTCGTTGCCTATTTCTCTACTAGGTCTAAAATCAATATAAGGATATTTTCTACTAGAAGGTCTGATATCATCTAGTTCGATTTTCTCCAAGGCTCTTTTTCTAGAAGTAGCCTGTTTTGATTTGGAAGCATTAGCAGAGAAACGTTGTATGAACTCCTGAAGCTCCTTAATTCTTTCTTCTTTCTTTTTATTAGCTTCTTTCATCTGCCTAATCATAAGTTGACTGGACTCGTACCAGAAATCATAGTTTCCTGCATATAGTTGTATCTTAGCATAGTCAATATCTGCAATATGAGTACAAACCTTATTAAGGAAGTATCTATCATGGGATACGACTATTACTGTGTTATCAAAGTTTATTAAGAATTCCTGAAGCCAAGCTACTGCATCAAGATCCAGATGGTTGGTAGGCTCGTCGAGAAGTAGAATATCTGGATTACCAAATAGGGCTTGGGCTAAAAGAACCTTTACTTTCTCACTACCGTTAAGTTCATGCATCATTTTATAATGAAGATCTGTTTCTATACCTAGACCATTTAATAAAGAGGCAGCACCTGATTCGGCTTCCCAACCGTCCATACCTGCAAATTCCACTTCTAATTCACTGGCACGAATTCCATCTTCGTCTGTAAAATCCTCTTTGGCGTAGATGGCATCTTTTTCTTTCATTATTTCATAGAGCCTCTTATTGCCCATAATTACGGTATCCAATACCATGTAGTTATCGTATTTGAAATGATCCTGTTGTAAGAAGGACAATCTTTGTCCAGGGGTAATTATAATTTCTCCCTGAGTTGGTTCTAATTGTCCACTTAATATTTTTAGAAAGGTGGATTTACCGGCACCATTTGCACCAATAATTCCGTAGCAGTTTCCTTCGGTGAATTTTATATTCACTTCCTCAAACAATGCTCGCTTTCCTAATCTTAAAGTTATGTTACTGGCTTGTATCATTTATTTCCTCCTAATATTCATTACTTTTCATTCAAAAATCATGTTAACCCTAAAAATCCACTCTATTGGGTAACATGTTTATTTACATACAATATTATCATTACTATTGTATCCTAAGATGATTTTTTTGCAAGCATTTTTAAAAAACCATGACAAGAAAATGTAGAATCTTTGTCATGGTTTCTTATATTTTTATCTTATAAACTATTTAACTAAGAAGTGAAATTTCTGCCAATCTATCCATAATTGGAATGTGCTGGGTACATAGCCCCTCACATAGTCCGCACTGTATACATTCTCCAGCTTTTGAAGAAGAAAGTCCCCAATGTCCTTTCAGACGTCCAGCCATATCTTGACCAAGTATCTTAATGTTATAGGAATCCATGAATTTGGGTATATCTATGCCCTGTGGACAAGAGTCGCAGTAAGCACATCCGGTACATAGATTGTTAAGGGAAACTCCTTTTTGTTCATAGTCGTCATATATCTCTTTAGCAGGTTTTTCTTCAAGATTTTTTACAGCCTTAAGAGCATCATCTATGTGTTCCTTCTTTGTACAGCCTGCCAAGGTTACGGATATTTCCTTATGAGAAGCAACAAATCTTAAGGCGGCCTGGGCTACAGTCAAATCAGTTCCTTCAGTAAGATATGAGAAAGTTTCAGGGTTTTGAGGTATTAATCCTCCTCCAAGAGGGTTCATAACTGCGATTCCCATGCCTTTGTTATATGCGGCTTCTATTCCTGCTTGGCGAAAACGGTAATTAAGTGCATTATAACCTATAAGCATACCGTCAAATAAAGAAGTATCCACAACCTTCTCTAGTTCAGTACCTTGCATATGGGATGATACGTTAATATATTTGATTAAACCGTCTTTTTTTGCTTCTTCAAAATATTTGTATAATAAATCATATTGTTTCTTAAAAGATTCAAGATCAAGCATACACCATAAATAATAAAAGTCTAGATAATCCACCTTAAGACGTTTTAATGATTTCTCCAGTCTTCTACGAAAATCATCTGGCCCCTCCTTGTTGTCTAGGGTACCTAAGTTAACCTTAGAAGATATGTAATAGCTATCCCTTGGAAGCTGTGATAAAGCCATACCAGTTATAGTTTCACTTTGATCTTGGCAGTAGAATGGGGCACTGTCAAAAAAGTTAATACCTTTTTCATGGGCATATAATACCACATCAGCACATTTGTCCAGTCTTCCTGCATTAATATCTTCATCATCATATCGCATGGTACCCATGCCTATAGCACTTACCTTTAAGCCGGTATTACCATATTGCTTGTAATACATATAACATTCCTCCTTATTAGTCAGTATAGATGCTTTGGCAAAAGTATAGCATATGAAAAAAACTTTCACAATGGATTAAAGTCTACAGATTTCTTTGCAATGATTGGCTTGACTCAGGTAAAGAATATACTATAATATTAATAAATGTTACTATTGTTAATTGGATTATTAAAAGCTAAACGGAACCCCTGTGAGAAGGCAGAGGTTCTTTGTTACTAAGAGATAAGTTGACAGGAGAGACTAAAGATATGAAGAAAGTAGATGAAGCAAGAATTGAAGAGTTACTATCACAGCTAACACTTGAAGAGAAAATCGGTATGATACATGGGGAAGGCCTGTTCCAGACAGCTGGAGTTGCCAGACTTGGAATACCCCCACTTAAGATGTCTGATGGACCCATGGGTGTACGAAAGGAATTTGCACTAGATAGCTGGGTTAATACATCAACCACAGATGATAAAGTATCATATCTTCCTAGTAATAGTGCCCTGGCATCAACTTGGAATAGGGAAATGGCTTATAAAACAGGACAGGTATTAGGAGCAGAAGCAAGAGGTAGGGGCAAGGATGTTATATTAGCTCCAGGAATAAATATTAAGCGTAGCCCCTTATGTGGAAGAAATTTTGAGTATATGAGTGAAGACCCAAGATTGATAGAAGAGTTGGTTGTTCCCCTAATCAAAGGGATTCAGGAAAATGATGTGGCTGCTTGCCTTAAGCACTTTGTTGCTAATAATCAAGAAACTGACAGGTTAGAAGTGGATACCTATCTTGATGAGAGAACTTTAAGAGAGATATATATGCCTGGCTTTAAAGCAGCAATCGATAAGGCAGAAACTCATAGTATAATGGGTGCTTATAACCGCTTATACGGAGAATATTGTTGTCAAAGTAAGTATTTGCTTACAACTATACTTAGGGATGAGTGGGCCTATGATGGAGCAGTTATCTCAGACTGGGGAGGGGTTCATGATACCAAAGAAGCAGCAGAATCAGATCTTGATATTGAGATGTCTGTAGTTAGTAATTTTGATGAATATTATATGGCTAACCCTCTGCTAGAGGCAGTTCGAGCTGGTGAAATACAAGAAGAATGTATAGATAAAAAGATTCGTAATATCCTTCGTACTATGCTTAGGTTGAATATGTTAGGAGATGACAGGAAGAATCGTGTCTCTGGTACTTATAATTCCCCAGAACATCAAAAGGAAATTCTTGAATGTGCAAGAGAATCAATTATTCTTCTTAAGAATGATGATCAACGTTTGCCATTGCAAAAGGATAAAATTAAGAGTCTGGCTGTAATAGGACAAAACGGTGAACGAGTACATTCAAATGGTGGTGGAAGTGCAGAGATTAAAGCCTTATACGAGATCTCCCCTCTTCTAGGGCTTAAAATGGAATTAGGTGGAGCTGTTGATGTTAAATATGCCAAGGGCTATTATGTTCCCACGAAGGAAGAGAAGAAGATTAACTGGCAAATAGATAGCCTTGATAAAGAACAAATGGATAAGTATGAAGAAGAAAGTCAAGACAGGTTAAATCAGCTTCAAAAAGAAATAGAAAGTAAACAAGAAGAGTTACTGGCTCAGGCAGTTCTTCTTGCTAAGGAAACAGAAGATGTTATCTTAGTTGTTGGCCTAGACCATGAGTATGATGTTGAAGGTAAGGATCGTAAGGATATGAAATTACCCTATGGTCAAGACAGGTTAATAAAAGAGGTATTAGCGGTTAATCCTAATGCCATAGTTGTTCTTATAGCAGGATCACCTGTGGAGATGGAATCATGGGCTGATGATGCTAAGGCAATTGTCTGGAGTTATTATGCTGGAATGGAAGGTGGAAGAGCTTTGGCTGAGATACTTCTTGGCAAGGTAAATCCTTCAGGAAAATTAGCAGAGACATTACCTAGAAAACTAGAGGATTCACCTGCCCATAGTTTAGGTGAATTTGGATTATATGGTAAGGTTACTTATAATGAAGGGGTTTTTGTAGGTTATAGGTATTTTGATAGCCATAATACAGACGTTCAATTTCCATTTGGACATGGTCTTTCATATACAAAGTTTGAATACAGTAATCTGATGGTATCAATTGATGAATCCAGTATGGAAGATGATCTTATTGTAAAGATTAAGGCCACTATTAAGAACACTGGTAATCAAGCAGGTGCAGAAGTAGTACAAGTCTATGTGGCTGATAAAGAGGCTTCAGTATCAAGACCAGTTCATGAGTTAAAAGGGTTTGATAAGGTTTATCTAGAGCCAGGCCATGAGAAGATGGTTGAAGTAATCCTTAATAAAGACTCCTTTGGATTTTTTGATGAAGATGGATCTAGTTTTTTAGTAGAGCCTGGTGAATTTGAGATACAGCTGGCATCATCATCAAGAGATATAAGACTTAAAGAACTTATAAAGATTGATAAGGAATATAGGTATTCATAAGTAGTACATTAGATATAATGGGATAAATCTTAGAATGGAAAGACCGATACAGGAAGATTTTAGACTTGTGTCGGTCTTTTAAGATATATATTTATAAGGCTATGATATACCCTTTAGTCTAGGCTATTCAAAGGAATAATTGACATTTATATATAACTCATTTAAAATGTTAATATCTAATTAAAGGAGGAATTTATGGCAATCAACAAGGCAATGAGAATTGCATTAAAAGCATTGTCATATCCGGATTTGGATGTAAAGAAAAACTATAAAATACATCGCAAGGTAAATAATGCCGTACGTCCATATCTGAAGCCTCGATATACGATATGGGATCATAAAATTGCCGGAATTGATTATGAAATTCCGGTAAGGCTTTTTTTGCCTCCGGATACATCTGCTGTAGATAAACAAAAGATACTTTTGTTCTTTCACGGTGGGGGCTGGGTCATAGGCAATATCGATAGCTACAGTAATGTCTGTGACAATATGGCTAAGATGACAGGATGTGTGGTTGTATCTGTAGATTATCGTCTGGCGCCAGAACACCCTTTTCCACATGGTTTAGAAGATTGCTATATGGTTGCTAGGGAGATATTTCTTGATACTAGCATATTTGGAGTGGATAAAGAAGACATAGTCCTTATAGGAGATAGTGCAGGAGGTAACTTGGCTGCAGCAGTATCACTTATGGCAAGAGATAGGGGAGAGTTTAAGGTGCCTAAGCAAATCCTTATATATCCTTCTACTAATAATGATCACAGTGATGAAACTGGTTTTCCCTCTATTAGAGAGAATGGAAGGGATTATTTACTTACATCAAAAAGAATTAGAGATTATATGGACTTATATAGAAGTAGTGATGAGGATCTTAGTAATCCTTATCTGGCTCCATTAATAGCAGATGATTTGACTAGACAGCCTAAGACTTTGATTATTACTGCACAGTACGATCCTTTAAGAGATGAAGGAGAGGCCTATGGCAAGAAATTAGAAGAGGCTGGTAATACTGTGTATATACATCGTATGAAAAATGCACTTCATGGATTTATATCACTGCCAAAGCATTTTGTTCATGTGAAACGAAGTTATGAGTTAATTAATAAATTTTTAAATGATACATTATAATAATGTGGGTAGAATTTAGAATAATTATATATACTTTAAGGTAAAAGAAGGGGTAATATTAATGACAAAAAGAAAGCCTATTGAATGGACAAAATTAGATAACGCTGCCAAGATATTTCCACCCACAAGCAATGAGAAAGATACTAAGGTATTTCGTTTTGTTTGTGATATGAAGGAGGACATTGATCTTCCAATCCTTCAAGAGGCAGTAGATAAAACCATGCTTCTTTTTCCCTTTTACCGTACTGTACTTAGAAAAGGTGTATTTTGGTATTATTTTGAAAGCACTGATCTGATGCCAATAGTCCAGGAGGAGAATAAACTTCCTTGTAGTATGCTATACCATCCTAATCGTAAGAACCTTTTATTTCAGGTTACTTATTATAAGACACGGATTAACCTTGAGGTCTTTCATTCACTAACTGATGGTACTGGAGCTTTAGGTTTTCTAAAGACCCTTCTTTATTATTATATAACTATAAAACATAAAGATGATTTTAAGGATAAGCTTCCCGTATTGGACTATGATGCTTCCCTATCACAGAAGATGGATGATAGTTTCTTGAAGCACTACACAGATACCAAGCTACCCAAAAGGATAAAGATTACAAAGGCCTATCAAATTCCAGGTAGAAGATCAATAGATAATCGTATAAAGGTAATTGAAGGAGCTATGTCAGTTAAGAAGGTTCTTGAGCTATCCCACAGATATGATACCACTCTTACCATATATCTGACTGCCGTATTTATAAAATCCATATATATGGAGATGTCTGCACGAAGTAGAAAATATCCAGTGGTATTATCAGTTCCGGTTAATCTTAGGGCTTATTTTCCATCGGTAACTGCAAGAAACTTCTTTTCAACTATTAATATAAAATATGATTTTACTTCATCAAGTGCTAAGTTAGAAGATATAATTATAGAAGTAAAGGAAAGTTTTGAGAGAGAACTTACACAGGAAAAGGTTACAGCCAATATGAACAGATTATTGGCCTTGGAGCAAAATGCCATTATGAGGCTGGTTCCATTAACAATTAAAGATATGATTCTTAGAGTGGCAGATCGAATTAATGATAAAGGAATAACCACAACACTTTCAAATATTGGTAAGGTTACAATAAGTCCGGAGCTGGCACCTTATGTAAATATGTTTAACTGCTTTACCAGTGCCAGGAGACCTCAGATAGCCATATGTTCATTTCAGGATAAGTTGATGGTAAGTTTCACATCACCGTATAAGGAGACCGATATACAGAAGAATTTCTTTCGTCATCTGACCAATGAGAAGATAGACGTAACCATATCCACAAATATCAAGGAAATATAGGAATGGGGTGTTATTGATGATAAAATGTATCCACTGTAATGTAGCTATTAAAGGCGATCATCTTGTCTGTCCATTATGTGCAGGTATACTTGAGGATAAGGGTAAAGAGGAGGATGTGTTTCCCCATATTCCAACCATCTATCAGGAGTTTAACCTTTTTATTAGAATACTTATATTAGTATCAATTGTAGCTGTTGTGATAAGTTTCGCTATAAATATGATATTTACAAAGGAATCCCGTTGGGCTTTTTTAGTGGCAGCAGGGGTGATTTGCATGTGGATAAGTCTCTTCTTTATAATACGAAAGAAAAGCAATATCCCAAAAACCATACTCTGGCAGGTAGGCATAATAAGTATACTATCGGTAATTTGGGATTTATCCATGGGCTGGATAGGATGGTCTATTGATTATGTAATACCATCAGTCTGTGTTCTGGCCATGATTGTTATGGCTGTCGGGGCTAAGATATTAAAGATAGGCGTTAGAGATTTAATCATATATATCTTCATAGATGCTATATTCGGATTCATTCCCCTAATATTTATATTATTTGGTTGGCTAAGTGTTACATTTCCAACAGTTATATGTGTGGCGGCCAGCATAATATCTTTGTCAATACTAATATTGTTTCAAGGGGATAATATGAAGCAGGAATTAGATAAGAGGATGCATATATAATAATAAATAATAAGGAAGGTATATCTTATGAGTTCATTTTCGTTAAAAATGATTGCTATAATTACAATGTTCATTGATCATGTTACAGCTGTTTTTGTTCCTAGTGATTCTGCGTTTTATTATGTAGGTAGGATAATAGGAAGAATAGCATTTCCTATATTCGTGTTCTTATTGGTAGAGGGTTTTCACCATACCAGTGATGTGAAAAAATACCTAAAAAGATTAGGAGTTTTTGCTCTCTTATCTGAAATTCCCTTTGACTTGGCCTTTTATAATAGTGTTTTTCAGGGAGCAGATATTAAGACAGACTTACCTAAGATGTTTTCAGATCCATATATGTTTGATACTGTAATAAAGCGGTTTTTAGCTAATCAGAATGTCTTCTTTACATTGTTTATTGGTCTTGGGACTATATATTGTATAAGTTTGATTGATAAGAAGTATAATGGAAACTTGAAATATACCAATATATTTAATGCTATTATTACAATTGTAGCTTGTTTTATAGCAGTATTTTTGAAAACTGATTATAATATGTTAGGAATATTGTTGATTGTGGCCTACTATCTATTTAGGGGAAATAATATTTTACTTGCTTCAGCTACTGTTATAATAAGTGGTAGACTGGTACAAGCTTTATCGGCTTTAGCAATAATACCGATTTCATTTTATAATGGTAAAAGGGGTAAAAATATAAAATATTTCTTTTACGCATT
>JAAYNY010000164.1 GCA_012520635.1 Clostridiales bacterium | reverse complement strand
GGTCTTTTTGCTAAATATAAATCTATAGTGTCATAAACTTTTATGTTATTATTGAAGTCAAATATTACATTACGCATTTCTTTGAAAAATTGTGTTTTTACTGGCTCTTGTAAAGCAATATTATCAGAATATGTACAGTGTAGCGATTATTTTTGCATACAGCTCTTGTGGATTTTCACGCTCAATTTTAGCTTTATGCATTTCTTCTGAGCTACGATATTTAGCATACACTTCTTGCATTTTTAAGTGCAATGGATCTTTCAAACGATTTTCTTAAATCCATAATGACATCCTTGCTTTAATACATCCTCTTCTCATTAAAGTAGTAAAAAACCGCTTATTAAGGCGGTTTTTTATTACTACATATTACCACTTTTGTAATATGTTTTATTGGTATTTACTAGCTTGTAGGTTGAATAGCGAAGCATATTCTTGATTAAGTTCCATTAATTCATCGTGATTTCCAGATTCACTAACTATACCATCTGAAAGATAGATAATCTTATCACTGAATCTACAGCTGGACAGACGATGAGATATAAATATTGCTAGTTTATCCTTTGTAACAGATTTGAAATGCTGATAGACCTCCTCTTCTACAATCGGATCCAAAGAGGCTGTAGGTTCATCAAGTATTATCAAGGAGCCATTTTCATAAATACTACGAGCTATTACCAGCTTTTGTTCTTGGCCTTTAGATAAAGTAATTGCACCTTCTTGATCATTACTTTTTGATAATTTTGTCTCTACCCCATTAGGAATTAAGTCTATTTCCCTCTTTAGTTCTGATTTTTCAATAGCCTCATTAAACCTATTTTCATCATAATCATTGCTTAGTACAATATTTTCTTTTATTGAATAAGAAAAGGTTTTAAAATCTTGAAAAACTATTGATAATTGCTTTAAATAGGACTTTTCTTCATATTCATCTATATTAACACCATTAACAACTATCTCTCCTGATTGAGGTTGATAAAGTCTTGATAACAGTTTAATAATGGTTGTTTTTCCACTGCCATTCCTCCCCACTATGGATAAGTTCTGGCTGTCTTCAAGTTTAAAGCTACATCCTTTTAAAACATCTCGCTCTGTTTTTGGATATCGAAAATAAACATTTTTAAACTCTATAGACTTAATCTCATCTTCTAATACAATATTACCCTTAGTTTTTTTATCATCAATCATGTCGTAGAATTCCATAAGTGGCTTTAGATAAATTAATTGTTGGTTTAACGATAACAATTCTGATAAAAACACATTGATTTGATTATTAAAATTTACTGTAGCATTGACAAGTAATAAGAAAATAGAGCTATTAATCGATGAAGATAATACTTTGAATATCATATAGCCATAAGTAACGCCCAATAATAGAACAGAAATGATTTGATTAATTACCCCCCTAAACTCTCTTGATCTATATAAATCTCTCGCAAATTTAACGTAAAAATTAAAAAGGTTAGATAGTTTATCCACAAAAAATGGTTGTATTTTATATATACGAATATCCTTGGCGATTTCAGTACTTCTCATGGCTCTTAGATAATAGATATATTCTTTGTTATATCCTGCTGAAGCTAATGCTTGCTTGGATTCGTACTTTATCATTGTTCTGCTTAATCCAAAACTTAAGATAGCTAATATAATCGAAAAAATCATAAGTATTGGTTCATATACCAGTAATATAGACAAGACACCTAATATTATAATGATAGCTTGTATTAAAGTAGGGATTATTTTAAATAAATATTGAATGGTTCCCTGGGTCTTAATTGGAAATAAGGCTTCCTCTTTTTTTGCTACAAACTGGGAATCCTCAATTTGTGAAAATGGTACATTAACAATTTTATTACTTATATCCCGAATCAGTGATTGAGAAAACTTGGTTTCCATCATTAAAGCATTTATGTTTATAATTCTATTAACCAACCTAAAAACCAATAGTAAAACCAAACTACCAACAATACTTATTATTACCTTTTTATATGGTAGGTTGATTGAAAGCATAAATATAATTATGGAAGGTATATACATAATTAATAAGATCTCCAAGGTCTTAATTAGGGAATGGAGAGCTCTATAATAAATCAGATTTACTTGCATATCCTTTACTAAACTTATAAAAAACTTAAATACTTTTAATTTTTCTCTCATATTGCTTCACGACCTTTGTAGTATTTTGCCTGTATCATAAATAGTTCTGAATACCTGCCGCCCTTTTCCAACAACTCTTTATGAGTGCCCTTTTCAATTATTGCTTTATTCTCGATAAGTATTATTTCGTCACAAAACTGTGTGCTAGCTAAACGATGTGAAACAAATAGTATAGTTTGTTCTTTCATCAACTCATCTAATTTATAATAAAAATCATATTCTGCTACGGCATCAAGTGCACTGGTTGGCTCATCTAATATATAGATTGGTCGCTTAGATGCTAAAGCCCTAGCTGTAACGAATTTCTGTTCTTGTCCACCTGATAAATTTAACCCATCTGGATGCAGATAGCGGGTCATATAAGTAGAATCTAGATCAAAGTCATTCATCTCATCCTGTGTCAAACCAGAGTCCTTAATTGCTTGAATGATTTGTTCATCTGTAAAATCCCTTCCAAAACATATATTTTCTCTTATTGTAAATGGAAAGATATTTATTTCCTGAAATACAGGTGCAAAGAAGTCAAAATAATCATCTAATTTATAGTCCCATATATCAATTCCGTTTAAAGTAATACGCCCTTTTGTAGGCTTATATAATCTTAATAGCAATTTCAGTAATGTGGTTTTTCCAACTCCATTTAAGCCAACGATAGCTATTTTTTTTCCTTTCTCAATTGTGAAGTTTAGATTTTCATAAACCCAGGTTTCATTTTCAGGATACTTAAACCATACATCATCAAATTCAATTATCCAGTTATCCTTAAGCTCAATAGCTTTGCCTTCATTAGATTGCTTGGGGGTATTAACAAATTCCAGCATTTCAGCATAACTATCATGTTTTGATAAAATTTGTTTAGAGTTTTCGCTGGTAGCCATTAAGGCATTGTTTAATTGTATAATTAAAACACTATAGGAAGCAAACTCACCTATACTGACTTGATTTCTAAAATACATAGTAATAAGAAAAATAAAAATTAAGTTATCCCTTATAAACTGAAAAATATCATTTAATACTTCTGGTATTGCAGAAGTTTTATAATTTTTTTTGTTTAAAATATTTAATTTATTATGTAAGGCAATTAATTTATCTTCGAGCCATCTTTGTAATTGGAATACACGAATCTCTTTACCATAAGCAACATCAACTGCAATATCATCTAAATACCACTCATCTTGCTTAAGTTGTATATTTTTATTTGTCTCTTCGTCTACTTTATCAGCAGATTTAATTGATAAGGCTGTATAAACTACAAACCATATGAGTATTAAGACAGATATCCATATTTGAATATTAAATAATATTCCTATTGAAACCAGTAATACTGAAACATTCCCAACTAATGAGGCGATATTTGTATAAAAGGCCTGTAATCCGTCAGTTGATAATACAGGACGCATTATTTTCCATATATTACTTTGTATTTTGGGATTGTCATAGTCTTCATATGGTATGTATATATAATGCTCTAAAATATCTAATAGATATCGGTATCTAATTTTATTTCCTACGGGGGTATATAGTACTTTACTATATGATAATAAAAATGCAGATGATATAAGTATTAAGAATATTATTACAAGGGAAAATATATCAATTTCTGAAGCTTCAATCATATCCAGTACTATCTTGGGGGTTTTAATTGTATAATAACTAAATATACCTACACTTACAAAACTTAAGAATAGGTAAAAAAAGTACTTTCTATCTATTTTCCATACTTGTTTCATCAATACCTTAAAATTCCTTAATATTTGTCGCATATAGAACATCCTCTTTCTTGATTATAATATAACCTAATTCATACCTATATTAGGAGTTGTATCCATTTTAAGTAAATCGGAGGAAAAACGCAAGCCCCATTTACATTAATTACATGTTTTTAGCAAGAACAAACAACAAATGCTTGTTTCAACCATGATATATATATAAATTGTCTTTTGTAATGATTTATATGTAAAGTTTTCGCTACTAAAAAAAGCCTGCTGACAAAATGTCGCAAGCCTAAAATGAAAATAATTTAATAATTATTGGTAATATTTACTGATTAGATAGTTCTTTTAATATTCTAATAAATTGCTAATGGTCCGTAAGGTCCATTAATTATTTCTATATTGGTATCAAATATATTAGTCAAGATATTTGACTTCATTACTTCTTCTACTGTTCCAAAAGCAGCAATTTGCCCATCCTTCATAGCACAGATTCTATCTGAATATTTGGCTGCGAAGTTTATATCATGCATAACAGTTAGGATTGTTCTGCCAAATTCTGTTGCAACACGTCTTAGATGCTCCATCATCTGAACAGATCTAGCCACATCAAGATTGTTTAGAGGCTCATCAAGTAGAACATATTCCGTCTCCTGGCACAAGACCATTGCCACGTATGCTCTTTGCCTTTGACCACCAGAAAGCTCATCTAAATATCTGTCTTCCAAGTCAGACAAACCTAAAAAATCAATATATTTAGAGATAATTATTTCATCTTCTTTAGTTAATCTTCCTTTTGAATAAGGAAAACGTCCAAAACCAGCTAACTGTCTAACAGTAAGTCTAGTAATAAAATGATTCTCTTGTCTTAGTATAGTTAATACCTTAGCTAAATCCTCGGATTTTGATTGGCTAACATCTAGATTTGCAACTTTAATTTGGCCTTCATCCATATTAAGAAGCCTACCTATCATTAAAAGTGTGGTGGACTTACCAGCACCATTAGGTCCAATTAAAGAGGTAAGGCCGGCTTTGGGAATGGTAATATTTAATGGACCTATCTCTACTTTACTATTCTCACAATAATATGTTTTTCTAGCATTATCAATTTTTATCATAAAGATCCCTTCCTTAAAAGTACAAATAAAAATGTTATTCCACCAAACAATTCTATAATAATTGAAACAACACCTTGTGCGTCGAATATATGATACATAATAAAATATGAAGCTGTTATAATTAGAAATCCTATAGCAAGAGCCATTGGAAATACATATCTGTGATCATAAGTAGCTACTGCTTGATAAGTCAAAGTAGCTACTAAAAAACCATAGAAAGTTAGGGGGCCAACCAAAGCTGTTGAAATTGACATCAAAACAGAGATTAATACTAATGAAAAGATTACGCCACTTTGATGTTTAACACCTAAGGAAGTACAGACATCCTTTCCTAGTGATAGTACATTTAGCCTCTTTGAATAAAATAAAAGAAGAATTGTTCCAATAACTACTATGGGAATTGCTATTTTAAAGGATTCAGAATCTGCATTATTGACAGAACCAAACATTCTTGCCTGTAGAATATCAAATTCTGAAGGGGCAAGTAGTCTTCTCATAAAGGTAGACAAGGATTTTAGCCCACTTCCAATCATAATTCCCACTAAAAGCATAAATTGAAGATTGCCATATTTTCCAGTTAGCAGCCATCCATAAAGGATCAAACTCATTAATACCATAAGTACAACTTGAAATAAAAATGATCCTATACCAGAAAAGTTAATAAAGGTAGTAGCTCCAAAGAAAAATATTGTGCTTGTATGAATTGTCCCGTAAAGTGCTTCAAAGCCCAATAGGGAAGGTGTTATAACCCTATTACTTGTTATACTTTGAAAGGTTACAGTGGATAGACTCTGACATACTGCAGCAATGATCATTGCTATTAGTGATACCATCCTTCTCTTTACTACTGGAATAAATGAAGGAGAATGAACTGGAACTGGATTGTTATATACTAAGAGTCCATATGAAGCAAGGAGTCCCAAAGCAAATAAAAATATTAATAAGATCCAGTATTGTTTTTCTTCCTTGTTAGAACGAAAAGCTTTGGCAGATCTATGTTCCTTCATTTTAACCTCCTTCGCCTAAGTAAAATAATGATAAAGATTAATGCTCCAACCGTACCCAGAATTAGAGATACTGGAACTTCAAAAGGCTTAATAATTGTTCTTGAAATTATATCGCATAAAGTTATAGTACCTATTCCTATCAGACATACCCAAGGCAAATTGGTCCTTAAGTCATCTCCTCTATACATGGAGACAATATTAGGTACAATTAGACCTAAAAAGGGTAAGTTGCCAATAACAGCGGCTACAACACCAACTGCAAATGAGATTAAAGCTGTGCCTACAAGTACTATTTTATTGTAATTTAGGCCAAGACTTGTTGTAACATCCTCTCCTAGGCCTGCTAATGTTAATTTATCAGCATAGATAAATATTAAAAATGTAACTATAACAATTAACCATAAATATTCATATCTTCCAATTTGAACTGATGCAAAAGACCCTACAAACCAAGTTTCAATATTTTGAGTCATTTGAAAAATCAAGCCCATAAAAGTTGAGAATGCAGAAATAACTGCCCCTAGCATCATACCAATGATTGGAACAACTATGGATGAACGAAGCTTAATTTTTCTCAAAAATAAAAAGAAAATCATAGTTCCTACAAATGAAAAAATAATTGCCCCAGTCATTCTTTGTACTAAAGTTGGTGCAGGAAATATTAGATAAACAAAAACAAGCCCTAGTCCTGCCCATTCAATAGTTCCAGTAGTGGTGGGTTCAACCAAACGATTCTGTGTAATAAGTTGCATTACAAGGCCAGACATTGACATTGCAGCCCCTGTAAGCATTAGTGCAACTGTCCTAGGAACCCGGGTTATGAAAAACATCTGCATTCCATCTTCTTGTCCTCTTATGTCATAAGCTCCGGTAAACAGTGATATAAAACCTAGAATTATTACTACAATAATGGTTATAATAAAAGGTTTTGTCCATATTTTATTTTTTTTATTAGGCTGGGACTGAGAATTCTCATCCCCAGATTTTTTTTGGATTATATTTTTTGACACCTTATATACTCCTTTATGCTATTTACTTAAAGCACTTGCTATATTTTCAAATAATTCTAAGTAAGTCTGTATAGATTCATTGGTATAAGTATCATTTGGTGCGTAAACTGTCTGCTCCTTACTAATTGCTGTTACATTCTGAAGGGCTGGTGAATTATCAATAACATCTTGAGCAGGAACTGCATCACTTGTAGTAGTTACAGCCGCGTCACGATCTAATACAAAAATCCAGTCAGGGTTACTTTGTGCAATAGCTTCTACTGACACATCATCCCCCTGGTGATCTGAAGATGATTTGTCTATCTCAAGTGCTGGTGTCCAACCAAAGATTTCATACATAGGACCCCAAACACGGCCGGTATAAGGTGCTGAGAAGCCAATATTTCCACCTGACACCACTACACTCATAATTGTATCTGTTCCATTATAGGCAGACTTGGCATCTGCGATGGCCTTATCAAAATCAGCTATTAGTTTTTCAGCCTCTTCATTCTTATCAAATATTTTGCCTAAAGTAGTGGTGGAATCTTTTAGTCCATTAACTAAATTCTCTCCTGGTGAATTTGATGTTTCTGAGACATCAAAGTTAAGGTCAATAACTACTGCATTGGGTACTAGAGCTTTAATATCTTCATAAAAGTTAGCAAATCTTTGGCCAATAATTACAAGCTCAGGTTCAACAGCTGCTATTATTTCAAGATTAGGTTCCCTATGATTTCCTATATCTAAAATCGATTCATCACTTGCATAAGGTATATCTTGGGGCATAACGGCTTTTGGAGCAGCTGCTAATTCAATTCCCCAGTCAGATAAGGTTTCAAACGTTCTATTATCTAAAGAAACAACATTCTTTGGATTTATAGGAATACTTACAGTTCCATGAATATCTGTGATTTCAACTGTTGATGCCTTAACTGTATCATCTAGGCCTTGCTTAGCTTCATTAATTGGTTTTGAGCATGCTGTTACCATTAAAGAAAAGATTGCAATTATGACACTTATTTTAATAAAATTACTTGTTTTCATTACTTAATCTCCTTCTGCATTTAATATATAATTATGTACTTGTGTAACTGATTAATGATATGACAATATTAATATCTAAGTAAATGTAAATACTGTAGTTATTGATATTGATTATCAAAATCGTCGACTTTCATTAGTATAACAAAATAAAATCAAATGTCAATAAATTTATGATAATAATTTCACTTTGTATGATTCATTTATGATAATAATTTCACTTTGCATGAATGGTTTTATTTTATAATAAGAAAGATTTACACAAAAAAAATCAAGAAAAGTTCAAAGAACCTCCCTTGATTAATATGTTATTTGATTAATATCTTATTATATAATTATAGTGTTATTTTAATAGTATTATAATTAGAATCTCTGTTCACTTATAATTCGTTCTAGTTCCATTACTTCTGTTCGGGATAAATCCTGATTCTTAAGATAATCCGAGAAAAAAGTAATTAATGAGCCGTTATATACCTTATTAAGTAAAGCCTTAGTCTCAATATTTTGTACTGCTCTTTTTGATATAGAAGCACGGCATAAGAATCCGGGATCTTCTCTTTTAATGACACCTTTATCAATTAGGCGATTGATCACAGTATAGGTGGTGTTCTTCTCCCAGCCGATATATTCTTTAATAATCTTTGCAATATCTTTGGCAGCTAAAACCTTGTTGGACCATAGTAATTCCATAACATTTAATTCACCTTCGTGTAATCGTATTTCCTTCATTGTTGCCACTATAAGTTACACCCCTTTAACTTTTTGATATTATACTACATGTGTAGAATCGTATAAATAGGTAAATGCAGGTATTTATAACTTCCATATGGAAACAAATATTCTAAGTGGATAACCACAAAGAATATTAGAAATATTATGTATTAAGCTTTGCACTACACTTGTAGTAAGATTTTGCCCTGAACAAACTACATGTGTAGTTTAACCCTGCAAATATATTCTATGTTAATAAAGTGTTAAAGTCAAGCCTAACTTGTAAGAAATGTGTAAGAAATATTACGAAATCCTTACAAGATAGTCATATAAAATTAATAATATAGTAATGTTTTACAAAATAATACATAAATTACAGGCAAAAGCTAGCGTAATATGGAATATATTTAACATTATTTGAAAAATCAAAATTCTTCGCTGATATTTTTATGGAATATGGAATATCTATCTTCTGTTTTAATATACTGATACTTTTTGATCTGGTATTTGTACCGACAAATGTTTCAATTGGAATTATTTCATCTTTTTTTAGAATCATAAAGTCAACCTTGGCCATAGATTCTGATTCCCAGAATACTATGGGGTAACCGTTAGCTTCTAGTGTTACAGCAACATAATTTTCAAGCAGACCCTTTGCTGTAGCATTTTTAAAGGGTGGTGGAGATTCCTTTGACAACATAGTGTATAGAAGTCCCACATCTGATTGGTACAACTTAAAGTGACTTGCTTCATTTATTGTAAAACTGTTTTCTATTAACATTTCTTTAAGACTAGAAAGCTGTTCAGTTACAATCTTGTAACTTGGTAGTATGTATTTATAATCAGCCAGGCTTTGAATTGGGTCCTTATACATGGAGTGGGTTGTACCTTTACGAATAAGTTTATATTGAAACTTCTTATTTTCTTTTATTAACTGAAGAGCTATGCTATCAAGCACCTGCTTCATTTTGAATCCATCATTTTCTATATTTACCTGACTAAGGTAATTCTGATAAGTTCCCATAAGAAGATTATGTTGTTCAGCTATATTTAAGGTGCTATTAAAGTTTAAGTATTCATTAATTATACCAGGCATCCCACCAATCTGAAGATATAGTTGGTATAGGCCAAGGAGTTCATTATGTACAATATTTGGCATCTTCTTGTTACTTTCAAAATGAGTAAATATAGTCTCTATATACCATTCATTGCCTATGGCAACTAAGAACTCATCAAATTGAAGTGGATATATAGGAATATGATTATATAACTTTAGTTTTTCTTTATCTATTGGATTACTAGAGATAGCTATTATCCTTGGGAACTCTCCTGTGTTTTGAAGTAAAGTCAGCATTTCTAGGACTTTGGGACAATGACCAATCTCGTCTAGAATAAGAACCTTGCTTTTCTTGGTACTTGGCTCAGATTCTGAATTCTGCTCAGTTTCTTTTTGAAAATGTTCTAGTAGGTTTTTTGATACTATAGTGGGATCTTCATCCTGAAACAATTTTGCCACATGGGGATCATGTTCAAAATTAAGATAAAGAACATGCTTAAAAAAAGCATTAGAAAAATCATATGCAAGATATGTTTTTCCTACGCCTTTTGCTCCAGTTATTAGTACTGGTTTAATATCTGAAGTTTGTTCCCATTTTAATAATTGATAAATGGCAGTCCTTTTCACTAATATTATCCCCTTATGGTCACCTTAATTGTAGAAGTAAATCAGTAAAATAATTTGGTAGTGGTGCCGTAAATTCTACGTACTCATTAGTTGTTGGATGTTTTAAGCCAAGAACCCCTGCATGTAAAGCCTGTCCTTCTAGATTAAAAGGATCCTTGCCTGGTCCATATACTGTATCCCCTAAGATAGGATGATGAATACTAGCCATGTGAACACGAATTTGATGGGTACGACCGGTCTCAAGCTGGCATTCAACATGGGCATATTTACGACCTAGATTCTCAATCAAACGATAATTAGTAGCTGCACTTTTTCCGTTTTTAACACCAACGGCCATTTTCTTACGATCCTTTGGATGTCTACCTATTGGAGCTTCTACTCTTCCGCTTTCTTCTTTAAAATTATTATATACAAGAGCTTGATATCTTCTTGTTACAGAATGAGCCTTTAATTGCTCAGCTATATTATGATGGGCTTTATCATTTTTGCATGCCACAAGTAGTCCAGTTGTATCTTTATCAAGTCTATGAACAATACCTGGTCTTAGTATGCCATTAATAGCAGATAAGCCGTCTTTACAATGATATAAAAGAGCGTTTACCAAGGTTCCTGATATATGACCTGGTGCAGGATGAATTACAAGATCCTTACCCTTGTTTATTACGATGATATCATCATCCTCATAAATTATATCTATAGGAATGTCCTCAGGGACGATTTTAGACTCTATAGGCTCTGGTAGGTATATAATCACCTTTTGTCCTCTTTCTACTCTAAAATTGGATTTTACGGCCTTTTCTCCTACAAGTACTCGGTCCTCTCCTATTAATTTTTGAAGATAGGATCTGGTATAGTCCTCTAATATATTGGTAAGGTACTTATCAATCCGTTCCTTATGAAAATCTTCTTCCACTAGTAACTCTATATATTTACTATGAACTGATATGCTGTCCATATCATCATTGATTACCATCATTATTATCAATTTCCTTTTTAGATTTTTTAAAGATATTATCTATAAACTCAAAATCCTCTTCTTTATAATAGAATATCCCTAGTATCAATAAGATTACGCATGAAATTGTTAAGTAATTGTCTGCGATATTAAATATTGGAAAGTCAATAAGTTCAATATATATAAAGTCAACTACATATTTCAAATATACACGGTCAATAAAGTTACCTGTTGCTCCGCTTAGGATGAATACCCATATAATTTGTATGGGTAGGTGTCTTTTTGTATTAGGTATCTTAAAGTATATAAGTATCAATATAACTATTAAGATAATCGTAAGTATAGACAAAAATCCGATTTTACCAGATAATATACCCCACACAGCACCGGTATTTTCGTGATATCTAAGCTGTAGAGCCCCAGGAATAATAGTTATAGGACTTTGTCCCTTAAGTCTTGTTATGGCCCAGTATTTTGATATCTGATCTATTGCAACCAATAATATAAAGTATATTAAATGTCTTATTCGTTGTTTCATTTAAATGTCTACCATGCCTTTCCTATAGTATCTTAATAACTTTGGATAAATTTAATTCCAGCCATCATTTCATCTTTTGAGACACTAGTATCTATAAATCCTTCTCCTATATGATTTAATAAAATAAATTTGATTTTATCAGATTCCATTTTTTTATCTAATTTTGTAACTGAATATATCTTTTCAGGATCTAAAGCTTTTATGTCTACATGCAAATCAAAGGCTTTAATAGTCTTTATTATATGGTGGAATTGGTCTTTATTTATATAATCTCTTTTGTAGGAAATATAGGCGGCCGCCTCCATACCTAAGGCAACACATTCACCGTGAAGAAGTTTAAAGTCCATTAACTTTTCTATGGCGTGGCCTATAGTGTGACCAAAGTTAAGAAGAGCTCGGTCCCCTTTTTCTTTTGGATCCTTTTCAACCACATCTTTCTTTATCAGGCAACTGGAATAGATCATTTCCTTAAGTAAATCATATTCTAAGGATAAGATATGGTCTATATTATCATGTATAAAGGAGTAATAGTTATAATCTTTTATAAGTCCATGTTTTATAATTTCAGCCATTCCAGCATTAAATTCCCTCTTAGGTAAAGATTTAAGTGCTGATAGGTTAATATGAACTAGTTTTGGTTGATGAAAGGCTCCAATCATATTTTTATAAGCATTTAAGTCTACTCCAGTCTTTCCTCCAATGCTTGAATCTACCATGGATAATAAGGTAGTAGGAACCTGGATAAAGTCAATACCCCTTAAATATGTGGCCGCTACAAATCCTGTCAGATCCCCTGTTACACCGCCACCAAGGGCTATAAGGATATCATTTCTATCGAACTTTTCCTGAATTAGTAGTTCGTATACCTGGCTTACCGTATCAAGGTTTTTGCTACTTTCACCGGCTTCAAATGTAAAGCTTGTAAGACTTCTTGCTATGGGGCTTATTAGACTTTTAACTTCCTCCATATATAACTTGCTAACATTTGAATCAGAGACGATCATAAAACGCCTTTTATTAAGTCCTAGTGAACTTAGGGCTTTTGTCAAACCATTAAAATCCTTATCAAAGATTATGGGGTAAGCTGGTACATTTTCATAATTTACTATAATTTTATCTTGATACATAAAAATCGCATAACCACATCCTATAACCTAAGACGAGGTTATGCTTCCTCCTTACTCAAGTTTATTGATATAGTAATACCTTAACTAAAAACCTTCCTTTTTTAGTCTGGTTTCCGATTCCGCCGAATATGAATTTGCCATATCCTCGTACAGATACAATATCATTTTCCTTAAGAACATAACTGTTTGATAGAATGTTCTTACTGTTTACAAATACCTTGCCTCCGGCAATTAATCCTTGTAGCCTACTTCTTGAGCCTTTAAATGCAACTGCCAGTACGCTGTCAAGTCTTACTCCTGAGACTGTACCTGTAATTTCTTTTAAGTTTGGCTTATATATAAAATCATTTTTGTCAAGCAGGGATGCACTTACAGAGGTGTTCTTAATCCGTATTAACTGATCAATAATAAATTCATGAATAGTTAAGCTACAAAATAGATAACTATCATTGTCATTAACGATTATATCCCCTACCGTACTCCTATCAATACCAAGATTTAAAACTGCCCCAAGTACATCACGATGGGTAATTGCATCAGAGAACTTTTTGCTATTAGGGGTAATATGAAGACATGAGATTGGAAATTCAATCTCACTGTCTGTTTTAATGTTTTGATTACCACAAAAACAAAGTACTTTTCTTTCGGCATGAGGAAAACCCCCATTTGCAAAATACTTTATTCCAGGTAAATCATTTTTCATTTGTAATAGTAAATCTTGCTCATGGAGATTTAAGAAATCAGAAAACAAGATGATTCCTCGACTATCTGCCATATAAGCAAGATCCCTGAATCTCCTTTGTAAGAGTTGTTCTTCTTTATTCATAATGTCAAAAGTAGTCCTTTTTATGTGCTATTAATAATATCTAGAATTTTGAATTAATTGTAGGAGGATCAAAATCATCCTTAATCATATCTAGATAATCACCAGATATATCTACGTTATCAGGTGAGACAATGAATATACAAGAGGAAATGCGATGAAGCTTACCATTAATGGCATATACAGATCCTGAAACAAAGTCCATAGTTCTTTGTGCTAACTTGTCATCAAAGCCTTCAAGATTAATAACTGTAGCTCTTCCGGTTAACAGCATATCACAGATTACCTGAGAGTCTTCGAAAGATGTAGGTTTTAGTATACATACTTCCAATCCCCTTGGAGTTGTTCTTATAGGCACAACTTTCCCTGCTGAGCTCCTTTCCATCCTAGTCACCCTTTCTTTTTTTATATCTTTGGTGCTATGTACATTTTCTTCAACCTTTGTTTTTCTATCAAAGCGTGGGGATTTCTTAGATTCAATTATGTCTTCATCATCATCCAAGTAATCATCATCGAATCCATCATCTTCTGTTAATTTCATTGAATTTAAAAAACTTTTAAAAATATTAGGCATCCTAACCTCTCCTATCTATATAGACTTAAAATATATAATTACTTGGTGTTAGAATAGTTACGCTCACCAAAAATGCCTGTACCAACTCTTACCATAGTAGCTCCTTCTTCCACTGCTACTTCATAATCACCAGTCATACCCATTGATAGGATATCAAAAGTATCTGAATTGAAATAAATTTCCTTATCTTCATTATCAACGTTTTTGTATTTTATGTCAATAAATAATTGACGTAATTTACTAAAATACTTTCTGTTTTCCTCAGGATCAGTAACATATGGTGCAATTGCCATCAAACCTCTAACCCTAATATGAGGAAATTTGATTAATTCCATAAATAGTTCTGGTAATTCTTCCTGACTTACTCCGTATTTACTTTCTTCATCTGCTATGTTTACTTGAATTAATATATTGCAGACAATATCTTTCTTAGAAGCCTCTTGTTCAATCATTTTAGCTAATCTTAAGGAATCTACTGAATGAATTAAGGCTGCCTTATCTATAACCTGTTTTACTTTGTTTCTTTGTAAATGTCCTATCTGGTGCCACTTTATAGTATCACCATACTTATCACTTAAATTATTGTGTTTTTCTACTAACTCTTGAACTTTATTTTCTCCAAAGTCTCTTAGGCCAAGTGCATAAGCTTCTTCTATCATATCTATAGTTTGTGTTTTACTAACTGCTATTAAAGTAACTTCTGAAGAATCACGACCTACTTTTTCGCAAGCTAATTTTATTTTGTTTTGTATGTCTAAAATCCGTTCCTTCATTATGACATTACTCCTTTTATTGCTTATTGCTTTGAATACCACTAGTATATAATACTTTGCTCTATTACAGTTGTATAATCTAAAGCTATGTGATCATATAGGGACAGGCCATAGTCAGTATCTTTCTTAACTATACAATAGGATTCGTTTTGATATATTATCTCAATTCTGTTAAAAACAGCATATCCCTTATTTACATTATAAACTCCTGTTAGTTTATCTGTAACAGAAAGTTGATATCTATCTCCGTCTACAGATCGTATCCAAGTATTGTGAGGAAATTGTCGTGTATCTACATATCCGTATATTTCATCTTGATTATATATATCGGCAGAAACAAAGATTAAGTTAACTTCACCAGTATCCTTATCATATTCCTCCTTTACTAGTCCCTTTTCATCGGTATTTCCTCCGGTAGTAAAGTAGTTAAGAGGAACCATATAAAAGTCTTTAGTAGTAATTGCTGATAATGGAACCTTTAACCCTTCAACAGCCTCTATGTGAAGCTCAATATCAATTAAACGGTAGTCAAGATAATTGGATACTAGCTTGTCCATTGTAAGTTCTGCATAATATAATGAATCCAATGGATTTTGAAAGATATTGATAGGTGCACTAGTTGTAAAGTTATCTGCTAGTATAGTAAAATCAATCTTATCTTTTCCAAGTAGTTTCTCATATTGGTCATTTGTAATAGGTAAAATTATGGACCAGTTCTCGGATGTAACTAATTTATAGACAGGATTGTTTACTGCAATTAATTCAGATGAACGTAAATCGGTTTTCTTATAATTGTCTACATTAAACATATCCATGATTATATTATTCTTTGTAACATTTTCAAAATCATCCATATAGTATGAAATCAAACCGCTGGCTTCACTTTTAAAAACGTCATATGTATAAGCAAA
Organism: Clostridiales bacterium; assembly: GCA_012520635.1. Lineage (GTDB taxonomy): Bacteria > Bacillota > Clostridia > Lachnospirales > Lachnospiraceae > Mobilitalea. The sequence goes on along the minus strand of JAAYNY010000164.1, from coordinate 3,196 downwards.
TCCTGTTTCTTCTTGAATCTGAAGACCTTTATCAAGCATATTCTGATTCAATATATTAACCATAGCACTTTCTACATCAAGCTTAAAATTATATACATAAGAAAAATCATAATCAGAATAATTATTATGAAACTTCATTATTTCATATTGAAATTGCTTAGTGGTATCTTCAGAGAGAGTAAAATGTTCTTCTCCACTTGTGATTATATCCATAATCTGTGTACTGTCATTAACTGAATAGATAGAAGAATTTTTTGCAACTCTTTCCCCTTCTTTTTGAAAATAATAAACATAACCTGCCTTATCATTGTAGAAGATTTTTTCTTCCCTAAGTATAAGGCCGGTGACCCTATTATCTACCACATTATATCCCTCTTGTACTTCATGTATGGATATATGTTCCTTTGTAAAATAAATATATATATTGATAGCAATATAAAGGAAAAGTATTAAAAATATTATTATGCCAATATTTAATGTTTTTCTTTTTTTGAATTTTACTACTCTCTTATCCCTACTCAAGCTTACGCCTCCATTTTTGCTATTCGAGTATATTATACTTAATAAAATCAATAGATACAAGCTATATATTTCGATTAAACAATGCATAAATACGGAAAATATGTAAATTATAATATCAGAGCTTTTTCTTAAAAGTTTTAAAGTTTATAAATTGCTTTTAAACTACATTTTGTTGTAAGGAGGTTTTACATGAAAACTTTGGATTATATTGCACTTATACTTGTTGCTATCGGCGCAATAAACTGGGGACTAGTAGGTTTCTTTGAATTGGATTTGGTAAGAGCAATATTTGGAGATATGACTTGGGTTTCAAGAATTATTTATGCAGTCATTGGTATTGCAGGATTGTATTCCTTAAGCTTTTTTGGTAGATTGACTAATGAAGATTAAAAAAATGGGCTGCCATAAGCAGCCCATTTTATTTGTCATATTATATATAATAACCTAGTTATATGAAATAGAAAAACTGAATATCTCAAAGATATTCTACAAAGCTACTATTATATTCTGTTTCATATTTTCCGGGATTTGTTCACTATTTAAAGAGACACTAGCACATATATTGACTTTGAAATGATTTGATATGTTCTCGAGTTTTTCAAAAACATAATCTATATTATCTTGATTTACAAAAGCGATTGTTAAGAAACTATCTAAGAATATTGATTCGATATCATGATCACCAGCTATTATGCCGCAAAGAAAACCTAAAAATTCATTTTCGTTCTCAATCAGATAATCCCTTACATTAATTAATCTGATTTTGTTTGAGAGTTCATAAGAATGTTTGTTACTTTTGTCGAGATAGATGATGTTGCCTTTTGCTAACTTTACTTCATCGTTAACTTTCTCAATAAGGATTTTAGTTTTGCCTTTTCCTTTAGTACCTGCAATAATCTGTATCATTGAAATCTCCTCCTTATGATGGTTTTGCAAAGAAAATACTTTGCAATATTTATAAAATCAATTTGTTATTAATATATAAAAAAATTGATTTATATCTTATATTATAGTATAGATTAACAATAAAAACAACATCAAAATCCAATATTTATAAGTATAACTTATAAATAAAATCTAATTATCTTCTAAAACTAAAGAAAATAAAGTATCCATATCGGAATATAATTTACTATTATTTTCAGCCTTTAGAGCTACATTTATATATTGATTATTATTGTTATCTTTAAAGAATAATATCAAACAATTTCCTGCTTTAAATGTTATTCCTGTTTTTCCACCTATAATAAAAATACCTTCTGGAGCCTCTTCTTGTTCTGTAAGATAACGATTTGTTGTTTTAAAAGTCAAATCTTTATTATTCTTATCTATATCAAGATAGTTAGCTGTGTAAGAGTCTAGAGAAATTATATTAAGAAATGTGTCATATTTAACAAGCTCATTGAAAATTAAATACACATCATAAGCAGTAGAATAATGATTATCATCGTGTAATCCGTGAGAGTTTACAAAATTAGTATGAACAGCACCAATTTTCTTTGCTTCTAAGTTCATGGTTTTAACAAACTCCTCTTCACTTCCCCCAATATGTTCAGCAATAGCAATAGCAGCATCATTACCAGAATATATTAATAGGCAGTTTAGCAAAGCCTCCAGCTTAATAGTGTCTCCCTCTTTAAAACCACATACCTTAGCACCAGGTTCTTGAATATGAGAAGCATTATAAGAAATTGTAACTGTATCGGTTAATTCTCCCCGCTTTAGCACAACTAGAGCAGTCATTAGTTTGGTTAGACTTGCTGGATAAAGTTGTTCATATATATTTTTTGAATATAGGGCTTCATTATTTGTGACATTACAAAGAAAAGCCGCCTTCGAACTAATCAAATCATCATTTGTACTATGTTCTTCTTCAGTAATGATTACCAAATTGTCAGCAAAAAATCCGTTCTCAGATAAATTTATTCCTAAATTATTCTTGCTAGTGGTAACATAGTCTTTATATGATAAAAAATTATCAGAGCTTTTCTGGCAGCCTCCAAGTATAACCACGAATAATAAGAAAATAGCTATAAAGCGTTTTTTCATAGAATCCATCCTTTATTCTTTGAATAATTCTCTCCAATCCAAATCTCCCCGCTCTAGTGCTTTAACTAAAAGCTCAGCGGTGGCCAGATTTGTAGCCAAGGGAATATTGTGTTTGTCACATAATTGAAATATATTGGTGACATCAGGTTCATGGGATTTAGGGGTTAAAGGGTCTCTTAGAAATATAACCATGTCAATCTGGTTATGCTCAATCTGGATTCCCAATTGTTGTGTTCCACCTAAATGACCTGCAAGATACTTATGAACCGTCAAATTGGCTACTTCTTCTATAAGTCGTCCTGTAGTTCCTGTTGCATACAGGGTATGTTTACTTAATATTCCACGATAAGCAATACAAAAGTTTTGCATTAACTTTTTCTTTGCATCATGGGCGATCATACCAATATTCATGCAAATACCTCCTAGGAATTTATTTATATCAAAAATTCATTTATTATCTTCTTACTTTTTTGGGTTGTAGCCGTATATTAATGATAAGCCCAATTGCAGTCATACTGCTAATCAAGGAACTTAACCCTTGGCTCAAAAAAGGAAGTGGTATACCAGTGTTAGGTAAGATTGCTGTTACTACTCCTATATTAACAAATACCTGAAATGCGAACAT
>JAAYNY010000163.1 GCA_012520635.1 Clostridiales bacterium | reverse complement strand
ATACCTTCCGACTTGTAGCCTATATTTAAGATGATTTCATCTTCTTTAACACCCAAGACAATTCCTTCCACAACATCACCGTTGCTGATTTTAACTACATTCTCTTCCTCCAATAATTGTTCAAAACTTTTTTCTGACATAACAGCTAGAACCTCCTTGATAATATTGTGTGGGGTCGAAGCCCCTGCTGTAATACCTACATTCCGAAAAGATTTAAATATACTTAAATCTAGGTCACTTGGTTTCTGTATATAGTAAGTATTTTCACATTCATTTTTGCAAATCTCATAAAGCTTCCTAGTATTGGAGCTTTGTTTACCACCAACTACAATCATGGCATCTGACTCTTTGGCCATTTTATAGGCTTCTTCCTGCCGTGACTGGGTCGCATTGCATATGGTATTTAAAACATATATATCATAACCTTTTTTTGATATAATTTCAACTAATTCTTGAAACGTATTGTAATTAAATGTCGTTTGAGCAACTATACAAAGTTTTACATCTAATGGAATATTAAGTCCCCTTGCTTCATCAACACTTTCAAGAACAGTATAGGTTTTTTCTTTACACCATCCGATTATTCCTTCTACCTCTGGATGGTTAGGATCTCCCACAATAAGAATATGGCGCTGTGCATTATCTCCTACAACCTTGTGAATCTTTTTTACAAAAGGGCAGGTGGCGTCAACAATCTTATGACCGTAGGATGACATCCTATCAAAAAGTTCCTTTGAAATACCATGGGAACGTATAATTATTGTACCCTTGGGTATTTCTTTTAATTCTTCTACAGAGTCAACTACTTTAACACCTTTCCTCCGTAGATCTTCAACAACTTCTTCATTGTGAATAATGGGGCCATAGGTATAAATTGGTCCGCCACTATCAATTTCTTTATATACAACATCAACTGCTCGTTTAACACCAAAGCAGAATCCTGCACTATCGGCTACCTTTATGTTCAAAAATAAAACTCCTATCTCTTTACTATCTTATAGACTCAAAATGTTTTATAATGGTCTCTACTACTTCATCAATTGTCATATGAGATGAATCAACTAAAATGCCATCATCTGCCTGTTTTAAAGGTGCGAATTCTCTATTCATATCTCTATAGTCTCGCTCAGTAATATCTTTTTCTATTTCATCTATATCTGCACTTATGCCTCTTTCTTTTAACTCTAAGAATCTTCTCTTAGCCCTTTCTTTACTACTAGCTGTTAGAAAAATCTTTAAATCAGCATCAGGAAGGACAAATGTTCCAATTTCCCTTCCATCCATGACCACATTTTCCTTTTTAGCAAGGCTACGTTGTAGTTCTGCAAGTTTTAATCTAACTACAGGATAAACAGAACTAGCACTGGCCATATTACCAACGGCTTCAGTACGAATTAGATTATTAACATTTTCTCCATTAAGCAAAATTTGTTGTTCATTATCTTTATATTCTATTGAAACATCTACATTATTACAAGCCTTTTCTATTCCATCTTTATCTTTTGCTTCTATATTATTATGGATAAAGTATAAAGCCATGGCTCTATACATTGCTCCAGTATCTACATATATAAAATTTAAATGTTTTGCTACTTTCCTTGCAATAGTACTTTTTCCTGCTCCAGCTGGTCCATCTATTGCTATACTATAATGTTTCATAAGATGCCTCCACTATAATTTTATACACTGTATCCGGCTAAGTATCCGGTTGACCAAGCAATCTGAAGATTAAATCCTCCAGTCAGTGCATCAAGGTCAAGAACCTCACCAACAAAATACATATTCTTAATAAGTTTTGATTCCATGGTTTGGGGATTAATTTCTTTTATATTTATCCCTCCCCTTGTAATAACAGCCTGATTATATGATGCCAATCTTGTTATATGGAGGGTAAAATTCTTAATTATATTAACTAATCTAAGTCTTTCTTCTTTTGTAATGGAATTAACTTGCTTTTCTGGATCTATACAACTTAGACGAATAATAACATCAATTAGTTTATTTGGCAATAGATGACCCAGAGAATTCTTAAATTGCTTGTTTTTGAATTCATCAAAATCTCGAAGTACTCTTTGGTCTAGTTGTTCATTTGAAAGGGCTGGTTTTAAATCTATACTAAGTATAATGTCTTCTTTTGAACTTATATGAGGGATAATAAAACGGCTAGCACTAAGAATTACAGGCCCACTTACTCCAAAATGAGTAAATAATAGTTCTCCAAAATCATCATATACTTTCTTTTTGCCGCAGTTAATTGTAATAGAAATGTTCTTTAAAGATAGACCCATTAATTCTTTTACATATGATTCTGATACATATAATGCTACCAGGGATGGGGATAGGTCTGTAACTGAATGACCATACTTTTTGGCAAATTTATATCCATCACCGGTTGAGCCTGTAAGTGGATAAGATAGACCACCAGTACCTATTATTACAGCATCAGCAAGAAGTTCATCATCATTATCCTTTAATCTAATTCCCCTAAAGGCACCAGATTCACATAATATATGACTAACTTCTGAATTGTAACGGATATCCACTCCTAATCTGATTAGTTCATCTCTTAATGCAGATATAATATCAGAAGATTTGTCTGATATAGGAAAAACTCTACTGCCTCTCTCGGTTTTGGTCTTTAAGCCTAGCTGTTCAAAGAAATCTATTACATCAGTGGTGCTGAATGTATTAAATGCTTTATATAAAAACTTTGGATTTGATATTACATTGTTAAAAAAGGTATCCCTATCACAGTTATTGGTTAGATTGCATCT
>JAAYNY010000162.1 GCA_012520635.1 Clostridiales bacterium | reverse complement strand
TTACTTGCTATAGAAACTCCGAGATTTGACAAAGGTGAATATATCTCGGCATTAAATAACTCAGTTATTTTATCATTTACTTCTTCATCACCACATGAAAATACATCATTTAGGGTCTTTGATATACCCGCTATACCGTATTCTACAGACACCGGATTCTCACTCTGCGTAGCATATGTCGGTTCATTTGCAATGGTCATAAACATTAAGGCTGACACTACAAATGCTGCAGTTTTTAAGGACTGATACTTTATCATCCGTTCTTCCTCCCAAGTATTACAAGCAATCCCAATTGCTTGTATCTATAGCATGGTTAATTTGCTAGGGTAAATTGTTACGAAAATGTTACATCTTCAGTAACAATTATAGCAAACCCAATACTTGGTGTCAATATTTTATTGTAGAATAAGACAGTTATTTTGCGGTTTTTAAGCCTTTTATAGTACTTTTATAGAATTTTATCAAAATTGGTTATAATTAATAATTGTTTAAATATCTTTCTACTGCTGTAATAGCATTTGCCCCATCTGATGCAGCAGTAATGATTTGCCTTAAGTCTTTTTTCCTTATATCCCCTGCTGCCAGTATTCCTGGAACGTTTGTTTCACAGTTTTCTCCAGCAATAATATATCCACTTTCATCTGTTGCCACCACATCTTTATAGGCTTCTGAACTAGGTTCATAACCTATAGCTATGAATACACCTGAAACATCTATATTAGACATTTCCTTGGTTTTTACATTCTTTACTTCCAAAGACTCTACAGTATCTGTTCCGTTTATTTTTTCTAATACACTATCCCATAGTACAGTAACATTATCACTTGATAAAAGCTTTTTCACGGTACTTTTGCTGGCTCTAAACTCATCTCTTCTATGAATTACATATACCTTTTTACTGATCCTTGAAAGGAATATAGCATCTTCCACGGCTACATCGCCACCACCTACAACGGCAACCGTCTTATTCCTAAAAAAGGCTCCATCACATACTGCACAATAAGACACCCCACCACCTGAGAACTCTTCTTCTCCAGGGATACCCAGATGACGTGGCACTCCACCTGTTGCAATAACTACTGTCTTTGTTCTATACTCTTTACCATCTGCCAATGTAATTACTTTAATATCATCCTCCAAATGTAACTTAGTCACTTCACCGTCAACAAAGTTTACATTTAATTTATCACAGTGCTCTCTAAATTTAGCACTTAGGTCAAATCCACTAATACCTGGGGTTCCAGGATAATTATCAACCTCATCTGTATTAATAATCTGCCCTCCGCTAAAGCCGGTCTTTTCTATAACAATACTGTTAAGCTCAGCTCTTTGGGCATAAATAGCTGCTGTTAATCCCGCAGGACCGGAACCAATAATTATCACATCATAAATCATAGGAATCCTCCTTTTCAAAATTTACTTTTATAATTTCATTGTTTAATATTATCATAAATTATGGTATACTTGTTATATGCAAGTAACTTGTATTTTTCCATTACACAATATAATATATACCTATTAATTAATTATATCAAATCTGTCAAGTTTATTATATTTAATTATTTTATATAAGAAGGGAGTCATTTATGCAGATATCATCACTTCCCATATCAAGTAGTTCTTCTTTAAGTAATGTAGATGTTAGCATTGCTGTACTTGCTAAGAATCTAGATACTATCGAGACCCTTGGTCGAGACATGATAAGAATGATGGAACAATCCCTATCACCACATTTAGGACAAAGCATCGATATTAGGGTATAGGCCATGTTAATTATATTAAGGTGATTATTATACACACTCCTTAATATTAAGGTAATGTGGCCTTTTTTATGCAATAATATATACAATCATAAGCTTCTAATATTTTCTAGTATTTATTCTGATTTTGTGGTATCTTATCTTTATAAGATTCAAACAATAAGAGAAAGAGGCTACAATTTTATGTATACATTTAACAGTCGTGTTCGATATACCGAAATAAATCATTATAAAGAAACCATGGATCCCTCGGCTATTATTAATTATTTTCAAGATTGCAGTACATTTCAATCAGAAGATATGAACTTAGGCTTATCCTATCTTGAAAACAAAAATAGGGCTTGGTACTTAACAAGCTGGCAATTACAGATAAAAGAACCGGTTAGACTAGGAGATTATATAACCATAGGGACTTGGCCATATGCTTTTAAAGATTTTTTTGGCTATCGTAACTTTATTATGAAAGATAAAAATGATAAGGTTTTATCTGTAGCCGATTCAATCTGGGTTCATATGGATTCTGAAAAAGGCCGTCCCATAAAGGTAGCAAATGATAATGCCGGTTACAAACTTGAACCCCCTTATCCAATGGAATACATGGATAGGAAAATTAAGATCCCAAAGAACTTATCTTCTTATCCCTCATTTCCTGTTATAAAATCTAATATAGACTCCTATAATCATGTTAATAACGGGCAATACATTAAAATGGCAGAAGAATTTCTACCAGAGGATTTTTTTGTTTCCACCATGCGTGTGGAATATAAAAACCAAGCCTTTCTTGGTGATATAATATGCCCCAGGGTTTACGCCAGTGATAAAAGCTACTGTATTGTTTTAGAAAGTCAAGAAGGAAAGCCTTATGCTATAGTGGAGTTTTCAAATTAAACAATAGATAACGAGAATTAAAAATGAAAGGATAATAAAATGATAGAACTAGGAAAATACCAAACACTAGAAGTCTGTAAAAAAACTGACTTTGGAATATACTTATGTGAACCCGATTCCGATGGAAGCCATAGCATCCTACTTCCGAATAAGGAAATTCCTGATAACACCAATCAACACGACAAGCTTACCGTCTTTGTCTATAAAGATTCTGAGGATAGAGAGATAGCAACCACTGCTAAGGTTCCCTTAACATTAGGTGAACTAGCTGTCTTAAAAGTAAAAGAAACAACTAGTATTGGAGCTTTTTTAGATTGGGGACTTATGAAAGATTTGTTGCTACCATTTAAGGAGCAAACATACAGCGTTAAAGAAGGGGATGAGGTCTTAGTATCCCTATATGTAGATAAAAGCAAAAGACTCTGTGCAACCATGAGGGTTTATGATTATCTATCCACTGATTCAAATTATAAAACAGGAGATATTGTATCAGGAAGAGCCTACGATATGATTGACTCCTTTGGAATATTTGTGGCTGTTGATGATAAATACTCTGCCTTAATCCCAAAAAACGAAATCTTTAAAACAATTAATATTGGAGATATAATATCTGCAAGGATAGCTGATATTAGAGATGACAAGAAACTTACATTAAGTCTTAGAGAAAAATCTCATATTCAGATGGGAGCAGATGCTAATAAAATATTAAAAGATCTAGAGGAAGCAGGTGGCTTTCTTCCCTATCATGATAAGACCGATGCTGATATAATTAAGAACAACTTCCATATGAGCAAGAACGCTTTCAAAAGAGCCATCGGCAGACTATACAAAGAAAAAATTATTACAATCGAAGATAAAGGTATACGGCTTAATAAGAAATAGTATAAAATTAAGTCCCTTACAAAATTATATTGTAGGGGACTTTTTCATTCACAAACCAACCATGTGAAAAAGGCTAATATATTATCTATCTTGGTCTAAGAATCGCATTCTTCCACCTTCTCTTGGGTCTGAGGCTTTCTTCTTAGGCGTAGGTTCAGCTTTTACATACAAGTCTTTAAATCCCCTGGTCAAATTATCCTTACAAGCCTTGCAAAATCTTCCTGTCTTAATGGTTACCCCACAGCTTTCACAATCAATACCTATCATTGAATCATCAGCAAAAGACAACCTTTCTTCCCTTATCCATCGCTTTATCTGTGCTATGCTAACGTCAAAGACTTCTGAGACTTCCTGCATATCTACCCGAGGGTGGTCATACACATATTCTTTTACCTCATCGAACTTATCATCAAGAGCTTTAGCACAGGATGGACATATTGGGTTACCCTTTAGGTAATTAAATAACTTTCCACATTTTTTGCAGTTTCTAACATCCATTCTTACTCCCCCCGTTCAAAAACCTTTTCCTATACATAATGTTAAAAAGTATACTTGCTTTACTTGATTTTGTAGCAGTATATTTGTACATGCCTCAATAGTACTACCTGTAGTATAAATATCATCAATTAGTAATACTACATTCATTTTTCCTTGATAAACCAAACTACTTTCATTGTTATAAGCAAATGCCTCCTGAAGATTTAGAAGTCTTTCCTTATCATTTAGCTGCTTCTGAGGCAATGTTTTTTTATTTCTAACTAGTAAATCTGGCAAAACTGGTATGTCAAGCTCTTTTCCGATTCCTCTTCCTAGTATCTCTGCTTGATTATAACCTCTGTCTCGACGTTTACTCTTATGTATTGGCACTGGCACTATGATATCAGGAGCCATGTGCTTTATTTTCTCACCATAATTATCTATGATGGCTTGTATATAATACTTTGCGTACTCTTTCTTGTGGTTGTATTTAAAATCCGATATGGACTTCTTCATAATAGAATCGTAAACCCATAATGCATAACCATACTGAAAATGATACTCTTTTCGTTCACAGTCACTACAATATTCTCTTTGTTCATCTTCTATAGGTTTACTGCATTTTTTACAACGGGGCTGGCAAATAACTTGCAACTTACTCTCACATGGAATACATATTCTTCTATCCTTTGGAGTAACAATTTCCCCACAAACCGGACATCTAACCGGATACAGCATATCTAATATGGATTGTAGCAAAGTTAACTTCCTCATTTTCTTAGATAATCTTTTTACTAATGATCTATGCTAGATTTATGAAAACAACTTGGCCGGATATATTCCTTTATCTACTAGATCTTTTATGGAGGCTACAACCAGGTCTTTATCCTCCTTATAGGTTACACCAAACCATTTATCTGAGGTTTTTAAAACTTTTACCTTAGCTTTATCACTATTAATAAGATTACCAACCATCTCAGGCAAGAGATATTCTTTCTTTATATCTTCTGGGGAAATGTTAGATAAAAAGTCCTCAAATCCCTTTTCTAATTCTCCAAATAGACTTGGCTTAAAACCCCACATATTCATAGATACAACTGTGTCTAGGTTAATCCAAGTATCGTTGCCATCTTCATCTTTAGCTTTTGCTTGATTACCTTCCTGGATAATTCCAGAGGTTTCTATAATATCAACTAACCATCCATCTGCATCTGCCTTACATATTCCACGAGTAACTGTTCCATTATCACTTAATGTGTTACCTAGAACAAAACCTGCCATACAATATAGGTTTGAACTTTCTTCCTTGGAATTTAAGAAATTATATATTATGCGAAAAGCTTCTTTACCATAATAATCGTCAGCATTAATTACTGCAAAAGGCTCTTTTACAATATCCTTACAACATAAAACCGCATGTCCGGTGCCCCAAGGTTTAGTACGACCTTCTTGCTTCTTATATCCAGATGGTAGTAGATCCATCTCTTGAAAAACATATTCTACTTCCACATGTTTTGCAATACGATCTCCAATTACTTCCCTAAAATCCTTCTCCAAATCTCTTCTAATTATAAAAACCACTTTATTAAATCCAGCTTCGATAGCATCATAGATAGAGTAATCCATAATAATTTCACCGCTTGGTCCCACAGCTTCTAACTGTTTAATTCCACCATATCTACTTCCCATACCTGCTGCCATTATAACCAATGATGTAACAGACATTACAACAACCTCCTATTAGCACTATTTATCTTCTAAATATTATAACCTATTTTCCAATATAATGCACGTTTTAATTAATTTGACATTTCCCTTATCTGCTTATCCAACCTAGAGTACCTTCTTTGTTCACTTTTGTTATCAATCATAAATTTTATCATATCATCACTTCCAACAATTACAACGCAACTTTTTGCCCTTGTTACTGCTGTATATAGAAGGTTTCTATTAAATAACAATCTTGGTCCATCAAGGATAGGTAAAATCACTGCAGGATATTCACTTCCTTGGGATTTATGAATAGTAACAGCATATGCCAGCTCTAATTCATCTAAGCCGCTAAAGCTATATTCAACTAATCGGTTGTCGTCAAACTCAACCAATAGATGTTCTGAAAATAAATTTATCTCCTTTATAATTCCAGCATCACCATTAAATACACCAGTCCCTGTTTGTGTAGTTACTCCATAGCTACTTTTAATCTCCCAAGGAATCTGATAATTATTCTTGATCTGCATGACCTTATCACCTTCACGAAATATTCCCTGGTGATATTCCTTTTCATTTTTATTTCTAGATGGGGGATTAAGGGCTTCTTGAAGAGCCATATTAAGTCTTTCTACTCCAAGCTCACCTTTTCTCATGGGAGTTAGAACCTGAATATCAAAGGAAGAGGCCTTTACATAATTAGGAAGTTTGTTCTTTATAAGATTAATCATTACAGCAATAATAACATTTGCCTCCTGTCTCTTTAAGAGAAAAAAGTCCATGCTTTTGTTATCCAGATTAATCTGCTCACCATCATTTATCTTATGGGCATTGACAATTATATCGCTTCCTGCTGCTTGCCTAAAAATCTTTGTAAGCATAACCATATTAAAACAGTGGGAATCAATAATATTCCTTAAAACATTTCCAGGCCCCACACTTGGAAGCTGATTTACATCTCCAACCAAAATCAATCTGGTCCCTATAGATATGGCCTTTAATAGAGCATGCATAAGATTTATATCTACCATGGACATCTCATCAATAATCAGAACATCAGTCTCCAGTGGATTGCTTTCATTTCGCTCAAAGGAATAATTAGCTCCTTCCCCAGGAGTTAGTTTACTAAGTTCCAACATTCTGTGTATAGTCTTTGCCTCATACCCAGTGGTCTCACTCATTCTTTTCGCGGCTCTTCCAGTTGGTGCGGCAAGTAGTATATCCAATCCCTCTGATTCAAATACTTTAATAATTGCATTGATTGTAGTGGTTTTTCCAGTACCAGGTCCCCCTGTAATAATTAAGAGACCATTATATACTGCCTCTTTAACAGCAGTTCTTTGTTGCTCATCAAGACTAGTCTTTGTGATTTGTTCTATCTTCTCCAGTCTTTTATTTAATATATTCATATCATAATCATATTGTATATTTAAGTCATGAAGCATACGGGCTATATTTAGCTCCATATAATAAAATACTGCTAGATATATTAGCTTTATATTATCTTCTTCCACTATTATAATTTTCTTTTCCAAATTAAGTCCGGCTATTTGACGCTCTATTGAATCTAGGTCAACCATTAACATGTTTTTAGCCCTAATAATAAGCTCATTCTCCGGTAGGTACACATGCCCCTCACTATTGGCTTGTGCTAGTATATATTGTATCCCTGCTTTTATTCTATAATCAGAATCATATTCAATTCCTATTCGTCTTGCAATTTCATCGGCTGTTTTAAATCCAACACCACTTATGTCCTCGGCCATCTTATAAGGGTTTTCTCTTATTACGTCATATAGCTTCTGTCCATATTCCTGAAATATCTTTACAGCCAAATTACCTGTTATATTATATTTTTGAAGAAACATCATGGCATTTCTCATATCTCTCTTATCTTCAAACTGACGATAAATCTCAGATGCCATACGTTTACTGATTCCCTTTACTTCAGCTAATCTTTCAGCTTCCTCTACAATTATCCTAAATGTGCTGCTACCAAACTTCTTAACTATTCTTGAGGCCAGTGCTTTTCCTATTCCTTTTATAGCTCCTGAACTTAGGTACAACTCCATAGAATATGCATCCTCAGGCTCCTTGATTTCATAGGATTCCATTAAGAACTGCTCTCCATATACAGGATGCTCAGTATAATTTCCTCTTGCTTGTATAAACTCACCTTCACTTATCATGGTAAAGTGACCAACACATGTAAGTTCATTCTCGTCCAGAAGTAGGCTAAGAACAGTATAGCCGTTATCATCATTACGAAATACAATTTTCTCTACATATCCTTCTACTGTCTCTGCCAACTTGCTCATCTCCCTACTTTCCTCTATGTAAATAAAAAGTCATTTCAAACTATAACCCGATCTTGGGCTATATGCTTAAAATGACATTGAAAGAGTCTCTTTATCTTAGATTAACTCTTTTATTTATTTAGACCTTGACCGTTTCTTTTCATAGATTCATACAACATCTTTGCCAAACCAAGTTCCTGAGTCTCTGTAGCATTTTTTGCATACTCTTGATATAGCATGTCTCCAAACATATCCTTATAAGGATTCCTATCTTCACTATCAGGAATAGTTTTTTCCATCCCTTTCATGACCTGTTCAAGCATATAGGACTCAAAGCTCTTACACACTTCCATTAGTTCTTCATCTGTAGCAGAAGTGTTTTTTAACTTTTCTTCTATTTCATTTACTTTTGCTTTATCTATTGCCATATCATTGGTCATTAAATACTGCGAATTTGATCCTATAGAAATACTCATAGTTTATCTCCTAACCTTATCTTAAGTTATTTGCCTGCTGAAGCATCTGATCTGCAGCAGTAATAATCTTAGAATTCATCTCATATGCTCTTTGTGCAACAATCAAATTAACCATTTCATCTACAGCTTGTACATTAGAACCTTCTAAGTAACCTTGGCGAATCTTACTTCTCTTTAGTAAATTGTCCTCTGATTCTAATCTAGGTAAACCTGAACTTTCTGTCTCTTTTAGCAGACTTCCGGAAGCCTTCTCCAGACCACTAGGATTGTTAAACTGAACCAATCCAATTGTAATTCCAATAGGTACTAATGAATTATTAGCATCAGGATAACATAATTCACCGTATTCATTAATTTGAATCTCAGATGGATTGTACATCTCATCAATTACTATAGATGATCCTGTGGTATCAAGAAGGGGATTTCCATCGGAATCTGACAAGGTCAAACCTTCTACACCATTAGCAAGGCCAAATGAACCATTTCTAGTAAATCCTAGGCTTCCATCTTGGGTTCTAACCATAAAGAAACCATTTCCTTCTATAGCAAAATCATATTTATTGTCTGTCTGAAGTAGGGTTCCCTGGGTATAATGGGAAGTAATTGCAGAGTTTCTAACACCCAGTCCAACTTGAATACCTGAAGGTTTAGGATCCCCATTATTATCATAGGAGTTTTCCTGTATTGTCTGATATAGCAAAGATTTAAATTCTGCTGATTCTTTCTTATAACCTGTAGTATTAATATTAGCTAGGTTATTAGATATTATATCTACATTCGTTTGTTGTGATGTCATACCGGACGCTGCTGTCCATAAGGATCTCATCATATTAATTTCCTCCAATTAGTGCTAAGTGATACCATCCACTATTAAATCTTACCAATAGAATTGGCAGCCAAATCAAGAGTCTGGTCAATTGACTGAATCACCTTTTGATTAGCTTCATAAGCTCTGGTAACAGATATCATGTCCACCATCTCTGATACTACATTTACATTAGACTGCTCAGTATAGCCTTGTCTAACACTGGCTGTGGCTGGCATTATTAAAGCTCCTTCTAAAGTTTCATACATCGTATCACCTGATTTAACCAGATAATTATAATCTTCAAAATCTGCTAACAAAAGAGTGTCTACATAATTGCCATCTGCATAGATTGCTCCTGTAGCATCAACAACCACATCTACAGAATCTGTAGGAATCTGCAGTTCACCGCTTTCACCCATCAAGTGATTACCATCTGTATCCACGATATGACCATCCTTTGTCATGGTAAACAAACCATTTCGTGTATATTTAATATCGGTATTTCCTGCTCTATCCGTAACCGATATTGCAAAAAAACCTTTTCCTTCTAATGCCAAATTATAAGGTTGTTCCGTACTACGTAGTGACCCTTGGGTATAGCTTGTATAAGATTCACCTAATTTAACTCCAGGGGTCATCCTTCCTATAGGTCTATTATTATAAGCCTCTGATTCATCACGAATCTTTATAGTTAACACCTCATCAAATGCTTGATTAGTTACATTTTCCTCTTTATATCCTACCGTTGCTGCATTTGCTAAATTATTGGCTATAACATCCAATCTTTTTTGCTCATTTGCCATTCCGGTATATGCTGTATATAGTCCTCTTACCATCTGTACCAGCTCCTTTTATGCTATAGAACTAATCTCTTTTGCCACTTAAAAACTCAACAAATTTACCTGTACCAACAGCAACTGCAGTCATTGGATCCTCTGATGTCATGGTAGTGATTCCTGTCTTTTGTTCAATTAGCTCTTCTAAGCCATATAGAAGGCAACCGCCTCCGGTTAGCACAATTCCACGATCCGCTATATCTGCTGCTAATTCTGGTGGGGTCTTTTCAAGAACACTATGAACAGCTTCTACTATCTGTGATGTAGTCTCCCTTAAAGCCTCCTCTGTCTCTTCAGAAGTTACAGCTATGGTCTTTGGAAGACCTGTTACCAGATTTCTACCTCTAACTTCCATTGATACTGTTTCAGGTCTAGGATAGGCAGACCCTATCTTAATCTTGATGTCCTCAGATGTTCTTTCACCAATAAGTAAGTTATGTTTCTTTCTCATATATCTAACAATAGCATCATCAAAATCATCTCCTGCTATTTTTACAGAAGTACTTACTACTGTACCACCTAAGGAGATTACTGCTATGTCAGTTGTTCCGCCACCAACGTCAACAATCATATTACCGCAAGGTCTTGATATATCAATTCCCGCTCCGATTGCAGCTGCTATGGGCTCTTCTATAATAGCTACTTCTCTGGCACCTGCTTGATAAGTAGCATCCTCAACTGCTTTCTTTTCAACCTCTGTTACACCACTAGGTACACAAACGCTAATTCTAGGCTTTCTAAATCTTTGCCTTCCTACTGCCTTTTGTATGAAGTATTTCAGCATCTTCTCAGTAACGGTATAATCTGAAATCACACCCTGCCTAAGTGGTCTAACTGCAACAATATTTCCAGGGGTTCTACCAAGCATTAATCTTGCTTCTTCACCAATCGCTTTTATCTTATTAGTATCTCTGTCAAAAGCTACCACAGATGGTTCCTTAAGAACAACTCCCTTTCCTTTTATATAAACCAAAACACTTGCTGTCCCTAAATCAATTCCGATATCAGTGCCCAACATATAGTAACTCCTTTCCTATACCGTAAATTCTACGGTTCTATAACGTATAATATTATAATTCAAATTTTATTTTATATAACAGTCTCATTATATTTTTTTCCAATTTGGTAGATCTTAAACATGCCTTTGCATTATATCACATATTATCATGATATAATAGACCTTACCTATATGACATTATATCTTATTTTCCGTTTTTTTCAAAGGTTATTTTTAAAACTTTATTAATAATACAAAAACCGCAATCCCCAAGGGGATTGCGGTCATTTTTTTATATTTATAGATATAAGATTAGCTTATTCTATGATTGTAGCAACTTTACCTGAACCAACAGTTCTACCACCTTCACGGATAGCAAAACCTAAACCTTGTTCCATAGCGATAGGATGAATTAATTCGATTGTCATCTCTACGTTATCTCCAGGCATGCACATCTCTGTTCCTTCTGGAAGGGAGATTACACCAGTAACGTCAGTTGTTCTGAAGTAGAACTGAGGTCTATAGTTGTTGAAGAAAGGAGTATGACGTCCACCCTCTTCTTTAGTTAGAACGTAAACCTGTGCTGTAAACTTAGTGTAGCACTTAATGGAACCTGGCTTACAAAGAACCTGACCTCTTTCGATG
>JAAYNY010000161.1 GCA_012520635.1 Clostridiales bacterium | reverse complement strand
TCACGACTTACAATCCAAACTCGAATATTCAGATAATTATCAATGGATCTAAACTGCATAGCTATGTTATCAAGAAAATTATCATCTTCAAAAAAGTGACCTCTGTAGGATGAAATTATTAAAGATGCTTCCTTGTGGAGTAGCTTAATTTGATCTTTTTTAATTCGGTTTTGAAGTAGGTTCATACCATATGTATTAAAAAATATGAAAGATGAAACAATAAAAATTAAAAAACATAAAATTAACCTTGACCATATGGTGTTTTTCATGATACAACCTACCTTTCTTTTATCTTGATTAGGTCTTTATCTTCTGGGGTTTTTTGCTTCGAATTTGTAACCAATTCCCCACACAGTAGATAAACTCCAATTACTATGATCTTTAATCTTCTCCCTAAGTCTTTTTATGTGAACATCTACTGTCCTTGTATCCCCGTAATATTCGTATCCCCAGATGTGATCAAGAAGCTGTTCTCTGGTGAATACTTGATTAGGGTTAGATGCCAAGAAATAGAAAAGTTCTAACTCCTTTGGTGGCATCTCTACATTCTTGCCATAATATTGGACGGAGTAGTTACTAAGGTTAATAATCAAATCCGGGTACTTAACATATTCGCCGGTTGGTTTAATAGTATCTTCTTCTTTTTCAGTATCAGGATTAAATCTTCTAAGAACAGCACGAACTCTAGCTACCAGCTCTTTAGAATCAAAAGGTTTTATTATATAATCATCGGCACCTAGTTCTAGTCCAAGTACCTTATCAAATACTTCACCTTTTGCTGATAACATAATAATGGGAGTCTTGGAGATTTTACGTATTTCTCTACACACCTCATATCCATCAATTCCAGGCAGCATCAAATCAAGAAGAACAAGATTTGGCTGATAAGAGCTAAATTCCTCAATGGCAGCTTCACCGTCATGGACTATTTTGGTGTCAAAGCATTCTTTGGTTAAATATAGAGAAATTAATTCTGCAATGTTTACATCATCATCAACTATAAGAATTTTTTGTTTTGTTGTCATTATTACCTCCTGGATTTTTAGTTATTTGAACTCTACTATGGTGGCACCTGTATTTCCTTCGTTATGGCCACCTACACGATAGCTTTTAACGTATTTGGACTTTTTAAGATAATCATGTACCCCTTTTCTTAGGGCACCTGTACCTCTTCCGTGAATAATAGTAACCGTGGTCATATGTGCAAGATAAGCATCATCAAGATATTTATCAAGTTCAAATATAGCCTCATCTACTGTCTTACCAATTAAGTTAAGCTCAGGACTCATGGATATTGATTTTGACATTTTAATTTTTCCGCTATGGGTATTTCTTACCTTTCCTGTATCTTCTTTTTTCTCTTCAGAAGGCTCAAGGTCTTTGATATTAACCTGGGAATTTAAAATACCCATCTGTACGAATAAATCCCCTTTTGAGTTGGGTAGGCTAGTAACTGTACCCTTTAAGCCTAAAGTAGTAACAAATACAGGATCTCCTATTTTTAGGTCATCTAAAGAAATACTTTTACTGGGTTTGGATTTTTTCTTAAGGGGTTTATTATCTTCCCTTAACTTATCACGAAGCTGACTACGCTCAGCCTCCATATCCTTAATATTGCCTCCTTCTTGCAGCCAACGGTTATATTTGCGGATGCTTTCATCTGCCACATCCTTAGCTTCTTGCAAGATGGAGTTGGCTTGCTCTTTTGCTTCCCTTATGATTCTTTCCCTATTTGCTTCTAGGTTCTCATTCTTTTTGTTAAGACTTTTCTTCAGTTTCTCAATTTCAGCCTTGTATCTTATTATCTCTTCCTGTTCCCTCTCTATAGTTATACGATTGGCTTCCAGGTCACTAATCAGATCCTCAAAACTGGTATCTTGTTTGCCGATTCTATTCTTGGCATCATCGATAATATAATCTGGTAATCCAAGTTTCTTAGATATGGCAAAGGCATTACTTTTTCCTGGAATTCCAATGAGTAGACGGTAGGTTGGTCTAAGGGTCTCAACATTAAACTCACAAGAAGCATTCATGACTCCCTCGGTAGAAAGGGCATATATCTTTAATTCACTATAATGAGTTGTTGCTAGAGTTCTAATATTTCTATTATGAAGATAAGATAGTATAGACATACCTAGGGCTGCACCTTCCGTAGGATCGGTTCCAGCTCCTAACTCATCAAAAAGAACCAGTGAATTCTCATCAGCATTTTCCAAGATAGATACAATATTGGTCATATGAGATGAAAAGGTACTTAAGCTTTGTTCAATACTTTGCTCATCACCAATATCTGCATAGACTTCTTCAAACACAGCAAGTTCTGAATTATCAAGGGCAGGAATATGAAGACCGGCCTGTCCCATAAGCGTAAGTAAGCCTACAGTTTTTAGAGTGACGGTCTTACCACCAGTGTTAGGGCCTGTTACTATAAGCATATTAAAGTCATTTCCTATTCTAACATCAATAGGCACCACAAGATTTGGGTCTATTAATGGATGTCTTGCTTTCTTAAGGTTAATTATGCCTTTATTATTAAATATAGGTTCAGATGCTTTCATTTGCCTAGATAATTTTGCTCTAGCAAATATAAAATCTAGGTTAGTTATTGTATTATAATCATATTCAAGTTCAGCAGTATACTCAGCAGCTTTAGTTGAAAGTTCCTCAAGTATTTTTTCGATTTCCTCCTCTTCCTTGATGGCAAGCTCTCTGAGGTCATTGTTAAGTTTAACTATAGACATGGGTTCGATAAAAAGAGTTGAGCCTGTTGAGGATTGATCATGAATCATACCTTGAAATTGACTTTTGAATTCAGCACGAACTGGAAGACAGTACCTTCCGTTTCTCATAGTAATAATATTTTCCTGAAGTAGTTTCTGTGAGGAATTAAGTATAGAAGATAGTTGACTGTGTATCTTATCATTGGTAAGACGGATTGATCTTCGTATACTCTTTAATGTAGGTGAAGCATCATCAGCTATTTCTTCTTCGGATATAATGCAGCGTTTGATTTCATTATTTAGGGGAGTCAGAGGCTCTAAATTAGCAAAATACTCGGTTAAAGAATCAACAGTTTCTTCTTCGTCATCCTTACCTGTGTAACCTCCATAAGCCTTTACCCTAAGAGTAGCATCTAGGTCTGAACTAATACGAAGAAGTTCTATGGCACCTAGGGATGACCCTAGTTTAAGGCGTACAATAGAAGAGCGGATATCATGAATGCCTGAAAAAGATAAGCTTCCTTTACGGTATAGCCGTGACAAGGCATCAGAAGTCTCCTTTTGTAGGCGGGTAATATCTAATAAGTTATGCAAAGGTAAGAGATTGTGGCATAACTCCTTACCACCACTTGACCCAGCTAAATCCTTCAAGTTTTGGATAATTTTATTATATTCAAGGGTACGTATTGCTTTTTCATTCATAGAATATCAGGCCTTTCTCTACTAAATATCAATTAATTAAAGATTTTACATTCTTTTTCTATTTTACCTTAAATTGATGTAAAATAAAACAGTTAAATAGTAAACATCTTATTTATACCAAGGCCTTTGTTAACAGACTATTCACAAAGTGTTCACAAATAGCTGATAAGATAGGACTTATGTATCACCTTATATGTAATATGGATTCACAAACATCCCCAATATTCTCGTTTAGAGAGTTTTGATTCAATAAGGAGAACTAATAATGTCTGAGAAAAATAAGGACAATAATAAATTTGAATTTATTAAAGAACAGATAAGACCAAGGAAACGTAAGAGATTTAGAAAATGGCTGGTCCCATTTTTAATGACTATCATAATGGCAATATTGTTTGGCCTTGTAGCTGCAATAACTTTTTGTATTAGTGAACCTAAGTTATATAAGCTACTACATAAAGACCAAACTAATCCATTTGTTTTACCAAGCCCTACTTCCAAACCAGATAATGATGAGGATAATAATATAGAGGAAGACATAGATGATGACCAGGATGATTTAGACCCTGATAATATAGTTCCTACACCAATTTGGACTGAAGAAGGTCCAAATGGACAAGTAGGTTCTAACTCTTCTGATGATCAAGGCCAGGTTATAATGGAGCCCGCAGATATTGATGATTTTCTGTCTGTCTATGAGAATATCAAAGAATTATCTGATGAAGTGGGTAAGTCAATCTTAACTGTATCAAGTATAATAAATGGTAAGGATTGGTTTGGTAATCCAATTGAGAAAAGAGTCTATACAACAGGTATAGTCGTAGAAAATGATGGTTCAAAATTAATGATCCTTGTGGGTCTTGATAGGGTAAAGGATGCTAGTAGCATTAGGTTAGAGATAAATGAGACAATATCTGTAGAAGGGATTTTGCAGGATTATGAAACTGAACTTAATCTGGCTATAATAACAGTTAAGGTATCAGATATACCAGCCAAATTCCTGGGTGAAATAAGTGTTGCCCGTATAGGAGAATCATATACAGTAGCTGTGGGAAGTCCCATTATTGCTCTTGGAAGCCCCAATGGTTATCCCTCATCAATTGATATGGGGATCATTACCAGCAAGGGAAGCCGTATAAGCATAACAGACAGTGAGCTTGATTTGTTTAATACAAACATGACATTTAACAAAGAAAGCGATGGAGTAATAATTAATTATAGAGGAGAGGTTATTGGTATTATAACTCGTACCCTGAGTAAGGATTTGAACAAAGAACTTGGTACGGTACTAGGAATAAGTAAGGTAAGATCATATATTAACCGTATGGTTGAACAAAAACCTCGCATATATTGTGGCATAGTAGCAGAAAATCTTACTGACGCTGCAAGCATAGAGCATAATGTCTCTAAAGGAATCTATGTATATGAAGTAAAGACCGATTCTCCGGCATATAATGGTGG
>JAAYNY010000160.1 GCA_012520635.1 Clostridiales bacterium | reverse complement strand
CGGACACCGAAGTTGGCGAGTAATGATAATAGGAGGTGCCATATGTACGCAATTATTGCAACTGGTGGAAAACAGTACAAGGTAGCGGAAGGCGATATCATTAAGATTGAAAAGCTTGGCTTAGAAGCAGGCTCAGAAGTTACTTTTGATCAAGTTCTTGCAGTTAACAACGGCGAAATGCTTGTAGGTAGTCCTACTGTAGCAAATGCTAAGGTTACAGCTACCGTTGTTGAAGAAGGTAAGAATAAGAAAGTTGTTGTTTTCAGATACAAGAGAAAAAAAGGATACAACAAGAAAAAAGGTCATAGACAGCCATATACTAAGGTTAAGATTGAAAAGATCAATGCATAGGTCATGGTATTATGATTAAAGTAAGTATTTATAAAAATACAAACAATTTGATTACCGGTTTTAAGGTACTTGGACATGCGAATTATGCCGAACACGGTAGTGATGTGGTGTGTGCAGCAGTGTCAGTCTTGGTAATCAATACAATAAATTCTATAGACAAATTTACATCTGATACATTTGATGTACAGGAAGATGAAGATAAGGGTTTGATAGAATTTTATATGGTCGATTCTGTAAGTAATGAAGGAAATCTTCTTCTCAATTCACTAGCTTTAGGGCTACAGGGTATTGAGGATGAATATGAAGGTAAGTATATTAAGATTTCTGAGCAGATAAGATCCGATAAATTAGTAGAGTAGCAGGCAGATTTGCCTTTAATGATTTGATTTTAGGAGGTGTAGACTATGTTAAGAATGAACCTTCAATTTTTCGCACAAAAGAAGGGTGTTGGTTCCTCAAAGAACGGTAGAGATTCTAAGTCCAAGAGACTTGGTGCTAAAAGAGCTGACGGACAGTTTGTTCTAGCAGGAAATATTCTTTACAGACAACGTGGAACAAAGATCCATCCAGGAGTTAATGTTGGACGCGGTGGCGACGATACATTATTTGCATTAGTAGACGGAATTGTTCGTTTCGAAAGAAAGGGCAGGGATAAAAAACAAGCAAGTGTTTACCCTGTAGAAAGCAAATAGTTATAGAGTATGTGATTAAACCCCAAATTCCTTAGGCTTATGAATTTGGGGTTATTTTGTATATACACGAATAAACAGATTATTCCAAGAAAATGGTTGCTTATAGAGGGATAATAAAATGCATATGTTTATATTTATATCCTTGAAATTTATAAAAGCAAGTGGTAATAATATAATTAAATGATATGATTTCCTATATGGGATAGATAAGTCTGCTTTTCGTGAAACGGAGGAAACTATGTTTGTAGATAGAGCTGAAATAAATATAAAATCCGGCAAAGGCGGAGACGGTCATGTTAGTTTTCGCAGAGAAAAATATGTTCCTGCAGGTGGTCCTGATGGTGGCGATGGAGGAAAAGGCGGAGATTTGATTTTCGAAGTAGATGAGGGCTTAAATACCTTATCTGATTTTCGATATACAAGAAATTTTGCTGCTGAGAATGGACAAGAAGGTAGTAAACAGAAATGTTCAGGTAAGGATGGTAAGGATCTGATTCTTAAGGTACCACCTGGAACAGTAATAATTGAGAAAGAAACAGGCAAGGTTGTTGCTGATATGTCAGGGGACAACCGTAGAGAAGTTGTACTACGAGGTGGCCGTGGTGGTAAGGGTAATCAGCACTATGCTACCGCTACTATGCAGGCTCCAAAATATGCTCAACCAGGACAAGCTGCAATGGAGATGACCGTACGTTTAGAGCTTAAGGTTATAGCTGATGTGGGTCTGGTGGGTTTTCCCAATGTAGGTAAATCAACTTTACTATCAAGAGTTACCAATGCAAAGCCTAAGATTGGTAATTATCATTTTACAACTACCACACCTAATCTTGGAGTTGTGGATTTGGAGGGTAGTAGTGGCTTTGTAATAGCTGATATACCTGGTTTGATTGAAGGAGCTTCAGATGGACTTGGCCTTGGGCATGAATTTTTAAGACATATAGAACGTACAAAAATCATAATCCATTTGGTGGATGCTGCATCTACAGAGGGCAGGGATCCAATAGATGATATTAAGAAAATCAATTCAGAGCTTATTTCATATAATCCTGATCTTGCACAGCTTCCTCAAGTAATAGCTGCAAATAAGATGGATGTGTTATACGGTGAAGAAGTAGATGAGGTTATAGATAAGCTTCGCAGTACATTTGAACCAGAGGGATTAAAGGTATTTCCCATTTCCGCAGTAAGTGGACAAGGGGTTAAGGAGCTACTTTATCATGTAAATGGTATTCTTGATAAGATGGATAAAACACCTGTAATATTCGAGAAGGAATTCTTCCCTGAAGATATTCAAATATCCTCCGAGCCATATGAAGTATGGAAGGAAGAGGAGAATTTATATGTTGTGGAAGGTCCAAGAATTGAGCGTATGCTTGGATATACTAACTTAGAGTCTGAAAAGGGATTTGTCTTCTTCCAAAAATTCTTAAAAGATAATGGGATTATTGAAGAGCTTGAAGAACTAGGAATTCAAGAAGGGGATACAGTAAAAATGTATGGACTCCAATTTGATTATTACAAATAAAATAATTTAATATGAAGGGAGAGCTTTGATGACAACAAAGCAAAGGGCTTACTTAAAAGGTTTAGCCATGACTATAGAACCGATTTATAATATAGGAAAGTCTTCACTTACTCCAGAGATTACTGAGGGAGTAGCAGAGGCCTTAGAGGCAAGAGAACTAATAAAAATTGGTGTACTAAAAAGTTGTTTTGACGATATAAATGAGCTTGCCAGAACCTTGGCAGAGAGAACACAATCTCAAGTGGTTCAGGTAATTGGCAGAAAAATTGTCCTATATAAGGAATCTAAGAATAAGAAAAAAATTATTCTACCTAGAGATAATAGTAAGAAAGACCAGACTGAGAACACATAATAATATTATGTAAACCTACTTAAGTTTTGGTCTTTGTGAAAGGAAGAAAATGCATGAAGAAAGTTGGGATAATGGGAGGGACATTTAATCCTATTCATAATGGACATTTGTTTTTGGCTGAACATGCATATGAACAGGCCAAGCTAGATTATGTATTATTTATGCCAACTATGAATCCTCCCCATAAAGCAGATATAGCAATAGAATCAGCTGAACATAGGATTAATATGGTGGATTTGGCTATCTCTGATAATCCACATTTTCGTTTGTCAGACTTTGAATATCAAAGGCCTGGGATGACATATACTTCTGATACCTTGGAGCTTCTTAAAGAGCTGGAACCTGATACAGAATATTATTATATAGTTGGTGGTGATTCTCTTATGATGATGGATCACTGGATGAATCCACAGATGGTATTTGATCTAGCTACCATAGTTACAGGTTCTAGGAAACAGGGTGAGGCAAATGATTTAAAAATACAAGCCCAGCATCTTGAAAGAAAGTATAATGGTAAGGTTATTTTACTTGATATGCCCATTATGGAGATGTCTTCTGAGAACATTCGTGAAAGAATTTTAAATAGAAAGTTCATAAAATATTATGTGCCTGAAAAAGTTATGTCATATATATATGATAATAAACTATATAACTAAGGGGATGTTATGGAAGTAAATGAAATTAAGAAATCTTTATGTAAGCTTTTATCAGAGAAGAGATATAGGCATAGTCTTGGTGTAGAAGATGTATCTTATGATCTTGCTCTTATTTATGGAGAGGATACTAACAAAGCAAGTATTGCTGGTCTGCTTCATGATTGTGCGAAATATCTTACTAAAGAAGAGTTTTTGACTGAAGCTAAGAAATATCAAATATCTATTTCTGAATATGAAAGAAAAGATCCCAATATGCTTCATGGCAAGATAGGTTCAATATATGCCAAAGAACGATATGGCATAATGGATGAAGATATTCTAAATTCAATTTTATATCATACTACAGGCAGGCCTAATATGTCATTATTAGAGAAGATAGTATATGTTGCTGATTATATAGAACCTACTAGGGGAAGAAACGAGATTCTTGATAAAGCAAGGGAAATTGCATATAAAAACCTTGATGAAGCCATTGTCTTTATTACAAATAGTACTTTGGACTACTTACAAGATAAAAAAGTTGACATAGTTCCCTTGACCAAGATGACATATGAATATTATGTAAACCAAACATAAAACTTATAAATATAAATTGGAGGTAAAAATGGAGAATTCTAAAAAAATGGTAAAATTGGCTTTTGAAGCTCTTGAGGATAAAAAGGGCGAAGATATTAAAGTAATAGAGATAAAAGATATTTCTGTTATAGCCGATTATTTTGTAATAGCCAATGGAGATAATTCTCAACAAGTTGATGCTCTTGTAGATTCTGTTAAGGATAAATTGGGTAGAAACGGATATGAGCCAATAAGAGTTGAAGGTGTAAGAAGTGCAAGTTGGATTCTACTAGATTATGGTGATGTCATAATTCATGTATTTTCCGCGGAAGATAGATTGTTCTATAATCTTGAAAGAATCTGGAGAGACGGTAAGCTTGTATCAAAAGAAGAGATGGGAATATAGAATAGTTTATTACTAACTATAAGTTGTTTATAATAAGAGGCTATGCAAAATATATTAGGTCTTCCTAGTACTTTTGCATAGCCTTTTATTTTTATAAGTCTGAATACAATTTATCCAAATAATTTAATAAATATACCTGCAACTACAGCAGAACCAATAGTACTAGATACAATAGGACCCATAGCATGCATTAATAAATGATTATATGGATTATATTCTTGTCCTAACTTTTGAGAAACACGGGCTGCCATAGGCATGGCTGATACACCAGAGTTTCCTATTAAAGGATTAACTTTACCACCTGTAATCTTATATAAAAGTTTCGCTATTAAGACACCACCAACAGTACCAAATGCAAATGCTAGCAATCCTAAACTAATAACTAGAAGTGTTTGAAAGTTTAAAATTCTATCAGCAGTTGCCGTAGCACCTATGGAGATTCCAATAAGCAAGGTTAAAATATTTAATAAATGATTGGTTAAAGTACGAACATAACGTTCTGTAACACCACTTTCTTTTATTAGATTTCCAAGCATCAACATGGCGATTAATGTGCCTGCCTCAGGAACAAATACTAAAGTGGCAATTGTAACACCAAATGCAAAAAGAATTTTATGGCGGCGAGTTATTCGTTTTGGTAATGGCATTTCAGTTACTCTTTCCTTATGAGTGGTAAGAGCTCTCATAATAGGAGGTTGAATAAGTGGAACTAAAGCCATATATGAATAGGCTGAAATAGTGATAATTGGCAGTAAATGTGGAGCCAGAACTGATGCTGTGTAAATAGAAGTAGGACCATCAGAACTACCAATTATACCTACGGATGCGGCTTCCTGTAAAGTAAAGGCATCCATTCCTGGTATGACATTACTAAGAAGGAGAGCTAATCCCATGGCAGTAAAGATTCCTAACTGACCTCCTATTCCGATCAGCCAACTTTTTGGGGAAGCAATCAAAGGACTAAAATCCGTCATTGCTCCGATACACAAGAATATCATTGGCGGATAAATACCTAAATCAATACCTTTATAGAGATAATAAAGTAGACCACCTTCATCATATACTGATAACCTAGCCATTGGAATGTTTGCAATTAACATACCAAAAGCAAGTGGGAGTAGTAATAGAGGCTCGTATTTTTTTACTATTGCCAAATAAGTCAATAATAAAGAAAGCATTATCATAAAAATCTGTGGTATTGATATTTGCATAAAGCTAAAATTGGAAAATGAACTTCCCAAAAATATCAAAAAAATCAACTCCTTATTTTTTACTAAATCTTTGTATAACCATCATGATAAATAATCGCATCCAACTTTTGGCCTTTATTACAAAATTCGCATTCATCCGGTAAGTATATTTTATAATCAGGAATATCTTCTTTTACAAACATAGATGAAAATAAATCTGAAAATCTTTCCGGCTCTGCATTAAATAATGCTGAAACTCCTACAACTCTGCCGCCATAGTAGGAGAGTGCTTCTAGTGCGCTATTAACAGTCGTTCCACTTGATATTGTTGATACTACAAGAATGATATTTTTGTTAAAAATATGTTCCTGACTATTACTTTGGAACATTAACTTCCTATCTGTATTACTTATAGGAGTTATTACATGTATATCATTGCCGCTATTTAAAACTGATGTGCCTTCTTGTAACAGTTCTTCTGCCATATAAGCGCCGATAACTTCAGTTCCCTCCATGCAAACGATAGTATCCACCAAGGTGCTGGATTTGTATGGAAGAGCCAATTCTATAGCCACATCCCTTGCTACCTTTGCATTGGTTTTAAGATTATCTAAATCTAGATAATGAGAAATATGAAAATGATTAGTTGTAAAATGGCCAGGAATAACTTTCATATTAATCACCGGGTTTTTAGTTAAAGGTATAGTAAAAGCTTTATTAGTCATTATCATTTCTCCTTTATAAATGAATTTTATAGCTTCTTTCTTTACATATTAATCTAAAATTGGCGATATAAATTTATGATGGGTATACGGATAATATTATATCATATTTAAAAGAAAAAGTCCGAAAAATATCGAAATAATTCGTATGAAATTTATAAATTTTCATCTTATTAATCACTTATTATATAAAAAAGCACCTATCACGTATCTTAACCAGCTATAGAGGTTTGGCATTAGTGATAAGTGCTTAAAATTATATATATATATTTTTTTGTATGTGTTTTCTACAATCATATTCTGTGATATCTGAATAATATTAGAAAATACGAAATAGTCCAATAACAATTCCAAGTATCTTTAAATCTGAGACAATAATAGCTTCCATAGAATCATTTTCAGGTTGCAAGCGAACATAACCATTCTCTTTATAAAAGGTCTTAACTGTAACCTCATCATCTAATAAAGCAACAACATAATCACCATTCTTTGCATGGGTTTGCTTTTGCACAAGTATCTTATCACCATCATAGATACCAGCATTGATCATACTTTCCCCTTTTACCTTTAACATAAATGTCTCGGTATTTGGCATGAGTTCAGAAGGAATAGGAAAGTAACTATCTATATTCTCAACGGCCAGTATGGGCTGTCCTGCTGTTATTGTTCCAACAATAGGCACATTTACAAGCTCACGTCTGGTCAAATTAAATTCATCATCAATAATTTCAATTGCTCTGGGTTTTGACGGATCCCTACGTATGTATCCATTCTTCTCAAGAGTTTCTAAGTGAGAGTGAACTGATGAAGTGGATTTTAACTTAACAGCCTCACAGACTTCACGAACTGATGGGGGATACCCTTTATTAATAATCTCGGATTTTAAAAATTCTAATATTTCTTTTTGCTTTGTACTTATTCTTCCATAACCCATGCTTTTTCCTCCTCTTGTTAATATACGCTTTGTTTATATAGGGATGAACTAATATAGTAATTTTTAATAATTATATCACAAGAATTATGATAATGCAAAACCTATGTTCTGAAAATCGAAAAAATGTTTGTAAAAAGGAATATATGTTCGAAAAATGTATTGACAAACGAAAGTATGTTCGTTATAATCAACTTAAACATATGTTCGTATCAAATGTTTGGACTTACTAAAATATTTTTTCAATTAGACATCACCTGTCCTTGGCTCAAAAAATAATATTGAAAATAATAGATAATATATTAATCAGGAGGTTATTATTATGAATAATACATATCTTAATAATTTGAATAATGAGCATGATAAAGGACTTTCTAATAGAAGTATGATTAAAAAACTTAGATGGCTTGCAGTTGGACTATTGCTTGTTGTGATTATATTTACAATTATATTTGCTACTAAGACAGCTACAGCAAAGAGAGAAGGATATAGAGTTAAACAAGTAACCAGCATTCAGATTCAAAAAGGTGATACCTTATGGAGTATTGCCACCACATACTTAAGTGATGAATATAAAGATATCAATGAATATATAGATGAGATTATACTTAGTAATGGGCTTGAATCCCATACTATACATGCAGGTAATTATATTATTGTTCCTTATTATGCAGATGCCCTAATAGAACAATAGAGATTAATTTAAAATCCTTATAAAAAGTCAAGTAAATAGAATATTTGCTTGACTTTTTGGTTAGAATATCATACCATACCTATTAAGATAAATTTATTACTTATAAAGGCTGTGAAGAGAAGAGTAATCTTAAAAGTAACCTACAGAGAGTTCCGTTTTAGCTGAGAAGGAATGGGGAAGTTAAGATGAAACAAGCCTCCGAGCCTCATACGGATCCGAGTATCTTACTCGGTGATGCTATGACGTAAGTCCGCGTTACTGGACTATGGTATCTTTAAGGTACCTAAGAAGATTGATATGGTAACATATCAATAAAATAGGGTGGCACCACGAAGAATTCGTCCCTACGATATTTCATTTAGAATATCGTAGGTTTTTTTATTGTATAGATTTATTTTTATCTATATTAGATGAATCTAGGATAGACCCTTTAACTATAAATTATAATTTTTTATTTGCTAGAATAAGAATGGAGGATATGATGAAAGAGGATAAAAACTTTAGAAAAAGACCTGAGCCAGCAAGGCCCAATTTCCCTAAAAGAGCAGTTATAACAGCTGGAATGCCTTATGGTAATAAAGAATTGCATTTTGGACATATTGGCGGTGTTTTTATACATGCTGATGTATTTGCAAGATTTTTAAGGGACAGAATAGGTAAGGATAATGTAATATTCGTGTCAGGTACCGACTGTTATGGCTCACCTATTTTAGAAAGTTATAGAAAAGCTTGTGAAGATGAAGGGTATAAGGGAACTATTGAGGAATATGTAACTGAAAACCATAATAAGCAGAAGAAGACCTTAGATGATTATGACATTGATTTGAATCTATATGCAACATCTGCCTTTGGAAGAAGTGGACAAGTCCATGAAAAAGTATCAGAAGAGGTCTTTGAGCTTCTATATGAAAAGGGTTATCTTGATAAGCTGTCCACTCCCCAATTATTCGATCCTGACTTTCAGGTAATTTTAAATGGAAGACAGGTAATAGGAGAATGTCCTATTGAGGGTTGTAGATCTGATAAAGCTTATGCTGATGAATGTGCTTTAGGACATCAGTATATGCCAACTGAATTAATAAATCCTAAGAGTACCTTATCTGGTAAGACACCAGAGATAACCAATGTAACTAACTGGTACTTTAAGATGGATCAATTCCAGAAATTACTTTCTGAAAGAATTGATTATCTTAGAAAGAATACAAATTCAAGAAAATATCTTCTTAATACCATGGAAGAGTTCTTAAGAGATCCTATGATAT
>JAAYNY010000159.1 GCA_012520635.1 Clostridiales bacterium | reverse complement strand
TTTTCTATATCATTTTCTATATCATTTTCTATATCTTTTTCTATATCTTTTTCTATATCTTTTTCTATATCTTTTTCTTCATCCATAACTTCACCTTCCTTGGTGTCTTTACTGGTTTCATTTTCATTATCAGTACTGCTATTTGGTATAATATTACTACTTTGATCACTTTTACATGCAACAAGAACTAGGGACACAAAAGATATTAGAATTGTTATATATGTCTTCTTCATGTTATGGAATCTTCTCCTTTTCATTAATCTAATGCTTTCTTCCAGCCATCGCTGGCAATATAAAGTTATTACTTCTATAATTTACCACAGGGGGAACAAAAAAATAGGGACGTGTTATAAAACGCCCCCCTTTAATTATTCTTAGAAGTACTTTTTGCTCCCCCAGAGATTACTTTTCTTCAAATCAATATACTCATTGTAAGCTCGTTCTAACATCTGTTTTTCATTAGCAAACTTCAGTAGATGGTAAGCCTCGTGAAATTTGTAATACCCTGAGTCAACAAAGAACTCTTCCCGTTGTGGTTTACTGTAATAACTATCAGACATCATTAAATACCAATGAACATCCTTCAATACTGTATCATGGGGTATGTTAAAAGAATATTGACTTTTACCGACATATTTGATTATAGAAGCATCTACTCCTGCTTCCTCTTTAACCTCACGAATAGCCGTTTCTTTATATTCTTCTCCGTCTTCGACGGTTCCTTTTGGTAAAACCCACCCTTCATATTTATTCTTATAATTTTTATACAGTAATAGAATTTTTCCTCTGAAAATAACTACACCACCACAGCTCGTTGCCTCTACCATCGCAATTCCTCCTGCTTTTTGGTGTGTTTTCTTTAACTAATTTAAAGTATACATTAGAATAACTATTATATCAACTTGTTTTTATTGTAATAGCATAAATACACCACACAGGACTTTTTTATTCTCACTAATCAAAGTATGCATCAAGCACCTTTTCTGCTATAGGAACTGCGTACTCACTGCCTGAACCTTTATTCTCAACAATCACACTTATTGCAATTTTAGGATCATTTATAGGGGCAAATCCAATAAACCAAGCATGGGATTTATATCCCTCCTGCTGGGCAGTTCCAGTCTTTCCTCCGACTTTTACATCTAGCTTATTTAATTTTTTTGCAGTTCCGTCTGTAACTACGCTAGCCATAAGGGATTTTAGATAATCTACTTCACTTAAGGTCATAACTTGTGTTGCTTCTTCAGGTACATATCCTTTAAGTAATCTGCCACCTGAACTTTCAACCCTATCTATCACATAGGGCTTCATCATTATGCCACCATTAGCTATAGTAGCGGCAATCATTGCATTGTGGAGAGGAGTTATTAATGTTCTCCCTTGGCCTATCCCTGTCTGCATAGCCTCCTTAACCGAGTAGTCTCCCAGCCTCATCTCAAATCTACTGGGATTATTGATTACTCTTGCTGGTAAGGCTTTGTTAAAGTAAAAACTTTCGCAAAGACTTCTAAAACTATCAACTGGAATACTGCTACCCATGGTTGCAAATGATGAGTTGCATGATTGAGCAAATGCTTCTTTTAAGCTAATATTACCATGCACCCTGTTATTACTACAGCGGATTGTCATTCCCTCATACTCAGTACTACCCTTACATTTATATGAGTAGTCCTTATAATCAGGATTCTCTCTCATATATGCCAGGGTTGTAATTATCTTAAAAGTAGATCCTGGAGGATATAAGCCCTGACTAGCCCTATTCAACAAAGGAGATTCATCTTCATTATCTTCAGAAAGCTTATCCCAGTTCTTTTCTATGTCATTTGGATTATAAGCAGGCTTAGATACCATAGCTAGTATCTTGCCTGTTGATGGCTCTATAACTACAACGGCCCCCCTATTATCTCCTAAGGCATCATATGCTGCCTTGGTCAGCTTATGATTAAGGGTAGACACTACATTATTACCAGGGTTCTTAACCCCAATTAAATCATTATAAAGAGCATCAGATGAACGACTATCAGAAGTAAGTAGTGTAATATTCTCCACCTCTTCTATTCCTGTTCTTCCTCTCAAAACTCTTCCTACTACATGGGCATACATATCGTTATAGGGATAGCTACGTATCTCCTCACCATCTTCATCTATGATAGTCTCTGCTAAAATTATTCCATCAGCAGATATAATATCCCCCCGTATAACCCGCTTTGAAAGCACATCATGTCTAAGATTATAGGTGCTATTTACTACTTCCTTACTCCTAAACATGAGGTAGTAGGTAAAGTAACCTAAGGTCATAACAAATAAACCAAGAAAAATATAAACTACTGACCATATAACTTTTTTATTCTTCATTAGGTTCACCTACCTTATGGATATGTTGTTTATTAACTTTTTCGGACTTACCAGTATGAAAGATCCCCTGGATAATCATAAACATAATAATTGATGTAATAATGGAACTACCCCCAGAGCTGATAAATGGTAAGGTGACTCCAGTGGAAGGAATAAATTTTATGACTCCACCTATGGATAAAAACACCTGAAAACTAAACATAACTGCAAATCCAAAGGATAAAAGACAATAAAAGTTATCCCAGTGTTTCAGGGATATGTTAATAATAATCATAAAGCAATTAATATATATTAAAATGATACATATAGCAAAAAAGCCTCCTAGTTCTTCTGCTATGGCGGAGAATACAAAATCACTATCTACAACAGGAATGCTAGTAGGTAAACCCTGAAGCAGTCCCACACCAAGCCAACCTCCAGTTCCAATGGCAAAAAGGGACTGAGATATTTGATATCCCTCATTATCTATATAGCCAAAAGGATTTTTCCAAGCCATTACCCTAACCTTAACATGATCAAACATTCTATAAGCCATCCAGGCCGCCAGACTTCCTGCTGCCAGGCCTGACATCAAATATAAGGACTTAGCTGTGGCTACATAGAGGATAAATACATATGTTACAAAAAATATCAGTGCTCCCCCTAAATCTCTTTGAAATACAATGGCCAAGACTGTTGCTGCTGCCATAACTGTAACTGCACAGATTCTCTTAAAATCAGTTCCTTCATCAAATAATGCAGCTATACAAAATACAAATGATATTTTAACAAATTCTAATGGTTGAAAACGAATCCCCAATACTGTTAACCAACTGGTTGCACCATATCTTTCATCACCAACAAGAAGAACTAGTACCAAGATCCCTATTCCCAGTACACCAAATATCCATCCAAAATTTCTTAGCTTCTTAAACCTCTCCATTATAGCTGGAACAAACAGTCCAATAGTACAAGAAAAACCACTGATTAAGACTTGGCGGACAAGCTTATCAATAGACAATCTTGTAAGAATAATAAAACCAATTGCAAGAAGCATAAGCATATTTAAAAGTAATACTCTAGATATATTAGGATATATATTCATATACAAAGTTATTACCAGAATAAATAAGACTACTTGGCCACCATAAAGGAGCAATAACTTATCACTAGGTACTTGAATATATATGGAAAAATAGCCAGCAAAATGAAGCATAAACAGACAAAATGTCATCCATCTATATGACTTTTCCTGATATGCTTTATTTTTCTTAACTACCACTCTATAGCCATGATAAGTATATGTCCCTATCAAGATTATCATAAGGTATTTTGTTAACTCTATTGCCACATGCATTCTTCCACCTACTTAGTTTTAATCTACTCCCCGTCTAAAATGTCCTGTAGTAACATCTTCAAACTTGTTAAGGGCTTTTCTACCATGGATAAATTCACTTATAAAGGCCTCAAGTACCCTATCAGTTTCATCCCTTGATTCATAAGTAAAATCAAGCCTTATTCCCTGGGGACTTAAATCTTTTACAGCCTCAATATGTTCTAATAAGGAGAGTCTTTGACTATTATATATTATATTATAACAACTGTTACAATTAGTCCTTACATAGAGCTTCTTCCCCATTCTGTCCACAAGATAATCATTTCTATTGTCCCCTCTCTTACACTTGGAACACCCCTTGGTACTGGCATAAAGACACTGAACTGATACCATAACTGGTAAGTATCCATATACAATCATCTCACAATCATCAAGACCCAGATCCTTAAGTTCCTTTCTATTTAACTCTATAGGTGCTGTGAAATCATGGATACCTTTTTCCTTCCAAAAACCTCTGGCTTCTTTGTTAAAAAGATACATGTTATGATTTAAACGAATCTTCTTATCTACACTTCTATCTTTATATATACTCTTAAGTAATTCCACTTCCTCAAAGTTCTTAGCAAGAAAGCCTTCGATAGTATTTTCCTCAATTAATGCAAATATATCCTTTTTAAGTTTTTCATATTCTGAAAGTCTACAGATATGTGGTAAGGATATATACATACTCTTACCTTTCTCCCATGAAAGCTTTGACATATGAATAAGTTCCTGTAAAGAAAAGCTATCATATTCTGTATATATTAAGGAGACTTCCTTGTAGGCTAAGGCTCTTTCAAATTGTTCCTTTGTCTGTAAGGCAACACTTATACTTTCATTATTGGTGTTTTTATTATCTTTTATATCTTTACTAATATTAATTTCAGTAGATAAGTCTTTTCTTGTCCTTCTATAAGAAGAAATTATATCCTGAGTTAGCAAGGCAACTGCTTCCCTTCTTATCTCATTAAGCCAAGAAACAGGTACAAACATATTGCTATCAAGCTCAATATTTAGCTCCTCAAAATAGAACAAGGTATCTCCTAGCTTATCTATAGAGGCATAGAGCTTATCTTTAGTCATGGGCTGTTTTATGGCAGGCTCCACAATATTATGATAAGCCGTTACAAAATGGCCATTAAGCTCCAATGAAAGTTGTAATCTTTCACCAACTCTTGCCCCTAGGTAACCTTTTACCCCTAATTTAGCATCTTGATTAATGTGCTTTTCTCTAATATTAGTGAGTAACATATTGTTTCTTGTTCTATATACAATATCTCCTATACTTATGTTCAAGTTATAGACAGGCTTTTTACCACCCTTATACTTGCCTGTTCCAACCCTGGCCTTAAATACATCACCCTTAGTCCTGCCATCTTTCATGGTAAACTCATATAAGGACTCATTATTCTTGTTTCTAATCTCAAGTATATCCTGTGGGTTAATATCTTGGCTTAAAGATAAATCAACGTAACCTTTTTCTAAACCAATTACCTCGCCGACATTTACTCCGCTATGATTTGGCCTGACCATAGACATCATGGACTTCCCATGGTATGTCTTTCCGTAACCCTCTGAGAATCCACCCCTATTATATAGATCCATAAGATCTAGCATATCTCTATTAAATTCTTCCCCCATAAGTAAGTTCTGAAAGCTCTCTCTTCCTTTTTCCATATACAAATCCACATATTTTCGATATATATAGGAAACCCCTGCTGCATATTCAGGACTCTTCATTCTTCCTTCTATCTTAAAGGAATCTACACCGGCATCTATTAGATCCGGGATAAGGGAAACTGTATTTATATCCTTAGGACTAAGAAGATAAGCTTCCTTATCAGAGGAGACTTTGTCCCCTCCCGAATAGAATTGGTATGGCATTCTACAAGGCTGTGCACAGCGGCCTCTATTACCACTTCTTCCCCCTATCATACTGCTCATTAGGCATTGACCAGAATAACAGTAACATAGGGCACCATGAACGAAGGTTTCTATCTCAAGATCCGTATTTTCCCTAATATTCTTTATCTCCTTAAAGGACAATTCCCTAGCTGTTACCATCCTTGTTACCCCTTTGTCTTTAAGGAGCTTTGCACCCTCTGCCATGGTGAGGGTTGTCTGGGTACTGGCATGGATTTGCAGATCTGGAAAGTGCTTATGAATAAAATTCATTACCCCAACATCCTGCACAATAACAGCGTCAAGACCAGCCAAATAATACTTGTCTAAGAAATCGTACAGATAACTTTGCATCTCATATTCCTTAACTAAGGTATTAACAGTTAAATATAATTTTTTATCCCTAAGATGGGCCTCATTAATTGCTTTTAAAAGCATATCCTCCTCAGGATTGTCTGCAAAAGCTCTTGCACCAAATCTGCTTCCTCCCATATATACAGCATCACAACCAGCATTCATGGCTGCTATCATACTTTCATATGAACCAGCTGGTGCCAATATCTCAATCTGTCTATCCATATATAACCTCTTTCTAAAATCAAAACTTATCTATTATATTTAAAACCTATTTATCTCCTGATTATATCAGCTATAATGTACCCTGGTATAGAAGATATATCTCTAACATATAAAATAAGCTGTCCAAGAGATACTTTATCCACCTTAAGGCTTATATGTATCAGATCTATTGGACAGCTATATAATCGTAATAATTTATCTTTTTTTCCTCACATCCTGTAATTCTGTTTCAAGGCGGACAATCTTTTTCTGATTCTCATTCAACTCTAATTGTAAGTCATCAATCTTTTTCTCAGCAGATTGAAGTTTTGTCTGAGCTGATATAAGCTCATGTTTTAAGTCAAAAACCTCGTTGCTTCTTTCATTGAAAGCATGTTCTATCTCTTTGGCTTTTTCCTTAGCCTTATGATAATCATCTGCTATGTTTATTTGTATCAATATATTCCTTAAGTCCGAATCTAAGAATTTATAAGCATCCTTGTCCTTAAATTCATTGTACTTACTGTTTATATAGGATGCTACCCTTTGGAGGTATTCTTCACTTTCATAACCACTTAAGGTATATCTTTTGTTATTGATGATAACCTCAATATCGTTAAACTTTTTCATTGATTTGCCCCCTAATGTTAATAAAAAAATCAGGATGATACACTTATCCATGCTCCTCAAGTATACAACAATATTATTATTTATACAAGATATAATGTAACTTGTAAGCTACTAGTCAGTAAGCTTCTTTATATTCAGATGTTCGTATGCTTTATCAGAGGCAACCCTTCCTCTAGGTGTACGAAGTATTAAGCCATTCTGAACCAAATAAGGTTCATATACTTCCTCTATAGTTCCCACATCTTCTCCTATGGTAGTAGCAATTGCCTCTATACCCACCGGTCTTCCCCCAAATCTTTGTATCATGGTCAGTAGAATTTCCCTATCAATATGGTCTAAGCCCAGCTTGTCCACTTCCAGTAAATCAAGGGCAAATCTAGCCACTTCTATAGTAATCTTACCCTTATATTTTACTTGAGCAAAGTCCCTAACCCTTTTAAGTAGACGATTAGCCAGTCGAGGAGTTCCCCTGGATCTACGGGCCAGTTCTATAGCCCCCTCTTCATCAATCTCTACTTCTATAACTTTAGCAGACCTTATAATAATCTGTTTTAATTCCTCTATAGTATAAAAATCTAATCGATTTACCACTCCAAAACGATCCCTTAAAGGGGGTGTAAGCATTCCAGCCCTAGTGGTGGCTCCCACCAATGTAAAATTAGGAAGTTCTAGACGAAGTGACCTAGCAGATGCTCCCTTTCCAATAACTATATCTATAACATAGTCTTCCATAGCTGGGTATAATAATTCCTCTACCTGGTGATTTAACCTGTGTATTTCATCCACGAACAATACATCACCTTCTTGTAGGTTATTAAGTATAGCAGCCATTTCACCAGGTTTTTCAATAACTGGTCCTGATGTTATCTTTATATTAACCCCCATCTCATTGGCAATTATATTAGCCAAAGTTGTTTTTCCAAGACCAGGAGGTCCAAATAACAAAACATGATCCAATGCTTCTTGTCTGCCCTTAGCAGCCTCTATGTATACCTTCAGGTTTTCCTTAAGCTTTTCTTGACCTATATAGTCAACAAACATCTGGGGCCTTAGGGTGTTTTCGATTTTTCTATCTTCCTCCATTAATTCTGTTGAAATCATTCGCTTAGCCATGTGCATCTCCTTACAATCTCTTTAGACAGAGCTTTAATATATCTTCCGTCGTCATATCCTCTGTAATATCTATCTGGTTTACAATCTTAAAGGCATCAGAAGTGGAATATCCAAGTGAGCTAAGAGCCTCTATTGCTTCTTCTCGCCTACCATATATATTATCCTTGGTCTTAGCTGACTGATTTTCTAGTTTTTGCTCAAAAGCTTCATCTAGTTTAATTTTATCTTTTAGTTCAAGGATTATCTTGCTAGCGGTCTTAGGACCAATACCAGGAGCTTTTGAGATAGCCTTACTATCTTCTGCAAGAATAGCAAAACGCAGTTCATCCGCTGTCAGCCCTGATAAGATTCCCAGGGCACCTTTTGGACCTATACCATTGACTGTAATTAATTGCTTGAATATAGCCAAATCATCTTTTGTCAAAAATCCATATAGGCAAAATATATCCTCTCTTACATGGAGATATGTATATATCTTAATAATACTCTTTCTTTGTGGTAATTCCAGTATAGAAGAGGTAGGCAAAAATATTTCATAACCTATATTGCCAGTTTCTATAACAATATAATTATCATTTATTTCAGCCAGCTCTCCCTTAATAAAAGCTATCATTTTATCACTTATAATCCAAATCACTTAATAAGAGCTTATTGGATTTTTCCTTTCTTAATATTCTTAATCTAAAACTATATTAACTGTCTATAAGCCTGTACTTCCTTCCTCAGCTTCCCCAATTTGCTCAAAATGACCCCTAGCATAATTTAACCTTCCTTCTTTCAGATAGTTAAGAACCTGATATGCGCTAATCCCTAGTGCATCGGAAATCTGTAAGGCATTACTATTGGGATATTTCTTAAGATATGCCACTATCTTATCAAAATAATCCTCATCTTTATTCTTACACTGGTCACATGAAAACGACTTAATTCTTGATCTATATTGCTTAAGACAGTGCTTACATACATTTGTATATATCATAAGCCACCTCCTACTTATTAAACCTATGAATTTGCTTACATAAGGGTAGAGAACAAATTCAAGACCTTCTCATATATTTTTATATAAAATGGTCGCTTGTGCCATTCCTCAAGTGTTACTTCATAACATTCATCCATAGTCTTTAATAAGTCATCCTTTATGGTATTTATTACATCCTTATTGCATATCCACACTCCACATTCATAGTGCAGATGAAAGCTTCTATAGTCCATATTCATAGTACCTACTATAGCAGAGTCCTCATTAAGCATGGTTTTTGCATGAATAAAACCAGGCTTATACTCAAATATTCTTACTCCGCCCTCTAAAAGACTTCCGTAATTATAGTTGGTAAGTATCTTAACATTTTTCTTGTCAGGAATATATGGTGTTATAATACGGACATCCACCCCACCACTTGCAGCTGTTGTCAGGGCATCTCTCATATCATCTTCAATTATAAGATAGGGTGTTGTAATGTACAAGACCTTCTTGGCACAATACATCATCTGCATATAAAAATCCTCTATGGGATTATGAGGATTATTGGCAGGTCCATCAGAAAGCACCTGACAATATACATTGCTTTGGGGGAATTTAATAGTAGGGCGATAGATATCATAATCCACTTTATTGGGACTTCCTTCTGATGCTTCCCACATCTGCAAAAATGTAACTGTAAGCCCCCATACTGCATCTCCCTTTATTTTTACAGCATTATCCTTCCATCGTCCAAATCTTTGCACCAGGTTCACATATTCATCTGCAAGATTCATACCTCCTGTAAATCCTACATTTCCATCAATAACAACTATTTTTTGATGAGATCGATAATTCATGTAAAGCTTATCTGTATACTTGTGTATGGGATTAAACACCCTAACTTCTATCCCCTCATTCAATAGTTCTTTTCTAAAGTGCCTGGAGGTTCTAAGCATGGCTCCAAAATCATCATATAAGAAAAGAACCCTAACTCCTTCCTGAACCTTAGAAAGTAAGAGCTTGTGCATCCTTCTCCATAAGACTCCTTCCCCTACAATAAAAAAGTTCAGTAAGATAAATTTTTTTGCCTTTTCTATCTCTTTAAATATGGCTTCAAAGGCTTCCTCAGCCATGGAGTAATATTCTACATTATTATTCTTATACAAGGGAAAGTTATTAGCCTGAAGATATCTTGTCAAACGAAGCAAATCCCCATGTTCTTTTTTAAACTCTTCCATAACTTCTTCATCTTGAGATAGATAAGTAAAACCCTTAGCCAACTTCTCTAGAACAATCTTATCTCTTTTTCTGCCCCGTCTATTACCCCAAAGCAAGTACATGATGTGGCCAGTTATGGGAAATGCAGCTATAATACATATCCAGCTGATTTTATATGATACATTCCGATCATCATTAATCAGTATAATAATTATTATGATACTTATAACTTGTAAGAAAGAATAG
Source organism: Clostridiales bacterium (assembly GCA_012520635.1). Lineage (GTDB taxonomy): Bacteria > Bacillota > Clostridia > Lachnospirales > Lachnospiraceae > Mobilitalea. The sequence continues at coordinate 254 of JAAYNY010000159.1, read as the reverse complement.
ATATATATGGTATAACCCCTAAGTCTATAGGTTAGATATAGAATGAGGCCAAATTGTACTAGGACAAGGGCTGCAACAATTAAAGCTCTAAATATTCCACTAAGTGATTTCTTAACACTACCTCTAACACTTTCTTCAAAATCCCTGCCCAATTATTTCGCCCCCTTCTTCAAGGCTTACCTCTTAAAACCCTATGTATCAATACTATCTTTATCTTCTACCATTCTAGCATACCCTATGGATTTTATCATTGT
>JAAYNY010000158.1 GCA_012520635.1 Clostridiales bacterium | reverse complement strand
TGTCTTTCTAATGCGTCAATAATTAAGCCCGGTAGGAAAAAGTCATAGGTTAAATAACCTTCTTCAGCAAGCTTCTCATGAATCTTCTCTTCGTATTTAGAATGGATCTCAGGTAAGAGAATTAAGTCATATTTATCCGCCAGCTCTTTAACTCTTTCAAGCAAATCCCAGGTTCCAGGGTCATTGAGAAAGTTCTTTTCCCCAGGTTCTTTAGGAGCATAAGCAAAAGCATCTAATCTAACAATAGCTGCACCATATTCTTTAAGCTTTTTAAGGGTATCGTCATAGAAGTCCCATACCAGTGGGGACTTTATATTAAGATCCATCTGACCTAAATATTCCCTACCTGCTTCAAGCATATCTACTACACCGTCTCTATATTCCATGAAACCTGTAAAATCTATATCTTTTGGCCTTATCCCTTCTTCTATTGCCTGGTTTACTAAGGTCTCTATCTTCTGAGCAGTAAGATACTGAATATCTAGTGTCTTTATAAGGTCATAAGATCTAATTTTATTATATTTTACTTCCTGATAGAAAGTATTCCAATAAGGAACTTCACTACCATCAGGCATACGTACATTAAGTATAGGAAGTCCCGGCTTTCTAAAGAACATATCCTTTATCACTTCATCATGGGGACGAATATAACCATCTTCGGTCATTTCACCATAGCCTTCCCAGAATTTATTCCAATCTATAAAGAAATCCTTATATATGGACTTTTCGCCTTTATTAATAATATCTTGAAATTGCTTTGATAGCACAGAACAGTGGTTTAATATAAAATCAAACTTAAGTAGTATATTCAAATCCTTAAGATTCTGCAGATCTTCACTACTAGCATAGGCTTCATTTAAATCATAGTCGATAACTGAAAAACCTCGATCCAGATCTGTATTAAATATACTTGGTAATATATAAAAGGCTTGGAAGACCTCCTCAAACTCAGGCATTTGTAATAGTTTAATGCAATTATTAAGATCCCCACCTATACTATCAGGATAAGCATTAAGCATAGGGCCTGCCTTTAATAACTTTTCGCTGTTTATCATTATTCTCATTCCTTTGCATTTATGTATAAGTTATTACTGTCCCTTTGACATGATTTTAATAAAATCATTATATGATAAAAGATCACCCTTCTTCGCAATAATTATCTTGGCCTTTGAAGCCTGTGAGATAAGCATATCTTGCTCTATGCCAAGAACTAAGGATGTGAATGGACTATCAGTACCACCATCCCTACCCCGAGATCTGCGATGCTCAAGTGTCTCTTCAGGGGTACTATTAAGCAGAATGGGAATATCCACCCCTGCCAAATTGTCATTATTGCTATGGGTCCACTCAATTATCATCACTTTTTTTTCTTTGAAATCCACTGGACTATACCATAAGTCAGCTTCTTCTCTTCCCATTCTCTTTAAGAGGATAGTATCTGCACCATTCTTAAACAGAGATATGATATTATTAATTTCATCAAAGTTAATCTCATTGGGTGTACCTAAATAGTTCTTTAAACCATTTTTTCCTGCTAATTGATATATAGAAAGCCAAGGGTATTCCTTCTGCTCATCAGGACTTGAGTCTTGACCAGCTTTTTGCAATTCCATAAGTTTTTCACCTATTTCATAAGTATAAACTCCATGATTAATCAGACCTTGAATACCAGCTTGTCTAAAAACTCTTAATCTTTCAGCATCGTTATATTTAGGCAGTCTATGGGGATAGTTATCTCCAGACAAGGTATAACTATCAAGACCTATAGTGCTAAGATAATAAGAAAGCAAGGATGCTATCTCAGACTTCCCAACACCTGAACCGCCACATACAGCAATAACCGCCCTTTGATTAGGATGTCCATTAAGTATGGGAAGAAGCATGTCTACAAGCTTAGGAAGGATTATCTGTGCTCTCTTTATGTGATCACTACCAATTTCAATTTTATCACCAGGCATATCACCTTTTTTTATCTTGTCTAAGTCTATGTCTTTTGATGCCACTAGTTTATTAATAAGTTCATTATCTATTGTAATATTATTATACATGCAGCAAACTCCTTCGTTTATGTCATTAATATGTAATCTGCCAAGAACTATCGTTTATCCAAGTAGCCATTGTATTGAAGGCTCCAAATAGTAATTCCAGTAGTCCCAATCATGTGCACCTGGACTTTCAATATACTCAACAGCCACATCTTCATCTTTTAGGAACTGATGAAACGCTCTATTTTCCTCGATAAGAAAATCCTCTGTTCCACAAGCCATATATATAGCTGGTATAGATTTGTTATGTTTCTTTAGTTCCTTTATAAGATACTCAGGATTATTCTCACTTTCTTCAAGTTTATCAAGATCTCCAAATACTGAATGATAATATGCATAATCTGCTATAGGATCTTCAAAGCCTTCTTTTTTATTTTTTACATTATGGATAATAAGTGCTGAAGAAAGTCCAACAATCTTTCCAAATGTCTCAGGATAGTATAGACCTGTACGAATAGCTCCAAAGCCACCCATAGAAAGCCCACCTATAAAAGTATCTTCCTTATCCCTTGATAAATTAAAAGTATTTCTTACGTAGTCAACAAGCTCCTGGCCTACAAAGGTTCCGTACTCACGGCCTTTTCCTTTTGCATTAAGATAAAAACTATTATCACCAGAAGGCATAACAATTGCCATGTTATACTTTATGGCCAACTCCTGCGCTGAACTTCCAAGTAACCAATCATTGCTAGATCCAGAGTATCCATGAAGCAGGAATAAGGTCTTCATCTTTCTGTTATAGTTATCATTTCCTTCTCTCATCATAGGGGGAACGTCGTTAGGTAATACCATATGAAAACAGGTTTTCTTTTCTAATGCTTTTGAGAATACATCTACTTGAAATATAGCCATTTCTAATCCTCCATCTTATTTATTTATATTTAAATTATACCATATATTTTTCTTATGTATATTTATTTATCCTTTAACACTACCTTGTACAACGCCTTCTATAATGTGTTTTTGTCCAAATAAATAAAAGATTAATATAGGCATAATGCCCAATACCAAGCCTGCCATCATTGGAGAGTAATCAGCAGACCTATTGGTTAAAAAGGTAAAGGCTGCTATTGATAAAGTCCTGGTTTCTGTCTTTGTTAAGAAGAGACTAGTCATAAGATATTCATTCCAAGAACCTAAGCCCACAAATACCATTACAGTAACCATTATAGGCTTCATTAAAGGTAATATAATTCTAAAAAATGTTTTTTCCATACTACATCCATCTATTAGGGCAGCTTCATCTAACTCTTTTGGTATACTGTTAAGAAATCCTCTGTATAGAAAAACCGAAAAAGGTATTGTTAGCCCTATACCAACATAAATAACAGTAATCAATTTATTAGACATACCTAGGGTTCCACCAAAAATCTTAACAAGGGGGATCATATAAACCTGAAAAGGTGCAACCATAGATACCACCAATAGCATAAATAAAAACTTATTTATTTTCCAATCCTTCCTGGAAAATACATATGCTATCATAGAAGAAAAGACAGTATTTAATAGTGTAGTAGACACACTTATAATAAGGGTGTTCTTAAAGGATACCGAAAAGTTCATCTTTCTTATGGCTTCTTTATAGTTATCAAGATTAAAGCTTTCTGGTAAGCTAAAAGGATTTAATACGAACTGCTGGGTTGTCTTGAAGGTATTAATTATTAACAAGTAAAAAGGTATTATAAAGATAATAAGCAATGTTATTAAAATAAGATAAGTAAAACTCTTTTGCTTCTTCACGCCTCTACCTCCCCTCTTCTAGATACAGTAACCTGAATTATAGATATTATAGCAACTATAATAAACAGTACAACTGCCTGTGCCTGACCTAGTCCAAATTTCATATTTGAAAATGCAGTTTGATATATCTTATACGAAATCATCTCAGTTGATTTATAGGGGCCACCTGCTGTAAGGGATAAGTTAATATCAAACGCCATAAATGTCCTTGTTATAGTAAGAAAAACACAGATAGTAATTGAACTTCTTATCATTGGTAATTTTATATAACGTATCTTCTTCCACCAACCTGCTCCGTCAATTTCAGCAGCCTCTATTACATCCTTAGGCACATTAATTAGGCCAGCTATATAAATTACCATCAAATATCCACTCATCTGCCATGTAGTAACAATAATAAGAGCTATCATTGCTTTTTTAGGATCAGTAAGAAAAGATTTCTCAAAAAACTCTATTCCTGACATTCTACCGAATGAGGTTAGGGCAAAAGCAAATATAAAATTCCAAATATAACCCAATATAATTCCACCAATTATATTAGGAGTGAAGAATCCCATCCTGAATAAGTTTTGCCCTTTAATCTTACAAGTAAGGATTAGAGCTATTGCCAGTCCTAGCAAGTTACTAAATACAACACTAGAAAAAGAATAAACAAATGTCTTCTTCAAAGATTCTATAAAAGTATTATCTAAAAATACAGATTTATAGTTATCAAATCCAATAAAGTTATAATCCATAGATAAGCCGTTCCAATCTGTGAATGTTATAAACAATCCATAGATAAACGGTATTAGCACCACAGTTATCCATATAAACATGGCTGGTACAACAAATAATAAAAATATTCTAATGCTTGCTTTTTTCTTTACCATTTTTTCCTCCATGCTTCCATAAGCAGACATTAATAATTCTAAATATATTTAGATTTTATGTGTTTCAAAGGATTGGGCAGCCATCTTGACTGCCCAATTATTATAGTAGATTAATTTCTGTTATAGTTTTATTAAATTAATTGTTCTTCCAGTAGTTACTAACCTGTGTGGCTAGTGTCTCTCTGTCAATAGCTCCAGACAAATAAGCTTCCATTGATGCACCATTTTCATACCAGAAGTCTGAAGGTAAAAGGATAAAGTTAGAAATATCTAAAGTTCTTCCCTGCTCTGAATACCAAGCAGTAGCATCAGCCAATGGACTGTCAGATTTTACAGTAACATTTTCATAAGGAAGGGTTGCTCCCATGGTGTCACTTATAATTTCTTGTGCATATGGATTGAAGCATATAAATTCAATAAACTTCTTACCAGCTTCTTGTTGCTCTACAGTATTCTGGCTAGTATCTATGCAGTATCCCTTTGGCTGTGATGCTGGAATTTTTAAGTTACGTTCATCACTTGGATCATTACTCACAGGGATTGGAAGTATGCCAAACTCAGTGTCTCTATCTGCAATATCTTTAAGCTGTACCCAGCTCCAGTCTCCCATAAACCATGTTCCAACTTTACCAGTTGCTAAGGCTTCCGCATCCAGATCAATGTTACCGATTAATGGATCTGACTTGTTATAGTTATATTTTGCCAACAGGTCGAATGTGTCCATCAATGAGTTGAATACTTCATCATTGGCTAGATCAAAAGTTCCAGCTCTAGATTCTTCAACAACTGTTTTTTCTATCTCACGGCTATCCCTGTAGCCAGCATATGTAAGTGCTAGGTAATGCATTCCTATAGACCAGTTCACACCTGTAATCATAGTAGCTGGTGTACCTGATGCTTCAATTTTATCAAAAAGATTGATTAAATCATCACGGGTCTTTATTGTATCCGGATCAAAAGTACCACCTACAGCTTCATCTAGTACTCTCTGATTATAAAGAAGGCCATATCCTTGTGTACTTATAGGTATAGCATATATATCTCCATCAAAGATATAAGATGCGTATGCACTTTCATACACCTGATCCATCCATGGGTTCTCATTAGGATCTAAAACCAGCATTCTATCTTGGTTCTCCCAGATATTTATGGGATCCATTAGGGATACTGTAGGACCTTCATTACTTGCATATAGTGACATCCACTTTTGAAGTTGATTATCTCCTGCAGCAATATATTCAACCTTAATGTTAGAATTCTCTTCTTCAAACTTTGCAATTATATCTTCAAACTTATCATCCATACCTGTCTGAGTAGAATAAAAACTTATTTCTACCTTTTCGCTCGATGAATCATCTTTATTTGTTTCCTCCTTAGAAGCATCACTTGTAGTACCCTTATCTGATGATTCAACTTTTTTATCTGCTCCCTCTTTACTACAAGCAGATACTAAGGATACAACCATAGCTAATACTAAAATTAGCGACAAAAATCTTTTTTTCAATTCATATTCCTCCTTTTTAGTCTATCACCCATTAATTTTGGGTGGCATTTAGAAGATCGGTCCATGAAAACCTTTTATAAACATGGAACCGTTTCCACATTATTAGTATATATATGATTAATTGTTTTGTCAATAGTCAAACATAAAATAAAAATAGTGAAAGTTATACAAGTTTTTCCCTGTATAACTTTCACTTTATATGAATTTGCACATATGTTTAATGGAACATACTAAACCGTTCCACCCTCTTGAACGCTTACATCCACCAGATATTTTGCTTTAGGCTTTTTTCCTTTTAACATGTCTATCATACATTCAACACTTATACGAGCTAAAACAGGTATATCCTGTACAATTGTAGTTATATTAGGGTCTGACATCCTTGTAATCTCTAATCCATCAAATCCAATGATTTTAAGCTCCTCTGGCACCTTTATTCCATTCTTTTTTGCAAATGCCAAGCAAAAATAAGCTCCAATATCAGCTGTAAATATTCCATCTACTTTTGTAAATAACTCCATATAGCTTTCCATGATTTTTCTGTAATGATCATACTCAACCATATCCCAGGACATCTCAATAGTAGTTACATGGGCTCCTGCAGCCTCCATAACCCTTTTGAATTCATGGTGACGTTCATCAGCAGGGGTTCGGCCATTATAGGTTCCACCTAATTGAATAACCTGCTTACATCCTGCCTTCAATAGTTTTTCAGCAGCGAACCTTCCCCCTTGTCCATGATTTGAACAAACTTGTGGAATGGAAGGCCCCATATCTCTTTCAAAACTTACTACAGGCTGTTTCAAGTTCAAATAAGCCTCATCATTAAGAGAATGGGAAGCAACAATAATTCCATCGATAGCCTTTCTTTTAAGAAAGTCTATAAAATCCTGTTCCCTGTTGCTAACCCCTATGGTATTGCATATCAATGACTTAAAGCCATGATTATACAAACCTATTTCAACATATTTTAAGTACCTCCCCCAGAAAGGATTTTCTATATCAGGTACAACAATACCTATGATTCCTGTACGTTTACTTGATAAGTTTCTGGCCATTTCGTTGGGAGTGTAATCTAGTCTTTTGGCTATCTCCAATATTCTTTTTTTTGTTTCTTCTGCTACATAACCGTTTCCGTTTAGGGCTCTTGATACTGTCCCTACACCTACTCCAGCTTCCTTTGCCACTTCTCGTATGCTTGCCATAATTCCTCCATTAATATTTAACTAGCTCTTATTATACTGGATATTATATTATCAATCAAGAAGAATGTGGAACACCACATGGCATTCCACATTCTCTAATCTATATAAAAGGGGGGTATATAGCAATTATTTATTTATATATACTGAAATGGCTCTTTAGAATCAACAAAGTGAATCTCTATATCAGGAACTATATCCTTCATCCAAGAACCTAGGTGTTTCATGCCAGGTTCTTCACTTCTTTCATGACCTAGAACAAGCATGCCCTTATTGAAACCAAGAGCTGCAGCATCTCTTACATATGCACTAGTTGTCCACTCAGTAATTTCACCACATATAATGAGGTCTAGATTATTATCATTCATTAATTCCATAGGCATTTCTTCTCTTCCAAACCCAAGGCTACCGCCTCCTACCAGAACACTTACTCTTTCCACTTTCATATTAGGGTTTCCAACAATCTGAATAACCTTCATATCTAATTTATCTTTAAAGAAGTGACAAAGCTCTTCCAAAGTAGTCTCTGGTATCTGATATGAAACTCCAAAATGTTTTAAAGACTCAGGATTAGTGATTTTATAGTCTTCCCAACCTACTTCTTTATCAAATCCTCTATATATTCCATCTTCATCCGCCATGTGCATATGATCATGGAATCTCCATATAGCTATATTATGCTCTTCGATAAGTTCCTTTTTTTTATGATATACCGGATCATTCTCAAGCCAATCTGTATGATCCTTGCCAGTAAACCAAGTAGGCTCATGGGTTATTATCATGTTTGCACCTATCTTAGCCGCTTCCTTTATTACATCTACAGTTGCCATAAAAGTAGTAACTATCTTACTTACTTCCATATCATAGCTACCTGTCATTAGAAGATCACAGGTTTTATCTTGAGCTAATGGCATAACTCCTGTTTTCTTTATTATCCCATCTATTACTTCTCTTACTGTCATAGGCTATTCCTCCTCTATAAATAACTCCAGTGGTACCACGTCAGCCATCCTTTTACCACCTTGGTCATTCGGATGTATACCATCTCCTAGATGGCAACCATCATCCATTTTTTCTGGAGTATTTTCATCTCTAATAGCCAAATCAAAATCAATAACGCCATCAGAGTGCTTTTGCTCTCGTATCCATTTATTTATCTCCAAGCGCAAATTCTCAGCTTCTGTAAACCATTCTGTTTCTTCGTATTTGAAGGGCAGAATTGTTCCCAGCATAATCTTACTTCCTTTATTATGTGCTATATCTATCAGCTTAAGAACGGCATTTTTATATTGGTCTAGATTTATTACCTGTTCTAAATTATTCAAGGAATAGGGATGGGTAATATCATTTATACCTATAAGTACAATGATCCTATCAGGAGTATTATCCTTAAAGATATCACCTTCAAATCGTTCTACCCCTGGTCCTCCAAAGATTGTACCACCTCCAGGAATCTCAGGCATTCTACTATAATCATGTATTATCCTGTTGCCTCCTAGACCTCTATTTACTATAGTCATCTTACCAGGATATTGTTCTGTTAATCTATTGGTCAAGGCATCACTATAATAAGACATATGGGTTATGGAATCACCAAACAATGCTAATGTCTTGACCTTACTATCTGTAAACAGCTCAATACTGCTTATTCCATAGATATGATTGGCTCTATTTACATCGTACTGAAGTACTGGATAAATATCATAGTTATCTGTTTGGGGGAAATCACTTTCCCTTGTATAATTTCCATCTACACCATATCTTGTATACCAGCTTTTTGCTGACCAAGTAGAAGCCACAGAATATATATTTGTCTCTTCTTTAACATATATAGACAAGACTATATCTTCGGTGGAGCTTACAGCAAAATCTATCTCATCACTATAAAACTCTTCACCAGCTTCTATCCTTATAGTCTCTTTTCCCTTAAACTTTACAGCCTCAAATCCCTCAACTTGGTTACTAGCTCTTTTAATCTTTGCCACAGTTACATTATCAAGTATTAGTGGATCTGGTGAATAAAGATTTGAAAATTTTATTCTTATCTTTTCCCCATCAAGGTTATTAATAAAACGACCTCTTAGTGTTGTATTACTTATAGTTCCAATACATATATCATGATTTACAGGTAGATAGCTCCATGTCATTTTCCATTCCATATTATCACCTTCATTTCTTTAGTTGATTATTATTTAAGTTTATAGACTGTAATTATAACTTGACCATGCTCTTTACCAGGATCTAACGAAGCAACATATACTCCATGATTTAACCAAGCATATTTACCTTTAATATCTGCTTTAAAGCAAGGTCTTGTCTTTATCTTGTTATTAGTATCATTTTTAATAATTCCTTCGTTTTGAACATCTATATATTCACCATCACTTGTTCTTAAAAGGTATTTTGCATGTACATGAGCCAAATCCGAATCTAATGAGGTATTCCAATCTGCTCCACCAGGAACTACTTCACCAGTAATTTTACCTTCAACTGTTCCTCCTACTATAGGAATTACTCGCAGATAGCCTATTCCATTATCTTTTATGTCAAGATTGCTGTCGCATTGCACATGTATTGTCATAATGTGTTCTGCTTCTAAGTTCATATGATACCTCCTTATATTGATCCATCATAACTAGACACTAAACTTTTCTATTTCATTTACTAGCTCATTAGCATGATTATTTAAGCTACCTGCAGACTTGTTCAAGCCTTCAGCTGCACTTAATTGCTCTGATGAATTTTGATTTACCAAATTAGTTGATGCGGCTATTTCCTCCATTACAGCTGAAATACTTTCAATGGCAGTAAGGGTACTATATCTAGCTTCCTCCATATTTTCTACATTATCTGTGATTTCTTTTAGATACATCACTAAGCTTGTAACCTTGCTATTGATTTCTTTATAAGAATCTATGGTGTTTTTTACAGCCTTATCTTGAAGGAACATTACTTCCTCAACTTTTTTAGCTTCCATAAATGTGTTTTCAGTGTCGCCTTGTATTTTGTCAATGATTTTTTCAATGTTATGGGCAGACTCTTTTGATTTCTCAGCTAGGATACGAACCTCATCAGCAACTACTGCAAACCCTCTTCCCGCCTCCCCTGCCCTTGCGGCTTCTATAGAGGCATTAAGTGATAGAAGATTTGTTTGATCTGCAATCTCATTGATTGTATCAATTATCTTTCGAATTGAAGTAGACTCCACTGCCAACTTCTCAATTTTTTTAATAATGTTTGATGTAATGTCAATTGTTGATTCTGTTTGCAGGTTAAGTCTATCAGAAGTGGTAGCACCTTCCTCGACGCTCTTTTTAGTTATTTCAGTTATTTTATTGATTTCCTTAGTATTGTTATTTACTAATACAATCTTACCAGATAGATTGTCCATCTGGATTAAGCATTCTTCCGCATCTTTTGCCTGTTGCATGATTCCCTCTTCTATCTGAATCATAGCAGAGGATATATCAGTTGATGACTTTAAGAAAATCTCTGATGTCTCATTAACACTTAGTGATGAGCTTGAGACACTTGAACTTACTTCTTTTACCTGTTCAATTAAAAGCTTCATATTATCAAATGTATTCTGAATTTCTTGTGTAAGAATCCTAAATTCACTTACGCCTTTAGTATCAAAACTTACTCTTAAATCTCCTTTGGCAGCAATCTTAAGCTTAGAAATTATCATTTTGATTGTATCGTCTATTCCTTTGGATATAAATATTCCCGTGGTAACTGCTATAATACAAGCAGCTATCATAATAATACCTGTGATAACTTTTATACTATCAGCCTGGCCTGTAATGATTTTCTTAGGTATTAAAGAACATAGCATTTCATTGCCAGTTCCAACTTTTGAATACATAAAAAGATATTTACCATCTTCATAATCTACATATTCTGATCCCGTAGCTTGATCAGATGCTAAAGCATCCAAGTAAAACTTCTGATTAGCAAAGATAGTATTATCACTACTTATGTCATTAGCAATTAACTCTTTTTTATCTGAAGTTACTAAGCCAAGTAAACTTCCTTGACCTAGATCCAGATTGTTAAGTACTTCCCTTACACTATCTTCCTTAATATCTATAACAAGAAGACCATCCACATCAACAAAATGTCTAATTAGTCTCAGGGAGTAATCAGAGCTTCCCAGCTTCTGGTCTAAGAACTCATCTCTTCCTGCCCATATACTTTGCCTCTTATTTGCAATTGCACTTTTTCCAGTCTCTGTTAATAAGAACTCATCATATATCTTATCATCATTAATTCTTGATGTTGATATTGACTTACCATTATCTGATATGACATAAATGTTGCCAATGAATTTATCAGTCATAATCTTATTAAGAAAACTGCTATTTATGTTGGAAAGAACCTCTATTTCTCCCATGGTATCATTTTTATAATAATCACTAAAATACCTAATAATATTATTATCATTAATAAACTGAACTGCACTCTCTTCTGCTGAATTTAAGCCAAATGCTAGATACTCACTTGTCATATTTAGTGCCTGTCCTGAGGCTTCTTCATAATTACTACGAACTGCATGTTCTGCTTGAAGAAAAGATACAACTCCTAATACTACTATGAAGAAAATAGGTATTAGAAAGGACAAAACAAGTCTAGAACGTAAGGTTGAAAACTTTTTTAAATTGTCAGATTTAAAAGTAATAATTCGTCTATTACTTAAAAACTTTAATTTTTTTATCATAAGTTAACTCCCATAAAATATTCTGTTAATAACAACTCTTTTATTGAATCATTTAGCCCTTTACTGCCCCTACCACTACACCCTTGATAAAGTATTTCTGTATAAAGGGGTATACTATGATAATTGGCAAGATACCTATCACAGCCATGGCCATTCTAACAGAAGTTCCTGGCAATTCTACATTTCCTACTCCTAGGAAGTTGGATGATCCAGATTTTAAGAATTGAACATTATTCATTATTTTTATTAACAGGTTTTGTATACCAAATAATTCTGATTTGGTTATATAATACAAGCCATTTAGCCAATCATTCCAATATAATAAAGCTGTAAACAAACTTATAGTAGCTACTGTTGGAACAGACAAAGGTACAATCATCTTCCAAAAAATCCTTAGTTCTGTGGCTCCGTCTATCTGGGCAGATTCAATAATAGCTTCTGGAATATTATTTTCATAAAAATTCCTTACTAAGAATACATTAAATGCTGTAACCAGATAATTTGGTAAAATCAAAGCCCAAATAGTATTTTTGATACTAAATATATTTGTCCACATCATATAACTTGATACGATACCTCCATTAAAGAGCATTGTGAAAAACACAAAGAATGAAAGTATATTTCTATATTTAAAACTCTTTCTTGACATGGGATAAGCTAACATAGTTGTAAATAAAACACTTGTTACAGTTCCCGCAACTGTTACTAGAATTGTTATACCATAGGCCCTAAAAATCAACTTACCTTGATTTATCAAATAATAATATGCATCAAGGCTCCATTCCTTAGGAAAATATGAATACCCGTTAGATATTAATGAGCTTTCATCCGTAAATGAACCTATAACAATTAATATAATTGGAAGTAGTGTGATTATAGTTAGTATGGTAAGAATAACCGTTGCAAATGCCTTAAATCTTTTTTCATCTGTCACTTTAATCATTATATCCTCCTAAAACAAAGCATTGTCGCTATCGACTTTTCTTACTACAGCATTTGCTGTAACAACTAGGACAAAGCCAACAACCGACTGATATAAGGCCGCTGCAGCAGACATACCTATATCCTGCAATTCCATCAACCCATTATATACATAGGTATCTATTGTCTGGGTCACACTATATAAAGCTCCTGAGTTCATTGGCACCTGATAAAACAAGCCAAAGTCTGAATAGAATATTCTACCTATTGACATTAATGTAAGAATAACTACTGTAGGCTTAAGCATTGGAATTGTAATATGTCTTATCTGCTCTAGCTTTTTAGCACCATCAATTTTTGCAGCTTCAAATATGCTCTTGTCAATACCTGAAATACTGGCCATATAAATGATAGAGCTGTAGCCAACGTTCTTCCATAGATGTACAATGGTCAAAATAATGGGCCAATGCTTTGGTGTGGTATACCATGCTACTTTTTCTCCACCAAATAACCTAATAAGTGTATTATTAATAAAACCAGTATCTGCATTTAAAAATGCATATCCAACAAATCCAATTACAACCCAAGACAGTAGATTGGGTAATAATAATGATGATTGAAATATTTTTACTCTAAATCTCTCACCTAGTTCACACATAAGAATAGCAACTAGAATTGCACAGATCGTACCTAATATAATAAAGGTTAGGTTGTATAATAAGGTGTTTCTTATAATTGTAAAAGCATCCTGTCTAAATAAATACTTAAAATTATTAAACCCGTTCCAGTCACTTCCAAAAATACCCTTCACATAACTATAATCCTTAAAGGCCAGAAAAACACCAAACATGGGAATATAATTATTAATAAAAAGGTATAGAATACCGGGTAATGCTATTAAAAGAAGGGGACCGTTTTTGGTCAGTCCCCTATTATTTTTATTGTTTTTTCCCTTCTTCATTCTAATCTCCAAATTATTTATTTTTCAGCCATTCATCAAGTTGACTTTGTTTTGCTTCAATTATTGTGTCCAGACCGGCTTCTGATAACTTGTTTTGGAATTCAGGAATCATTACTTCTGGATCAACACTACCACACAGCAATCCTGGTAGGTATTGTTGTATTACATTACTTACTGCTGTATATTCAGTTTTCACTCCACTGGAATCAAAAGTAAAGCCCATAGCTGGTGATTTCTTAGCTAATTGATTTTGCTCTTCTTCCCATATTAAAGATTCCTTACTTGTACCTTCCATAGGGTGCATTAAGAAGAAGTTACCTAGGGTTCCACAACTTAATTGTGCAGTGTATGGAACACTGGATGCATCCTGTCCTTCTGGATAAGATACATAACCATCTTCACTAATAACATAATCTCTATCTTTGATACCATAAATAATTAGATTGATTATATCAGGATCTGTAAAGGTTAAGTTTAAGAATTTCAATGCAGCCTCAGGTACTTTTGAAGTTGATGATACCATCCATGATAATGCATTAATAGATGTTGTATCTAGATATGCCTCACCAATCTGTACTGCTCCTAGAGGAATACCACCCACTTGTGCTGATATGGATGCAGCTGTATCTGCTGGTGGATAACTATAGGAAGCCACATAGCAGAAGCTATTTGCTGCAGCCATTAATTCTGTAGCTGTACTAGTAGTTGTAGCAGCATCTTGTAGAATTAATCCTTCATTATACCAAGTTCTAGCTAGATTACTGATATCAGCAAACTCACTAGTACCATAATAATCCACTACAGTCATGTCATTACCCTTTAATATTCCCTTAGGGCTATAATAGTCATCTGTTAAGTAATCCACTTCAGGAATAGTCATATTCACACCAGATGTCCCAGTCTGTACTGGTACTAGAGGAGTCATATCAGGGTATGCTTCCTTTACTTTTCTAAGTACATCTGTTAGATCAAATATATTCTTAACCTGGCTCATATCAATATTTAATTCATCAGCAATTTCCTGCTTATAAATTACCATAGGCGTTAATGCATATGGCTTATATGTAGGAATTCCATAGAGGCTTCCGTCTTTCACACATGCATCTAGGAAATCTTGACCCAAAACTTCCTTTGCTTCTGTGGCATAAGTATCGATTAAATCTGTTAGATCATATGCCATATCACTGGATACGCTAGTATTAAAATCACCTAGAGATTGGAATAAGTCAATCTGACCTCCACCTTGTAGCGTTAGGCTTACACTGGAGGAATAATCAAAGATTGCTATTGGTAATAATTCCACCTCAACATTAATTTTCTCTCTTGTTATCTTGTTGATTTCTTCTGCTACAGTATCTAGTACATCAGAACTTGGGATGTTATTAAAAGTTGCATAAGCATATACCACTTTGTCATAACTTTTCTTATCTGCGGATGAGGCATCCCCTTCTTTTTGCTTGCCTGAATCCGACTTGCCACATGCAACCAATCCGACTACCATTAATACAGAAAATACAACAATAAATAGTTTTTTGAAATTTTTCATTTTGTAGTACCCTCCTTTTTATAATTTCACTCTACCACGGGAATTCATTTACCTCTTTCAAAAACAAGGTATGTTTTTTCAATTATAAGTTATAAAAGTGTATTATTATATACTTTTTTCTTATTCTATCTTATAATAGGGGAAAACTTAAAGGGGAATAAAATAATGCAGAAGAAAAAATCTTTTGTCAATCAAATATTTGGATTCCTATTCATATTAACTGGTTCCCTACTGGCAATATTGGGAATCTTCTTGATCTCTTCCTATCATATACTTGAAGATGAAATAAATAATTCCTCTGAATCCTTTCTTGAAATATATAGCAATGAAGCTTCTAATAAAATACGAGAAATGGATGGCTTATTAATGAACATAAGATCAAGAAATGTTGACTTAGCGAAAATCAAAAGTCATAATAGTAATGAACGTGTTCTTGCTTCAATATCCATGTATAACTATATGCAAGATCTTATGTTTGACAAAGACACTGTAGATCTTCTAGTTGTCTATGATAAAACTCATGATGTATGTATTGACGCAATAAGAAGCGGCTTAAATTATGAGACAAAGAATAAACTAAGACAGTTCACAGGCAATGCTATCGAAAATCAATTTATCAATAGTTTTGAGTGGAACTTCCTCCACCTTAATGGTGAAGTATTTTTATATAAAATGTTACTTTCTGATAGCAGGTCTATTGCCATATACGTAAGAACAAACCAACTCTTAGGTAAGCTGCTGTCGGAAGAAAATGGAAATCGCTCTATATTACTAACCAATAATATAGGTAGTATAGGCAGAATATGGGGTACCACAACTGATGATATAATTATTGGCTCTAATATAAGTGATATCAAGTCTGAGGACTATTATCTACTAAACAAAGAAATTGTTCAAGACCAACTGTCTATCTATTGTTATACCAAAAAAAGCAGCTTATTACAGCAGACAAATACTGGTATGATTATTGTAACTATAGCAGTGTGTCTAACAATGTTATTTATGATATTCGTATTAAGATATACACGAAGAGAGATTGCAAAGCCCATGGAAAACATGGTCCGTGATATAGAGAGAATTAAGAATGGTGAATATGACAACCGAGTTAGCGGCAACTTTAGTACAAAAGAATTTCAAATGTTACAAGAAGCCACTAATCAAATGGTTGATGAAATTGTCGGCCTTAAAATTCAAACATATGAAAAACGTATTGAATTGCAGGACATGGAGTTAAAAGCAATTAAGCTTCAAATCAAACCCCACTTCTTTTTAAATGCATTAACAACAATTTCAAGCCTAAGCAGCCAAAAAAGATTTGATGAAATAAACAGATATATTGCCTCCTTATCAAAAAACATAAGATATATGTTTCATGCAGGCTTTCATACAGTCTCAATAAAAGAAGAGATAAACCATGTAAATAATTATTTTGAAATGCAAGAACTAAAGTATCCTGACTGCATCTTCTATTTAATTGATATGCCAAAGCACCTAGAACAATGGCAAATACCACAGATGCTTATTCACACATTTATAGAAAATGAATTTAAACACGCCGTTTCAATGGATAAGATATTAACCATCTTAATTAAGGTTAGTCTACAAACCTATCAGAATGAAGAAATGCTCTTAATAGAAATTGAAGATGATGGTAAGGGCTATCCTCAGGATGTTCTTGATTACATGAGTGGTACAGTCAGCAAGGTTAAGGATAAGGGAAATAGGGTTGGTTTGTGGAGCATCAAGCGTATGATGGAGTTAATGTATGAAAGAAATGATCTGATTATCCTTGAAAATATTAGTCCCTTTGGATGTCTAAACAAAATATATGTACCAAGAAGACCCAAACACAAGTTGGATAAATAATAAACATAAGATTAGAATAGAATGGAATGATTAAGATGATAAGTGTTCTAATTGTTGATGACGATATTGCAACAGTTGAGGTAATTAAAGATTCTTTAGACTGGGAAAGCATGGGTATTAGTCATGTTTTTACAGCCTATAATGTATCTGGTGCAAAAAAAATAATTAAAAAAAATAATATAGATATTATTATTAGTGATATTGAAATGCCACAAGAATCTGGGCTTGATCTTTTAAAATGGGTTAGAAGAAAAGAATTTAATAGTGAATTCTTACTTTTAACCTGCCATGAAAGTTTTACCTATGCCACTGATGCCATTCACTATGATGCTGCCGCCTATCTAACAAAACCTTTTGACTTAGGAATTATGAAACTAAACCTTCAAAAGTTACTAAAAAAGCTAATGGATAAGAGAAATCTACAAAAGAACAGTGAGTACGGTATATGGATGAAGAATAATATTCGTCATATGAAACTTGATTTTTGGAAACAACTATTAGATGGAGATTTTCAGTCTGAAGTTCAAATTTCTAGAGAGATTTCTGAAAGACATCTAGAAATTCCAGTTGATAATACCTATTGTCTAATTTATATAAAATTAACCAATATAGAAGAAGACATTGAACGTTACGGAAAAAGTGTATATGAATTTACAATAGAAAACTCCATTCTAGAAATCATTAGCGAAAAATCAGAAAATGATAGTGTAGTTAAATTCCATGGAGATAATAGCTTGAATTTTATAACTGTCAGCCATGGCATAGACAAGAATATACTAAAGGCAAGATGTGAATTACTAATCAAGAACTATAAAGAGCAGTTCTCGTCAATTATAACTTGTTATATTAGTGATTCAAATGGACTATCCCAGCTATACCATTCAAAGCAAAAGTTAGAAAAGCTTTTTTATTATAATGTCAATATTAAAAATAGAGTATTATTTGAGCATGAAATTGAAATCCCAGAAGCTGATCAGATACAAATTCTCGACATGGAGAAGATTGCTTCTTTTATTGAAGAAAAAAACAAAACTCATATATTAAACTATTTAAAACAAACTTTTCATGAACTTACTATCTTAAAAAGAATGCATCTGTATTCTCTATATTTAATAAAGCAAGAAATTACCCAGGTAGTCTTTGCCGATCTAATGAAAAAAGGAATCCAGGCAACCAAGCTATTTCATGATGAGTTTTCTATTCAGTTGTCAAATCACGCTCTTGAAGGAACAACTGATATGATTCGTTGGGTAAATTACCTCTTAGAAAAGACCTTTAGCTATGAGAAAGAAATTGAAAAATCCAAAACAATAGTTGATAAAGTAAATCAATATATCCATGATCATTATATGGATAATATTGACAGGAGTAAGATAGCAAGTGAATTTTTCTTAACACCTGATTATCTGGGTAAATTGTACAAGAAAAAAACTGGGATTGCTATAAAATCATATATTAATGAATACCGAATTGAAAAAGCTAAAGAACTTCTAAAAACCAGTGATAAAAGTATAAGCGAAGTCGCTGTAGCAGTTGGCTTTGATAACTTCTCTTACTTTTCAACATTATTTAAGAAGATAACAGGAGTATCCCCTAAGGATTATTAGAAACAATATAGTAAAAAAACAGCTCCTTCTAATCAAGAATTAAATCTATAATTCTGGATTGTAAGGAGCCTTTTTATATACAGCTTGCTTTTATCATTTATAATTACAACTCGTACAGTAACTCCCCATAAGATGGAACTGGCCAAAGCTCTTTATCCACTATACACTCCAGTTCATCTATTGGCTTTCTAAGAGCTGCCATGGACGGCGTTACTTCTTGATGACAAAATACCGCTTTCTTAGCATCATCATTTATTTTATTGGCTTCCTCTACCTTCATACTTAACTGCTCTAGTGCTGTATGAGCCTCAGATAAGAGTTTGGATGTCTTCATTAGAAGTTCTTCTTGCACCCAAGTACTTACACCTGGCATGGCACTTTTTATGGAATTAATGGAGCTTGCCAATATGTTTGTGTATTTAATAACAGCAGGAATATATTGTGAGCTTGCCATCATAATCATGGTCTTAGCCTCAATATTAATAGCTTTGGAATAAGAATCATATAAAATGTCCATACGGGCAAGTAACTCTGATTTTGAAAAGACCTTATGTTTTTCAAATAGCTTGACCGACTTATCTGTAACCAGGGCTGGTATAGCATCTACCATGGAATTAATATTGGCAAGTCCTCTTCTTTCAGCCTCTTCTATCCATTCTTTAGAATAACCATTGCCATTATATATAACCCTTTTATGCTGACTTAGGGTTCTTTTTATTAGATCATGGACAGCTTTGTCAAAATCCTCAACCTTTTCTAGCTCATCTGCCATGTCTGATAAGGTATCAGCCACTATAGTGTTTAACACAGTGTTAACAGGTCCTACTGACATAGAGGAGCCAACCATTCTAAACTCAAACTTGTCACCAGTAAATGCAAATGGAGATGTACGATTTCTATCGGTACCATCTGTATAAAGCTCAGGGATAGTATGCACACCAAGATTAATTATACTTCGCTCCATATGACTGTTTGTTTCACCGTTTTCAATCCCTCGGATTATATCTTCTAATTGTTTACCAACAAAAACAGATATGATAGCAGGAGGTGCTTCATCCTCACCAAGTCTATTATCATTACCAGGATTAGCAGCTGTAACTCTTATAAGATCAGCATGCTCATCAACTGCCTTAATAATAGCAGATAAAAATAATAGGAATCTAAGATTCTCTTTTGGTGTCTTCCCTCTCTTTAATAGATTAACCCCAGTGTCTGTAATCATGGACCAATTATTATGTTTGCCTGAACCATTTACACCTGCAAAGGGCTTTTCATGAAGCAGACATGTAAGCTTATGACGATTTGCTACTCTTTTCATACACTCCATTACCAACTGATTGTGATCAGTAGCAATGTTAGCGGTGGTATAGATAGGGGCTAGTTCATGTTGAGCAGGAGCAGTTTCATTATGCTGTGTTTTTGCTGTCACTCCCATTTTCCACAACTCTATATTAAGTTCCTTCATGAATGATGCTACCCGTTCCTTGATACATCCAAAATAATGATCTTCCATCTCTTGACCCTTAGGTGGCATTGCGCCAAAAAGGGTTCTACCTGAAAATATAAGATCATCACGTTTTAAATACTTTGCTTTATCTATTAGAAAATACTCTTGCTCTGGTCCCACTGAAGGGCTTACATGTGTGACTTCATCATAACCAAGCAATCTAAGCAAACGAACCGCTTGATTATTAAGAGCTTCCATGGATCTAAGTAGAGGAGTCTTCATATCAAGGGCATCCCCTGTAAATGAACAAAAGGCTGTTGGAATACATAATGTAACCCCTAGGGCATCTTCTCTAAGGAATGCGGGGGAAGTACAATCCCATGCTGTATAACCTCTTGCCTCAAAAGTGGCACGAAGACCTCCTGAGGGAAATGAAGATGCATCAGGTTCACCTTTTATCAACTCCTTACCGGAAAAATCCATAATTATCTTTCCATCTGAAGTTGGGCTAAGAAAAGAATCATGCTTTTCTGCAGTAATACCGGTCATTGGCTGAAACCAATGAGTATAATGGGTTGCCCCTCTTTCAATGGCCCAGTCTTTCATTGCATGTGCAACTACATCTGCCACACTTGAATCAAGTTCATCACCATTTTCTATAGTCTTTTTTAAAGCAATATAGGTTTTCTTCGGTAACTTTTCCATCATTACTGCATCGCTAAATACGTCAATACCGAAAATATCAGTTAATTTTTCTGACATATCTTATCCTCCCAACCTCTAATATGTAGAATCAAATTATTCCAAATACCATTCATCCACTCCGGTCTCTTCACCAGATCCACTTGATTCAGGCATATATTTTTTGAATACGATCTCCATCATAAATGAATTTACAAATACAGTTACTGCTGGGGCTATAAAAAGAAAAGGCGGGTAAAAATATACGCCCAAAACAGCAGCTATATTTACAATAATCATAAGAACCGAGAAGTGTATATGTTTCATGGACATATATATGCCGGATTTTAGTAACTGTTTTACTGTCATATCAAATCTTGATAGTATCGGGAATACATATATAAACACGCAAAGAGCCAAGAAAGTTAATCCCAAAAATACACCCATTAATAAAGAGGCCTTGGTACTACTAGTGTCAGCTGTCATTCCCCAAGCAAAGATTAAATCGTATCCTAAAATCCCAAATATTATGGTAAATAATATGCCAACAATTGCAGACCTCTTAAAGTTTAGTTTAAAAGACTTAAAAAACTCCCTAAATATATATCCTCTTTCACGTCGAATTACTTTTACCACCGCATAATATAGTGCTGTATATGCAGGGCCAATAGTAACCACTGGAATACATAATAAAACAAAAACGATACTAATAAAAAGCATATCGCATATTTTACTTAATATCGTAAATAACGGATTGTCAATGTTAAATAATTTACTCATAGTTCGTCTCCCTTTTTAATGTTACAGTATTTATACAAGCAAAATCTGCTTATCATGTATTTTAACATATCTTGAATATATATGAAAGAGAAATTATTACCTACAGCTTATAAAAACAACCCTTTCCATAATAAAATTGGAGTCTGACACATAGTGCCAAAACTCCAATTATTTTAAAATATTAATATTTATTCAAAATCTACAGTCACATATTAAAAACAATCATCTAAGAGCTGGAAGTATGACTGGGCATGTATACAGGCAGGGCAAAGCTCTGGTGCTTGATCTCCTTCATGAACATATCCGCAGTTTAAGCATTTCCATAAAACTTTTTCATCTTTCTTAAATACCTTGCCATTTTCGATGTTCTCTAAAAGCTTACGATATCTTTCTTCATGATGCTTTTCTACATCAGCAATTAAGAGAAAACGCTCAGCAATATCATCAAAGCCTTCTTCCTTAGCAATCTTAGCAAATGCAGGATAATCAACTTCTGCTTCCTCATGCTCACCCTCTGCAGCTGATCTTAGGTTAGCAACTGTGTCACCATATGCAAATGGATATGTAGCATTGATGTCAACAGGAGCTGGATTCTCACCATCTAGATGCTCTAATGCAAGCTTCATAAATACCTTTGCATGTTCCTTTTCATTTTCAGCCGTCTCCATAAAGATATTCTGTATCTGCTTATAACCCTCTTTACCTGCAACAGAAGCAAAATAGGTGTATCTCAATCTAGCCTGAGCTTCACCTGCAAATGATTTCATAAGATTTTCTAAAGTCTTAGTACCTCTTAAATTACCCATTTTATATCCTCCTTCACATTCTATTTATTTGTTAAAATAGTAACTTGAATTTTACATTCTTCTTTATTGTACCATATTTAGCATTTTAATACTAGTAGCTTTTATCATTTTCATCCCATAACATCTTATCCATACAATAGTATCTTATTAAATTCTTAAGATGATATTGAGTGAATAAATAAACCGCTTCTAAGCTTAGGCTCAAACCAAGTGGATTTTGGCGGCATAAGCTTGCCAGCATCTGATACGTCAAATAACTCCTGAATGGAGGTAGGATACATGGAAAATGCAATTCTCATATCCATTAAAGTTCTTTTCTCAAGTTCCTTAATCCCCCTAATTCCGCCAATAAAATCAATCCTATTATCAGTTCTAGGGTCATCAATTCCAAGTACAGGTCCTAGGAGATAATCTTGTAGTATTGATACATCCAAGGCTTTTACTGGATCATTATTGTTAATAATATCTTTCTTTGCTTTTAATTCATACCAGATATCATCTAATAGCATACCAAATGCAGCCTTTTCTTTTGGAGAATAAGGTGTGCTACCAATCTCTGAAACTTCAAAGTGTACTTTTATCTTCTCAAAAAACTCCTGGGAGTCAAGTCCATTTAAGTCCTTTACCGTACGGTTGTATGAAAGTATTTTAAGCTGATCATGGGGGAATAGAACTGAAAGAAAATAATTAAATTCTTCCTCACCAGTATAATTAGGGTTTTCTTCCCTTCTTTTTAGCCCTACCTTTACAGCAGAAGCAGCCCTGTGATGACCGTCAGCTATATATATGTCAGATATTTTTGCAAAAGAATCTTTAAGTTTATTAATCCTTTCCCCATCAGCGATTCTCCATACATGATGTCCTATACCATCTTCAGATGTGAACTTGTAGAGAGGTTCTTGGGTTTTCGCTTCCTCTACAATCTTATTAATCTCCTCCTGGGAACGATATGCAAGGAATATAGGCCCTGTCTGAGCATTACATACATCTACATGAGTAATTCTGTCTATCTCCTTCTCTTCTCTTGTATTCTCATGTTTCTTTATTACGTTATTAAGGTAATCATCTATAGAGGCACATGCTACTATGCCTGTCTGGGGGCGACCATCCATTACAAGCTCATAGATATAATAACACTCACTGTCATCAACTACAAAGCTACCATCCTTTATCATTTCATTTATAAGCTCTTTTGCCTTTTCATAAACTCTAGGATCATAAGTATCCACATGATCATCAAAGTTTGTCTCAGCCCGGTCTATTCTTAAAAAGGACATTGGCTCTTTCATAACTTCCTCTTTGGCCTCCCGGCGGTTGTACACATCATAGGGTAGTGCTGCAATTCTATGTGCAAGCGATGGCTCTGGTCTAATAGATACAAATGGTTTTACAACAGACATATCTCTTTCCTCCTATTTTTTGATTTGTACTTTACTCTACTAAATATAATCTTATGATATTTTACATAAAATGCAAGACTTTTAAAAGGGATGCCCTTTGATTATATAATCACCGAGCATCCCTTTATCTAGTCTAAGACCTTTATCTAATATCTTCTATTATCACAATTATTTTACTAGCCTAACTTTAAGAACTCCATCTATTGAACTGAGTTTAGAAGTTACATCACCATTTACCAAGGTGTCTACATCTATTACAGTGTAAGCGTAATTGCCTCTACTCTTATTAACCAAATTGGCAATATTAACATCCAGTTCAGCAAAGGCACCTGTAAATTGAGTTAACATCTTAGGGATATTTCTATGTAAGATTGCAATTCTTCCTTTAGTAGTGCATACACCTGCATCCAAATTAGGAAAGTTTACAGAGTTCTTGATATTGCCGTTCTCCATATAATCCACAAGTTGCTTAACTGCCATCATAGCACAATTATCTTCAGATTCCTCAGTGGATGCTCCTAGATGAGGTATTGCTATAACTCCTTCCATATTAGCGGTCTTATCATTAGGAAAATCAGTAACATATTTGGCTACTTTACCAGACTTTAAGGCCTCTCCCATATCTGTATCATTTACCAATAGATCTCTGGAAAAGTTTAAGATAACAACATTATCCTTCATCTTAGCTATAGATTCTTTATTTATCATTTCCTTAGTGTTGTTATCAGGATTCTCATCTTCTATAAGAGGAGTATGAACAGTAATATAATCACAATCTCTATAGATTTCATCTCTGCTCTTAACATGAAGGATATCTCTAGACAAATTCCATGCACTGTCTACTGATATAAATGGATCATAGCCATATACAGTCATTCCCAAACGATTTGCTGCATTTGCCACCAAGACACCGATTGCACCTAGTCCAATAACTCCTATTTTTTTACCCTTAACTTCAGTACCAGCAAATTTCTTCTTGCCTTTTTCAACAAGTTTACCGATACCAGTTTGATCCTTAATGGACTGTACCCAGTTAATACCACCAACTATGTCACGGGAAGCTAACATAAGACCTGCAATAACCAATTCTTTTACACCATTGGCATTAGCGCCTGGAGTGTTAAATACCACAATTCCTTCTTCCGCACATTTTTCAAGAGGTATATTATTAACCCCTGCTCCAGCCCTTGCTATAGCTTTAAGATTATTCCCAAACTCCATATCATGCATAGCTGCACTTCTTACCAAAATCACATCCGCATCATCAACATTTTCTACATTTTCGTAATTATCTGAAAACATCTTTAGACCTATAGTTGATATCGGATTAAGACAATTATATTTCATTTTATTACTCTCCTCCCTATACAACATATAACAGAGCTTATTAGTTGTTTTCCTTTTCAAACTTCTTCATGAATTCAACCAAAGCTTCTACACCTTCCATAGGCATGGCATTATATATACTAGCTCTCATGCCACCTACACTTCTATGTCCCTTAAGATTCTCAAGCCCTGCTTCCTTTGCTTCTTTGACAAATTTAGCATCAAGTTCAGCGTCTCCTGTTATAAAAGGTACATTCATTAAAGAACGATCCTCTTTTACTACAGTACCTTTAAAGAGTTTACTCTCATCTAGGAAGTCATAAAGAATTTTTGCCTTTTTCTCGTTTCTAACCTTCATTGCTTCAAGTCCACCCATGTTCTTTATCCACTTGAAGACTTTCCCACATATATAAATACCATAGGCAGGAGGTGTATTATATAATGAATTAGCATCAGCTTGTATTTTATAATTTAACATAGTAGGTGTTCCTGACAGAACATCCTCACTAATTAAATCCTCTCTGATTATTACGATTACTACACCTGCAGGTCCTATATTCTTCTGAACTCCACCAAATATAAGGCCATATTTTGTTACATCAACAGGCTCGGATAAGATACAAGAGGATACATCTGCCACAAGTTCTTTTCCCTTAGTGTTTGGAAGGGTCTTAAACTTGGTACCATAGATGGTATTATTCTCACAAATGTATACATAATCAGCATCTTCAGATATTGGAAGATCTGAGCAGTCAGGGATATATGTAAATGTTTTTTCAGCTGATGAAGCAATAACATTAGCCTTTCCGTATTTACTAGCTTCTTGATGTGCTTTTTTAGCCCACTGTCCGGTAATAATATAATCAGCCACCTTATTCTTCATAAGGTTCATAGGAATAGCTGCGAATTGTTGGGATGCTCCCCCTTGAAGGAATAACACCTTATAATTATCAGGAATATTCATTAGTTCTCTTAAATCTTTTTCTGCTTCCTGAATTATGCCTTCATATACTTTAGATCTATGGCTCATCTCCATAACCGACATTCCTGAGCCTCTATAGTCTAGCATTTCATCTGCAGCTTCCTGTAATACTTCTTCCGGAAGCATAGCTGGTCCGGCTGAAAAATTATAAATTCTTCCCATTTCTTATCCTCCTTATAAATTTTTATTACTCTTATGATTTAAACTATTATTGCTTTAGTTTAGTAAAGTGTATAACCCTTATTATAAAACTATGTTATTTTTTTGTCAATAACTAATTACATAATGTTACTTTTCCTTTAAATCTTCCTCTGAGAACACTTCTTGTATAGGAGCTCCCGGAGCAACCATAGGCCACACTTTCTCGTCACAATCAATTAAACAATCAATAATAACTGGTTGATTACATGCTACGGCTTCTCTTAGTACACCCTCAACTTCTTCAGGTTTGCTAATACGGAATGCTTTAGCCCCCATAGCTTCAGCCAATTTTACAAAGTCCACCTTATCCTTTAGTGTGGTGTTAGAATACCTTTTATCATAGAATAGGGTTTGCCATTGTCTAACCATTCCCAGAACACTATTATTTAATATTATCTGGATAATAGGTATATTATAACGGGTAGCAGTGGCTATTTCGTTCATATTCATTCTAAAGCAGCCGTCACCAGCTATATTAACCACAATATCATCTGGCCTACCAACTTTGGCACCTAATGAGGCCCCAAGACCATAACCCATAGTTCCTAGTCCTCCAGAAGTTATAAGGGTTCTAGGCTCTTTATATTTATAATACTGAACAGCCCACATCTGATGTTGACCAACTTCAGTTGAAATAATTGCTTTTCCTTCTGTTACTTCATATAACTTTTCTATAATATAAGGTCCAGTTAAGATATCCTTACGATAGTTTAAAGGATGTTTTTGCATAAGCTCCTTAATATGATTAAGCCAATCACTATGTTCTTGCTTATCCAACATCTTATTAAGTCTAACTAGGACTTCCTTCACATCTCCTATAATAGAATGATGGGTTTGTACGTTCTTATTAATATCGGCAGGATCAACGTCAATCTGAAGGATTTTAGCTTTACGGGCAAATTTGCTGGCATTACCAGTAACCCTATCTGAAAATCTTGCACCAATTGTAATTAACAAGTCACACTCTGTAATTCCTAGGTTAGATGTCTTAGTTCCATGCATTCCAACCATACCAGTATACCTAGAATCTCTTCCGTCAAATGCTCCTTTACCCATAAGAGTATCTGCTACTGGACTATCTACCTTATCTACGAATTCCCTAAGCTCGGTTGCTGCATCGGATATTACAGCCCCTCCACCAACAAAGATAAATGGTTTCTTGGACTTACTAATCATTTTAACAGCTTCCTCTAAATCCTCATCCCTTATCTTATCCACACTTGGATTAACAGGTTCTATATCAGCCTTCACATACTCTGCTTCTTTAGCTGTTACATCCTTGGTTATATCCACCAGTACAGGGCCTGGACGACCTGTCTTAGCTATCTTAAATGCTCTTCTTAATGTATTAGCCAATTTTGTAACATCCTTAACTATAAAGTTATGTTTTGTTATAGGCATAGTTACACCAGCAATATCTATCTCCTGAAAAGAATCTTTTCCAAGATAGTCAACCGACACATTAGCAGTTATGGCCACCAATGGAATACTGTCCATATAGGCTGTTGCGATACCTGTTACCAGATTAGTTGCACCAGGACCTGAAGTTGCCATACATACTCCAACCTTACCAGTAACTCTTGCATAGCCATCAGCCGCATGGGAAGCCCCTTGTTCATGAGATGTTAGAATATGTCTTATCTCATCGCTATGCTTATACAATTCATCATATATGTTTAATATAGCACCACCAGGATATCCAAATATCGTATCAACACCCTGTTCTTTTAAACATTCTATAACAATCTGAGAACCAGTTAATTTCATATCAATACACCTCCATTATTCCGACTTAGGAATTTCTAAGATAGCACCACGGTTACCTGATGTTACCATTGCTGTATAACGTGCCAGATATCCTGTAGTAATCTTTGGTTTACGGGGTTGCCATTTTGCTCTTCTTGCTTCTAGCTCCTCTTCTGTAACCTTGAAGTTAACGGATTTATTATCTATATCAATACTTATTATATCCCCCTCTTCAACCAGGGCAATATTGCCACCTACTGCTGCTTCTGGAGATACATGACCTATGCAGGCTCCTCTGGAAGCTCCGGAGAATCGTCCATCAGTTATCAGTGCCACACTAGATCCAAGACCCATACCCATGATTGCACTGGTAGGGTTAAGCATTTCCCTCATACCAGGACCTCCTTTAGGTCCTTCATAGCGGATAACCACCACATCACCAGCTTTAATCTTACCTGCAAAGATTGCATCTATAGCATCTTCCTCACAGTCAAACACCCTAGCCGGTCCTTCATGCTTTAGCATCTCAGGTGCTACAGCAGAACGTTTAACAACACCTGTATCAGGAGCAAGATTTCCCTTTAGTACTGCTATACCTCCTGTTTTACTATAAGGATTATCAATAGGACGTATAACTTCAGGATCTAGATTAATTGAATTCTTAATATTCTCTCCTACGGTTTTTCCGCTTGCTGTTATTAGGTCAGTGTATAGTAATCCCTTCTTATTAAGTTCGTTCATAACAGCATAGACTCCTCCTGCTTCATTCAAATCTTCCATATAAGTAGGTCCAGCAGGAGCAAGATGACATAGATTAGGTGTCTTTTCTGAGATTTCATTGGCTACATCTATATTAAGTTCAAAACCTACTTCATTAGCGATAGCAGGCAAATGTAACATAGTATTAGTAGAGCAGCCTAGAGCCATATCTACTGTAAGAGCATTGTAAAATGCCTTCTCTGTCATAATATCACGGGGACGAATATCTTTCTCAAGCAGTTCCATTATCTTCATACCTGCACGTTTTGCCAAACGTATTCTTTCTGAATATGCCGCAGGGATGGTTCCGTTACCCTTAAGTCCCATTCCGATAGCTTCTGCAAGACAGTTCATGGAGTTAGCTGTATACATTCCAGAGCAAGATCCACATGAAGCACATACCTTGTTCTCATATTCCTCTACTTCTTCTTCAGTCATAGTACCAGCATTATAAGCTCCTACCGCCTCAAACATACTAGACAGACTTCTCTTACTTCCATTAACTCTTCCTGCAAGCATTGGGCCTCCACTGACTATTATAGTGGGAATATTTAGTCTTGCTGCTGCCATTAGAAGTCCGGGTACATTCTTATCACAGTTTGGTACCATTACTAGGGCATCGAATTGATGAGCCATAGCCACAGCTTCTGTGGAATCAGCAATTAAGTCTCTAGTTGCCAAAGAGTATTTCATACCCTGATGACCCATGGCTATTCCATCACAGACTGCTATTGCAGGAAACTCTACTGGTGTTCCACCTGCCATGGCAACACCCATCTTTACAGCATCTACTATTTTATCAAGATTCATATGTCCTGGAACAATCTCATTATAGGAATTTACAATACCAATAAGAGGTTTATGTAATTCTTCCTTTGTAAAACCAAGGGCATTAAATAAAGACCTGTGGGGTGCTTGTTGAATACCTTTTTTTACCGCATCACTTCTCATAATTATCCTCCTTCTATTATCAACTGGGAAATTGGCATCTTGTCTTATATATCGCACTTATATTACATGAGTTAACATAAGTTTATGTTTAACACTTTAATGTAGTACCGTATATAATAAAGTATTTCCCATTAAAAATCAATGAAAATTTACTTCTTTATCTTATTAGTTTATATTTGTATTGCTATCATAGTTAATTAATGTTAAAATTTTTATAGTTGGTAATATAAAACACCAAAAAGTATTATATTTCTAGAAAAACAATCAAATTATAGAAAGGTAAATGTGACGAATGAATATTGATAAACAGAAATCTTTTGTCATCCATGTAATATACATTGCATTTATATTAGGACTAGGGTTTATCTCCATTAAATTTATTCTTCCTCTTCTTATGCCATTTGTTATAGGCCTAATTATAGCCCTTATGTTTCGTAAGATAATTGACTTTTTAGAAAAAAAGACTAGGATAAAACGTCACATTGTATCTATTATCATATTAATTGTCTTTTATGGCTTACTGGTGATGGTTATTAGTCTGATAGGTGTAAAAATCTTTGCCTTCTTAAAGGATTTGTTCAGCCAGCTACCTAATTTGTATCTGAACACCATAGAGCCTGCCCTAGAAGAATCCGCCTATAAGCTTATGGATCAATTCCCAAGTATACAACCATATGTTGAAAAATTCATACTTAATATCAGTGATACTATACTTTCATTTATTACAAAAGCTTCCTCCTCTGTTATCACTACTATTACAGGAGTTGCAGGAAGAGTTCCTTCTATATTCATTAAATTAATATTCACCATTGTTTCCTCTTTCTTCTTCACCATCGACTTTTACAAGATATCCGA
>JAAYNY010000157.1 GCA_012520635.1 Clostridiales bacterium | reverse complement strand
TTTAGCATGTCTTCAGCCAACTTCATATTATCATTTAAATCTGCAAATGCTATCTCTGGCTCTATCATCCAAAATTCCGCAGCATGGCGAGTAGTATTGGAGTTCTCAGCACGAAATGTTGGCCCAAATGTATAGATGTTTTTAAATGCCATAGCAAATGTTTCACCATTTAGCTGTCCGCTCACTGTAAGGTTTGTCTCTTTACCAAAAAAGTCTTCTGAATCATCCACCTTACCTTCTTTGTTTCTTGGCAAATTATCCATATCAAGGGTTGTAACCCTAAACATTTCACCTGCACCCTCTGCATCACTTCCTGTTATGATGGGTGTATGCACATATAGAAAATCTCTCTCCTGAAAGAATTTATGAATGGCATAGGATATAAGAGAACGGACGCGAAAAACTGCTTGGAATGTATTTGTCCTAGGTCTAAGATGGGTGATTGTTCTTAAATATTCTAAGGAGTGTCTCTTCTTTTGAAGGGGATAATCAGATGTTGAAGCACCTTCTATATCCACTTTCTCAGCCTGTATTTCAAATGGTTGCTTTGCCTCAGGTGTAGCAATCAGCTCACCGGTAACGATAATTGCAGACCCTACATTTAATTTTGATACTGCTGCAAAGTTATCCATTGTATCATGATAGACCACCTGTAAAGTATCAAAAAAGGTACCATCATGTAGCACAATAAAACCAAAGGTTTTTGAATCCCTTACGCTGCGAATCCAACCTCCTACTGTTATCTTCTTACCGATATATTTGTCACTGTTTTTATATAGCTGTCTGATATCTACTAATTCCATGTTATACTCCTTTATATATTTATTGTTGGCGGATTTTATTATTTGATTATAGCATAAGATTTTGATATTACAAGAATTAATCTTATGTGAACAAGGGACAACCGCACTTTATTCCTATTAGCTTACCTCATATATTAAAATGAGTCAATCTTTCAATTACAGACTCACAATTTTTTTCCTTAACATCAATAAAGTTAACTGCTTCATTAATATCTCCCAGTGTATGTCCATCAGAATTTGATATTATATTACATTCTTTAAAATAAGGATGCTTAATTATAAGTTCTTCCTTCCTAATTTTATTATTAAGCTCCACACATTTAAAGTCTGCTCCTGGTGGAACAAAGCCAAGATTAGATATTAGGCTATTGGAAGCTTTATCTACATGAGCCGGTATATAGATGCCCTTATACTCATTCATCAACTGTCCTAGATCATCAAAAGATATGTCTGTGGCATTTATTAAAAGGTATGGCTCCTCACCTATCTTAACATCTGCTTCATTATATATCTCTTGCTTTCCAAATATTTTTTCCTGATTAAGAATTTTTATTAGTCTTTGGTAGACATAAGCATCAAATGCCATGGCATCCTCTAGCTTACTAAAAAAACAAAGCACATGAACCTCTTCCACTGTGCATAGTTCCATTCCTGGAATGGCAAGAATATTGTTTTTCTGAGCATAGTTGTAGACAGCAGGACAATTTTTGCAGCTATTATGATCTGTTACTGCAATAAGATCCAAATCAAGAAGCTTAGCCATATTAACAATATTAGCTGGCGTCATATCCTCATGGCCACAGGGAGAAAGACAAGAATGAATATGAAGATCATAAGAAAGTTTATTCATTAATTCTATTATAAACTAAAAGAGCAGTCTCAAAGACCGGCAAATGGGTCCCTAGTACTGTAACACCCTTTTCCTTTGCCTTATCTAAGGCATCTGTATCTAAGGTGGCTCCTTCTGCTAGGATAATGCAGGCTGCCTCGGCAAGGGTTGCTACCGCAAGGGTATTTACATTAGCCATAACCGTAACCCATGCTGCACCTTGCGGCATCTTTGACATAGCAATGCTAAGCAAATCACAGCAATATGGTCCAGTTACCTCCCTGTCTAATTGTGTCCCCTTATTAATTACCTTAAGTTCAGCAAAACACTCAACAAACTTTTCTATTGTCATAACTCTTCCCCCGTACAACTTCTAATATAGTTTATAACCCTAAATCTATTAATTCTTATTATCAAGTCTTGATAACTCATCAGATAACTTATGTATATAATCCCTAAGAATATGAATACAATCTCCTTCCTTAGCCACTCCTCGGACTATATCCTCAGCCAATGACTTACAGGTAGGAGCACCACAAGAGCCACAATCAAGGCCAGGAAACCTTTCGCAAAGTTCTTCAACCCTGGTCATCTTATTGATACTATCCCGTATATTAGTACCTATATTAAATACTGGCTCAAACTTAACATCTACAGTCCAGTTAGCGTCTGTGACCTTTTCTTTATCCAAATGATTACAAGCTACAGGTAGGGATTTTCTAAGTCTCTTCAACCTTACCTTTGCTACATAGGGGTTTTCTACTGTAAGAACCCCACCAACACATCCACCTGAACAAGCATTTAGCTCTATGAATTCCAATTGTTCGAATTTCTGATCTTCTAAATCATCAAGAACTCTAATCACATTCTCTATACCATCTGCTGCCAGATAGTTGTCCGTAAGTAGGGCTCCAGCCTCGCCTCCGCTACCACCCCATCCAATACCAATTCTTCCTGATCTACTAAGATCCTCGACTTGGTCTATACTATTCTTCATGTGTGGAAGAAGTATTGTATATACCTCTTTCATGGCTAGGACACCGTCTATCTCACTGTTTTTTATGCCAATTGGAGATTTTACCGCCGTCACCTTAGCAGGGCAAGGGGATATGAATATAACCCCTATCTTATCAGAAGGAAGTCCAGTCTCTTTCATTGCTTTTTTTCTGGCATTTACAGCAGCCAAATCCACAGGGGCAGATATAGGAAGTAGATGGTCTATTAGATTCGGAAATCTTATCTGTATTAATCTTACTACAGTGGGACAAGCAGTGCTTATTACAGGCCACTTCTCCTCATTCTCAGCAAGGTATCTTCTAGTTAATTCAGATACTATCTCAGCTTCCTTAGCAACTTCATATACATCATCAAAACCCATCTTTTTTAAAGCCGTAAGCACTATATTAATATCATCAAGATTGTTAAATTGTCCATAAAATGAAGGTGCAGTTAGTGCCACAACATACTGAAACTGATTCATTATATCAGGTGAGTCATAGGTGGCTTCTTTAGCATGATGAGGGCATATCCTAATACATTCTCCACAGTCAATACAAAATTCCTTAGTTATCTTAGCCTTACCATTTCTTACCCTAATAGCCTGAGTAGGGCAACGTTTAATACAATTTATGCAACCCATGCATAAATCTTCTTTTAAGTATACAGAATTATAAAATTCACCCATAGCCCCACTCTCCTTGGTAAGTGCTTAGTTCTTCCTACTCTTCTATAGGCACATACACTCTTATCCTTAGTGTAGTTCCTACGCCCACTATACTTTCAATATTTAAATCATCCGAATATTTCTTCATATTAGGTAGACCCATACCAGCTCCAAAACCCAAAGAACGAATCTTATCTGGCGCAGTAGAGTATCCCGCTTGCATAGCAAGTTCTATATTCTCTATTCCGGGGCCTTTATCCACTAGTATCATCTCTATCTCA
Organism: Clostridiales bacterium; assembly: GCA_012520635.1. Classification (GTDB taxonomy): domain Bacteria; phylum Bacillota; class Clostridia; order Lachnospirales; family Lachnospiraceae; genus Mobilitalea. The sequence continues at coordinate 14,207 of JAAYNY010000157.1, read as the reverse complement.
TCAGGTGATATAATAACTTCAATAGTGCCTCCATAAGAATGAATCACCATATTAATTTCACCCTCATAAAGGGAAATGGCAACCTTTCTAATAATCTCAGGATCAAAACCCATAAGTTTCAGCTTTCTTTTTACGCTGCTTGATGCCTCTCCTGCCCTTGTGAAATCATCACAGTCAACCTTATACTTTAATATGATTTTATCATTCATCGATAAGAACTACCTCCACCAAGCCCCTTACTGTACAACATACCGCAAGCAGAAAACATTCTATGACCTGTACTAATAAGAGCTATTTCTCTTTCTTTGGCCATTTCTATCATAGTTTCATCAGGTTCCTTACCTCTGACAAATACAATGCAGACAATATCCATCATCTCAGCTGTTCGTATAACCTGCGGATTACACAGTCCTGTTAGAAGAACAGCTCTATCCTTCATGAAAGCAAGAACATCACTCATCATGTCTGAACCACAAGCTGCATGAACCTCTCTGTCCTGATATTCTTCTCCGCATATGAATCTTGCACCAAGAATCTCTCTTACATCCTTTATAGTCATTTGTTTTCTCCTATCGATTTTTTAACTATTTACTACTTGGGGGGTTAAATGCTTCAAATGAACTACTACTTTCTTTCTTCGCTACTAGTAGTGCAGTTTTTGCATTATCAACTGCTGTGGAATAATCTAGACTTCCTCTTGCAAATGTTATTCCTATACTGATACTAAGTTGACTTTTATTAAAACTATAAGAATATAAATCATTGACTTCCTTGCATATTTCTTGAGCTTTTCTGTAGACATACTTATCTGAAGTAATATCCCTCATACAGACTGTAAATTCACTTAAGCCCGTTCTACCAATAATGTCAGTCCTTCTAAAAGATCTTTTTAAAATTTTCGCTATGGATACAAGTACATTTTCTCCATCCACAACCTTTACAATATCATTTATATTCTTGTAATTACCAAGCTCACAAATAAAAAGTGCTGATATGGCACTGGAATCCTGATTCAGCATATGATCCCTTATCATCTTATCTGAAGTATCTTTACTATATACCTGAGTAAGGGTGTCCAGCTTTATCTTAATGGCTGGGCTATCTTCTTCCCGGCGCATGCACATGGCAGATAACTTACCTAAAACCTTAAAGGGATTCTTATTCTCATCAAATACAATAGATGCATGACATACATACCATAAGACTTGCCCATCCTTGGTTATTATACGAAACTCACAACGAACCTGTTTCTTACCGTTCATAACACTTCTATAAACTTTAACTATGCCCGGTAAATCCTCTGGATGTATAATCCCTGTTTTCTCTAGTTTTTTACTAAAATTTTCCACCTTGGGGTCTATACCAAAAGTCTCACGAAAGGTTTTTGAAAACACAAGGGAATCTGTAGCTATCACATATTCAAAAGTCAATTCTTTTGACATTTCTGACATAATATCATAGTATTCAACCTTCTGCTCCAGCTGCTTGTATTTCACCATATAGTCAGTTATATCAATTGCCATGCAAAAATAAATAGGGTATTCTTTATTATTCTCATTGTAGCTCTCTTCTGTCTTACTACCATTTATCAAAATCCACCTTAAGTCACCACTTTTTAAAAGCACACGGTAAAACAGTGCAAGTTGATTATCCTTCCTTTTCTTCTGAGCAACAATCTGATGTGTATACATAATCATATCAGCAGAATACACGGTTTTAACAATGGTCTTTGGTAATACTGCTTGATTATTGATATCAACATCTATTAGCTTATAGAATACTTCAGATGCATAAATTATAGTAAGCTCATCATCTAGTGCTAATCTTAAAATTCCTCCCGATAAAGACTTCATCATCTGATTCATATCAATTGTATGATTATCACCCATAATCCTCTACCTTTCTCTATGTAAAACATCTGTTTTCCTGGTCATTATTTATATAATAATTATAATACACTTGATATTCAAATACAATCACGGATGGTATCAGATTGATGGTGTCTGTTAGGCTTTATTTAATTTTATTTCAATCTATATCCCGTGTCAATGTTTGTATTAATTATTTATTATCTGCAACCTTCAAAACCGCCTAATTCCATAACTTTACACCATTTTCTCCATATCATCCATAAAACCATAATTCTAATAAACTTTCCTATACAATATGTATATTTAATTTGTCAAAATTTTGTTAATCATTGTTTAAATTTATTGTAGATTATTTAACAATATAGTGTTATAATATACTTAATTTTTGTCTTGATTTTTAAAAAACAAGGAGGTATTACAATGGGTATAAGTCAAAAAACTGTACCATTTGCTGGAACAAAACAGCAACATGAGGAATTACTCAAGGTTATTAACCAACACAAAGGTGACCATGGTGCCTTAATGCCAATTTTGCAAGAGGCTCAAGCTATTTATGGTTATTTACCTATTGAGGTTCAAACTATTATTTCAAATGAAATGAATATTCCACTAGAAAAGATATATGGAATTGTTACATTTTATTCTCAGTTTTCACTCAGTCCCAAGGGTAAATACACAATTTCTGTATGTCTTGGAACCGCTTGTTATGTAAGGGGTGCTGGTGATATTGTAAATAAACTTGAAGATATACTGAAGATTTCTGACGGAGAATGCACTGAAGATGGCAAGTTCTCACTAGAATCCTGTAGATGTATTGGAGCATGTGGTCTAGCTCCTGTATTGACTGTAAATGATGATGTATACGGTAAGATTACAGCCGATGATGTTGAAGGAATCCTTGCAAAGTATGAATAATTATGTTGACTGAATTATCTTTAAACATATTGGATGTCGCAAATAATTCTATAAGAGCTGGTGCTAACCTTATTGTTATCCAGGTAAGTATACATACAAGAGAAGATATCCTTACCATCAAAATAATTGATAACGGTCACGGTATGACAAAGGAGCAACTTTCCCAGGTGGAAGATCCTTTTTTCACAACCCGAACCACGAGAGATGTGGGACTTGGAATACCTTTTCTAAAACAGGCCGCACTGATTACAGGTGGAACTTTTTCTATAAAGTCTAAGCCAAATGTAGAGACTTTAGTATATGCAAGCTTTGGTCTTTCTCATATAGATAGAATGCCCTTAGGGGATATAAACTCTACTATATATACACTGGTTTTGGCAAATCAAGAAATAGATTTTCTCTATGTGTTTCAGTGTGATGACAAAGAATTTCAGCTAGATACTAGAAGCCTAAAGGATATTCTTGGCGATATTTCTTTTGACACGCCAGAGGTTGCAGAATTTATTCGTGATTATCTAAATGATAATTATAATGAAACAGCTGGAGGCTGTAATTTCTAGCCAAACAGTTAACTTATATTTAATAATAGGAGGAAAGCAGATGAAATCTCTAGAAGAGCTAAAAGCTATAAGAGAATCTATGCAGGCACAAATGGGGCTACGCAATGAAGATACTAACCAAACCCGTATAGTAGTTGGAATGGCAACATGTGGTATTGCCAGTGGAGCAAGACCTGTACTAATGGAACTTTCCAAGATCGTTCAAGAAAAGGGGTTATCTAAGGTAATGGTAACACAGACCGGATGTATAGGTCTTTGCCAATATGAACCTATTGTAGAAGTTATTGAGCCTGGAAAAGAAAAAGTAACATATATTAAGATGACACCGGAAAAAGCAAAAGAAATAGTTGACCAACATATTATCCGTGGTCAGATTGTTAGCAAATACACAATTTCCGAAGATATCGGATAACCAAAGGGAGGTAACATTATGTATCGTTCACATGTACTAGTCTGTGGTGGAACAGGTTGTACTTCCTCTGGCGCCACAAAGATTATAGATAGTCTAAATGAAGAAATTAAAAAAGCTGGAATAAGCGATGAAGTAGCCGTTGTAGAAACCGGTTGTCATGGATTATGTGCTTTAGGTCCTATTATCGTTGTATATCCTGAAGCTACATTCTATTCCATGGTCAAGGAAGAGGATATACCCGAGATTGTTAATGAGCATCTTTTAAAGGGAAGGGTAGTTACCCGTTTGGTTTATGATGAAACCATAAAAGATGATGAGATAACTTCTATTAGCGAAACAGATTTCTACAAAAAGCAACACAGAATCGCTCTACGTAACTGCGGAATAATTAATCCTGAATGTATTGATGAATATATTGCAACAAATGGTTATGAAGCCTTAGGAAAGGTACTTACTTCATATACTCCAGACCAGGTTATAGATACACTTTTAGATAGTGGTCTAAGAGGAAGAGGGGGCGGCGGATTCCCTACTGGTCTAAAGTGGAAACTAGCCAAAGGAAATGATGCTGATCAGAAATATGTATGTTGTAACGCTGATGAAGGTGATCCCGGTGCATTTATGGATCGTTCCGTATTAGAGGGTGACCCTCATGTGGTGTTAGAGGCTATGGCAATTGCCGGTTATGCAATCGGGGCATCTCAGGGATATATCTATGTACGTGCAGAATACCCTATTGCTGTTGATCGTTTAAATATAGCTATTAAACAAGCTAGAGAATACGGACTTTTAGGCAATAACATCTTTGGAACAGATTTTAACTTTGATATTGAACTTAGACTTGGTGCAGGTGCATTTGTCTGCGGTGAGGAAACCGCTCTTATGACATCTATTGAAGGAAACCGTGGTGAACCAAGACCTCGTCCTCCTTTCCCTGCACAAAAAGGACTTTTCCAAAAACCTACCATATTAAACAACGTTGAAACTTACGCAAACATTCCGCCCATTATACTAAATGGCCCTGAATGGTTCAACTCCTTAGGTACGGAAAAATCCAAGGGAACCAAAGTTTTTGCCCTTGGTGGAAAGATCAATAATACTGGTCTTGTAGAAGTTCCTATGGGAACTACCCTCAGAGAAGTTATAGAAGAAATTGGCGGAGGAATTCCAGGGGGTAAGAAGTTTAAGGCAGCACAGACAGGTGGCCCTTCAGGTGGATGTATACCTGTTGAGCATTATGATGTCCCTATCGATTATGATAACCTTTTAGAAGTAGGCTCAATGATGGGCTCCGGTGGTCTTATCGTTATGGACGAAACCAACTGTATGGTTGACATAGCCAAGTTCTTCCTTGAGTTTACAGTTGATGAGTCCTGCGGAAAATGTACTCCTTGTCGTGTCGGTACAAAAAGGCTCTATGAAATGTTAGATAAAATAACAAAAGGCAATGGAACTATGGAAGACCTAGACAAACTAGAAGACTTGTGCCACTATATCAAAGAAAATTCTCTATGTGGACTAGGTCAAAGTGCACCAAATCCTGTATTGTCAACCCTTCGTTACTTTAAAGATGAATACATAGCCCATGTTGAAGATAAAAAATGTCCAGCAGGTGTATGTAAGGCTCTACTATCTTACGTAATAGATGCAGATGCTTGTAAGGGTTGTACATTATGTGCCCGTGTCTGCCCTAACGATGCTATTACCGGCAAAGTAAAAGAAGCACATGTTATAGATCAGGATAAATGTATTAAATGCGGTGCATGTATGGAAAAATGTCGCTTTGATGCAATATCGATACGCTAGAATGGAGGTAAGCATGGAAACTGTAAATGTTAAAATAAATGGTATATCTATAGATGTTCCAAAAGGTTCCACCATCTTAGAAGCAGCCAGACTGGCACATATTGAAATTCCTACTTTATGCTTCTTAAAAGAAATTAACGAAATTGGAGCCTGTCGAATCTGTGTAGTAGAAGTTAAAGGTGCAAGAAGTCTTGTAGCTTCCTGTGTCTACCCTGTTTCTGATGGAATGGAGGTTTACACCAATTCACCAAAAGTATTGGCTTCACGAAAACAGACCTTACAACTTATATTGTCAGACCATGATAGAAAATGCTTATCATGTGTAAGAAATGGTGATTGTGAACTTCAGAAATTATGTAAAGATCTAAATGTTGATGACGAAACCTTATATGAAGGTGAACAAAACCAATATGAACTGGATTATTCATCAGCCCATATGGTTAGAGATAACAATAAATGTATACTTTGTCGTCGTTGTTCCGCTGTATGTGAACATGTTCAAGATGTAGGTGTAATAGGTGCAAACGAAAGAGGATTTAAAACTAATATCTCCTGTGCATTTGAAATGGGACTTGGAGAAACCAGTTGTGTATCCTGCGGTCAGTGTATTGCAGTTTGCCCTACCGGTGCATTATTTGAAAAAGATTTTACAGATGAAGTATTTGAAGCTCTAAGTGATCCTGATAAATACGTTATCGTACAGACTGCACCTGCTGTTCGTGCCGCCTTAGGAGAAGCCTTTGGCCTACCAATTGGCACCAATGTACAAGGAAAGATGGTTGCAGCCCTACGTCGTCTAGGATTTGATAAAGTATTTGATACTGATTTTGCAGCTGACTTAACTATTATGGAGGAAGCCACTGAATTCTTAGACCGTGTACAAAACGGTGGCACCCTACCACTAATTACTTCTTGTTCTCCAGGATGGATTAAATACTGCGAACATTATTACCCAGATATGTTAGATAACTTATCCAGTTGTAAGTCACCTCAACAAATGTTTGGTGCAATTACAAAGACTTATTACGCACAAAAGATGGGTCTGAATCCTGAGAATATATTTATGGTCAGTGTAATGCCATGTACAGCTAAGAAGTTTGAAATTGGTCGTGATGATCAAAATGCAGCAGGTGTTCCTGATGTAGATATTTCAATTACTACTAGAGAGCTTGCAAGAATGATTGATCGTGTTGGACTAAATTTCTTAGCACTTCCAGATGAGGACTTTGATGATCCTTTAGGACGCTCTACCGGTGCAGGTGTTATATTCGGTGCAACTGGAGGCGTAATGGAAGCAGCTCTTAGAACTGCTGTAGAAGTCTTAACAAATGAAGAACTTCCAAAACTTGACTTTAAAGAGGTTAGAGGTACAGAAGGAATTAAGACTGCTAGCTATAATGTTGCTGGAATGGATATAAATGTGGCAGTTGCTTCTGGACTAAAGAATGCCAGGACCTTGCTTGATGAAGTAAAATCCGGTAAAGCCAACTATCACTTCATTGAGATTATGGGTTGCCCAGGTGGTTGTGTAAATGGTGGCGGACAACCACAACAACCAGCTAGCGTAATAAATACTGTAGATGTTAGAGCAGTAAGAGCAAAAGCTCTATACGATATAGACGCTTCTATGCCTATCAGGAAATCTCATGAAAACCCTGCGGTTAAGCAATTATACGATGATTTCCTAGAAAAGCCAGGAAGCCATAAGGCTCATGAGCTTCTGCATACAACTTATGTTAAGAGATCTATTAACTCACTTTAATAAGTAAAATCAATAATAATAAATAAGACCTAAAGACATTTGATAAATCATTTGTCTTTGGGTCTTTTATTTTACTACTACTATAAACAATCCGGGCAGAAACCATAAAAGTAAGCCTCATGTCCCTGCACTTTACCAGCAAAGTTTTTATTGGCTAACTTATTTATATCATCAATAGTCCCCATCTCTAAATCATAGATATTGCTACATTTATTACACAGAAAATGATAGTGGGGTATTACATGTGCATCAAAATGGTCGCTTCCATCTATACCAGTAAGCTTAAAAGCCTCTCCTTGTTCAACAAGCAGATTAAGATTCCTATAAACAGTTCCAAGGCTTATATTTGGATAGATCTTCTTAATATTCATATATACTACATCTGCAGTAGGATGTTCCTTTGTATTAGAAAGGTATTCCTTAATGGCTTCTCTTTGCCTACTGTATTTCATAGTAGCCATAATCATTCACTCCTAACAATTGCTTTCGCATCAAATAATTTATTAGAATAACAGTAATTATTATTATAACAAATTTATCTGCAATGTCAAGTTTTCATATTTAATCCCACTTATATATGAATCTTATGCACATTAGGTCTACTTACGATTAGCTGGCTCTATATTTAGACTCTTTCCCTTAATCTTTGCTGACTTCATTGTCTGAATAACATCAGATGCATATTCTCTTGGTACCTCTACAAATGTATACTTATCATACATATCTATAGATCCAACCAAAGAACCTGGCATCCCTGTTTCACCTGCTATTGCCCCAAGAATGTCACCGGGTCTTAATTTTTGTTTCTTTCCTAAGTTGATAAATAATCTAACCATTCCAGCTTCTGCCCCTGTATCTCCAAAGTCTGCATAAGCTCTATCATCCATAGATTCGCCCTTTTCATCTCCCATCATATGCTTTAGGAATGCAGCGGCTACATCTAGGGAAGTATATCTTGACTCTTCATTAATTCGGCTTTGAATCATGTCAATCATTTTAGTCAGGTTATTATCCTCTAATATATCATAAATCTTATCAAGTATCTTTTCTGCCTTTACTTCAGTCACATCATAAGCAGAAGGAATGGGCTGAAGCTTAATCTTTGTCTTACAATATCTTTGGATATCTCTCAACTTATAAACTTCTCTTCCAACCACTAATGTGAATGCCATACCCACTCTACCTGCACGTCCTGTTCGTCCAATTCTATGAACATAGTATTCATCATCCTGAGGAACATCGTAGTTAAATACAGCTTCTACATCATCTACATCAATACCTCTGGCAGCCACATCAGTAGCTACAAGTATTTCAGTCCTACCATTACGAAAGCTATTCATAACCCTATCTCTTTGTTGCTGCTTCATATCTCCATGGAGCCCTTCTGCAAAATAACCTCTGCCTTGCAGGTTCAAAGTCAGTTCGTCTACCATTTTTTTGGTGTTACAAAAGACAAGGGAAAGCTTAGGATTATAAATATCTAAAAGCCTTGAAAGAACTTCTTCCTTCATCTTAGCACTTACCTCATAGTAATACTGATCTATCTGAGGTACAGTAAGCTCTTTTCTTATTACCTTGATTATTTCAGCATTATTTTGATAAGTACGAGCTATCTCCATAATAGGTTTTGGCATTGTGGCAGAGAAAAGCGCTATCTGCCTTTCATCAGGCATATCCTTTAAGATGGTCTCAATATCCTCCCTAAAGCCCATGTTAAGCATTTCATCTGCCTCATCAAGAACTATCAACTTGATATTTTCCGTACGAATAGTTTTTCTTCTCATATGATCCATGACACGGCCAGGTGTACCAACAACCACCTGAACTCCACTTTTTAATGAGCGAATTTGCTTAGATATTTCCTGTCCACCGTATATAGGTAATATCTTAATCCCATGCATGTACTTAGCTAATTTTCTAAGCTCATCAGCTACTTGAACGGCCAATTCTCTTGTGGGACATAATACCATGGCCTGAACTGATCTATCCTTAGGATTTATTTGCTGTAAAGAAGGAATACCAAAAGCTGCTGTCTTACCTGTTCCTGTCTGTGCTTGACCTATAATATCTTTTCCACTTAATATAGCAGGTATAGCCTTTACCTGAATAGGTGACAATTCCTCAAAACCCATATCCTCAACCGCTCTGTATATCTCCGGATACAAATTCATTTCTTCTAATTTTGTTACTTCCATTTAAACTTCCTTTCGTTATTAACTGTTTATTTCATCTTCATTTGTCTAGTATATACATAATAAAAGGCTCTTAGTCAAACTGGACCAAGAGCCTTGATAACCCATATCCTTTTGTAAAATACTTTGGGTAGTATAACACACAATACTATACTTGTCAATTATTTGTAGATATAGCAATTTCTCTTATGATTTGTAGATATAGCAATTTCTCTATATCTCAACAGATTCCTCTACAAGAAAATCCATTATCTTATAAAAGAGGATATCATCTATTATCATGTCTATATTTATAGTCTTTGATTCTATAAATTCCTCTTTGCTTTCAAAACCATAACTTGATGCATATCTTTCTACTTCATCTTCTATCTCTTCTTCTGTAGCTTCAATGTTTTCTGCAGCACTTATGGCCTTGATTATAAGTTCTCTAGTAGCCATGTTGTCAGCATATTTTTTAATATCATTCTCAAATGCTTCCATTGTGTAGCCAGAATAAACAATAAAGGTTTCTAAATCCAAGCCATATTGAGCTGAAATATTAGTATATAATGTCCTTAAGTCAGCCCCATGATATTCTACAAGGTTTTCAGGTAATGTAATCTCAGAACCATCAATAACAGCATTGAAAATATCATTTTCTTTCTTACTCTGCATTAAGAGTTCACTTTTTTTAACAAGGACATTACGAACGCTTTCTCTATATGCATCCACCGTATCAAATCCTAATGTATCCTTTACAAAATCCTCATTAATCTCATAGTTCTTTATTCCATTAACAGTAACCTTAAACATTGCCTCTTCTCCAGCTAAGGTTGTGTTCATATAATTCTCAGGAAATACTACATTAACTTCAATTTCATCATTAATAGCCGCACCAACTAACTGTTCTTCAAAGCCGTCAATAAATGACTTTGAACCCAAAAGTAATTCATGACCTTCTGCAGAACCACCTTCAAATTCTTCACCCTTATGATATCCTACAAAGTCTATATCAAGTGTATCACCTAACTCTGCAGTCCTTCCGGTTACATCAGTAAGAGTCCCACCATTTTGAAACATATCTATCTGAATTGCTAGATCTATATCTTCATCTGTTACTTCTAGTTGCTCAACTTTTACTTCAATACCCTTATACTTACCTAATTTAATATAGTCATTAAAATCATACTCTTCCTTAACTACAGGATTTTCAATTTCTTCAGGTAACTCTATATTATCATTATCTTCATTGTCAGTAGCCTCATCATCATTGTTTTCCACTGGTGTGGGAGATGCATCAGAGCTATCACCCTTATCGTCCTTATTTTTACTACACCCTACCATAGCAAGCATCATGCTTAGGCTTATTACTAATACTACAACTATCTTTTTCATAAAATTATCCTTTCCTTTTTCGGCTATCGAAACATAACCCCCAAATTTCATTTTAAATTTGAAAACAATCTTTTAATTCATTTTCACTCCTACATTTATAACATATTTAGAGTAAAAAAGAAAGTAAAAAGAGTTATTTCACTAATATTTCATATATTCTTCCCATGATTATCTTGGAAGTAAAAACAAATTTATGGTGGCTTTCTAGGCATAAAAGAAGAAGGGCTACTCTTTAAAAATATCCCTTCTCCTTTAAATATTTATCTTATTACTTATATTTTTTCAAACCGATCTACTTCAGTTACAAATATTGTGGCTCCTCCAACGTTTACCATTACATTCATCGAGGTATATTCTCCTGTTCCTACAGGGTTAGATATAATCTGCTTTCTAGGTCCACAAGCCTTCTTTACTATGCTAATGACTTCATCTACTTTTTCCTCGTCTGTTCCAATCATTAGTGTTGTATTTCCCTCACGCAAAAAACCACCTGTGGATGCTAACTTTGTAACATAGTAACCCTTTTTATTTAATGCAGCTGTAACATCCCCACTATCAATATTACGTACAATTACATAAATAAGCTTCATGGAACTCACCTCTCAACCTTTATATATTATATTACAAGACTTTCAACATATTAACCTGTTTATCATATAATACTTGTTATGGCCTCATTATATAATATATTCGACAAAATGTAAATGCAGTAAAAGCCTTAAACAAGTTGTTCGGCCTAAAGTCTTTCTACTCCAAGTGTAACTTGCTCTCCATTGATGTTCCATTCTTGTGTATAACCCTTACTAGAATTATACTCTAGCAACTTGGCTAATACTTCGGATTTGATCTCATCCTCATTACGCTCCATGATGGCCTTAATATTATCATTGCCTTCCACAGATACACGGATATGATCCATAACCTCAAAGTCAGCTTCCTTACGCATGGTTTGAAGTTTACTAATGATTTCACGAACAAAGCCTTCTTCTATTAGTTCATCAGACAATTTCGTATCAAGCACTACAGTAATTCCACGATCGGAATCAGATACATAGCCCTCAGCTTGTGCCGTTTCAATCAATAAGTCTTCTTTATCAATAGATATCTCCTTGCCATCTAAAGTAATGGTAAGTTTGCCTGTGGCATTAACTTCTTCCATGGCTTCATTGCCATTAAGCTCTGCCAAAATACCCCTTATAGCCCCTACCTGCTTGCCAAACTTAGGACCTAAGGTCTTTAACTGTGGCTTAAAGCTGTATGAGGTAAAGTCTCTTACATCATCAGTAAATATGACTTCCTTAACATTAAGTTCATCTTCTATAATGTCTACAAAGAACTGAGGCAAACCACTCTCTGCTTTAACATACATCTTTCCAATGGGTTGGCGATTCTTAATATTAGCTGTATTTCTGCAAGCACGACCTAGAACTACCACCTCTAAGACCTCATCCATATTCTCCTCTAACTCATTGTCAATAAAACTTTCGTTAAATGTAGGATATGATGTTAAATGAATACTTTCAGGAGCATCATCCCTTAGATTAACTACCAGGTTCTGATAGATATCCTCTGTTATAAATGGTACAAATGGTGCTGCAAGCTTACTAAATTCAACCAAGGTTGTATATAGGGTCATATAAGCATTAATCTTATCCTGAGGCATTCCCTTAGCCCAGAAGCGTTCCCTACTTCTTCTTACATACCAGTTAGAAAGCTCATCTACGAAGTTTGATAATAGCCTTGCCGCTTCTGTTATCTTGTACTTATCAAGGTATTGGTCCACAGTCTTTATCAAGGTATTAAGCTTTGATAATAGCCATTTGTCCATAACAGGCAGCTTATCATATTCTAATTCATATTTACTAGCATCAAATTGATCTATATTGGCATATAGGACATAGAAGGCATAGGTATTCCAAAGGGTTCCCATGAACTTTCTCTGACCTTCTGTAACAGCATTATCATGGAAGCGATTAGGTAACCACAAGGCAGAATTAGTATAAAAATACCAACGTATAGCATCTGCTCCGTGTTTTTCAAGGGCTTCAAAAGGATCTACTGAATTTCCTTTGGATTTAGACATCTTCTGTCCATTCTCATCCTGTACATGACCTAGAACTATACAGTTCTTAAATGAAGTCTTATCAAATATCAAGGTGGATATAGCTAGGAGGGAATAGAACCATCCTCTAGTCTGATCCACAGCTTCACTTATGAAGTCTGCTGGAAATCTCTCTTCGAATATTTCTTTATTCTCAAATGGGTAATGCCACTGTGCAAATGGCATGGAACCAGAGTCATACCAACAGTCAATTACCGGCTCAACCCTTTTCATCTCCTTAGAACATTCAGGACACTTTATTGTAACCTTATCAATAAATGGTCGATGTAGCTCAATATCATCAGGACAATTATCTGACATAGATTTAAGTTCTTCAATACTTCCTATACAATGCCTATGTCCGTCCTCACATTCCCAAACAGGTAATGGAGTACCCCAGTAACGGTCCCTTGATATGGCCCAGTCTTGAAGATTTCTTAGCCAGTCACCAAATCTACCCTGTCCCATACTTTCAGGCATCCAATTAATTGTGTTGTTGTTTTCTATCATTTCATCTTTGACAGCAGTCATCTTGATAAACCAAGATTCTCTTGCATAGTAAATAAGGGGAGTATCACATCTCCAACAGAAAGGATAGTTATGCTCAAAGTTTAGCACCTTGAAGAGAAGACCCTTACTATAAAGTGCTTTCATAATAGGTTTGTCTGCATCCTTACAAAACATTCCTGCAAAATCACTTGCTTCTGATTTGAATTCACCCTTACTATTTATCAGCTGAACAAATGGCAATTCATAATTTCTACCGATTCTAGAGTCGTCCTCACCAAATGCAGGAGCAATATGAACAATACCAGTACCATCTGTAAGTGTAACGTAATCATCACAGGTAACAAAGTAAGCTTTCTTATCAGTATTTGCATAATCAAAAAGAGGCTCATATTCAATATATTCAAGTTCCTTACCAACATATCTATCTAGAACTTCATAATCTCCTTCAATTACATCAAGTAAGGCCTCAGCTAAGATATATTTCTCCTCTCCTGCTGGGGTAATATCCTGATGGTCATGATCATCATGATCACATGAACAAGATTTCTTACCTATAACATTGCCATCTTTATCAACTTTAACCTTAACCTTAACATAGGTTTCTTCTGGATTAACACAAAGTGCAACGTTAGATGGAAGGGTCCATGGTGTTGTTGTCCATGCCAGTAAATATTCATCTTCCTTTTCTTTTACTTTAAACTTAG
>JAAYNY010000001.1 GCA_012520635.1 Clostridiales bacterium | reverse complement strand
TCCCAAGGAAACTCTTCATCTGATATTATCTGATTCCCTTGCGTTTCCTCATCTTCCTGATAACTATTATCTTGATTGTCCTCTAGATTATCTTCTTGATCATCTTCTATAATTGTATCCTGCCCATCATCTACTAATAAATCATCATTATTTGAAGCTTGGGTATCCTCAGGAACTTTTTCAGGCTCCTTAGTACCTATGATAATATATCTTGGTGCAGGGCTATAATTACTTTTATTTATCAAAGTTCTACTTACTTCAATATCATTTTCATATACTACCTTATATAATTCAGTCCTATACCCTGTATGTGCAGACTGAGTAACCTTCCTATATGTTATAGGCTTTGTTGGATCTTCTTCTATCACATCTTTAGGAGGTGGTGTTTCTGATAATACATGGGTTTCAAACTTTATCTTTCTATTTGCAGTGTCTCTAGTTTCATTTCCCCAGATATTAAATGTAATACTTCTTCCTTTGGTATATGCTTCAATTAATATAGGGACATCTGTATTATTCTTAAACTTTAAATCTTTATAAGTTCCAGCAATGGCTGCATCTCTAGATAGGCTCACATAACTGATGGTCATGGAATGGGCTTGCCGTTCTATTATTTCAAGTTCCGCCTCCAATGCAGCATTATATAAGGTTGTAGTTACCTGACAGGCACCGCCGCCCACACTATCTATAATCTTTCCCTTAGAATATGCCCCTGCCACATAGTATCCATTTTCCTTATTAAATGGTGATAGATGTTCATAACCTGAAAACACCTCTCCAGGATATAAAACTGTATTATTAATCAGCCTAGCTCCATTAGCTAGGTTTGCTGCACGACCCTGGGCGGAATCAGCATACTCAGTCTTAAAGCTACCAAGGATTGTATCACATTGTTCCACTATATCCCTTGTATATATGGGAGTAACATCCTCCATTACTACTTCAACAATTAGATTATCACTGTCCCATGAATTTAAGACCCAATCTTTTATAAGTAAGATAGTTGCTTCTACATCTACACTTTTTCCAAGAACATGATCTGTATAAATCATCTTTCCATCTTTTCTGGAAACAGAAGCATTAATAGGATCCACATTATACTTTATAAGCTCTGTGGATACTAACTGTCTAATACTATGTTCATCCACCGTAAATTCTAATTTATAGTGCTTACCACCATGGGCTATATCCTTTATTTCCTTATACCTTTTTATCAAATTACCCTTTGTTCCAAGGGCAAGAGCCTCATCTATAACGCCATTTGGAACATAAGTATATCCCAAATCACCAAGTGTGGCAGTTACAATATTATCATTAACTTTAAAGGAAATTTCTTTGCCTTTTAATTCATTTACGTAATCATTTACGGCTTCTTTGGCCTCTTTTGCTGTTAGGCCGCTTACATCAATTTCCTCAATAAAAACACCCTCTGTTATCGTATTATCTTCTGTAGTAGATGCATAAATGGCGTTCCCAAATGATGAGATGGGAATTAATAATGCTATCAACGCAAAACAAGCAACTATGCGCCTATTCATATTCATCCTCCTTCTTTTTTATCAGATAACAAGACCATATTTCCCTTATCCTTGGTGTTTAAGCAATTTCTTTTCATTGTAACATAAAGGCTGGAAGATTCAAGAAAATTTTATATATCAAAAATCCAATTGCATTATGTAACTTAATTAAATATACTTAGTATAGTAGGTAAAGTCATAGAAAGAATAAGTATAATTATAATTATGGTTGATATAATTTTCTTTGATTTTTTGCTATGAAAGTTCATTTTTTCACCTTCTCCTATTATTTTAATATTTATTTGAAAGGTCGTGTAAAACCTTATGAATCTGTTTATGTCTGTAAGTATTTTGTTGGTATTTGTTGTTTGGTTAAATTATCAAATCAAAAAGACCACCAAACTTTCTAATAAAAGTAGAGATGAGTTCTGGAAGAAAGAATCTCTGGCTAATCAAAAACGTCCTGAGGATATATCTGGCTTGGATTATATAAACATCCCAATAGATAAACTTCCTATGGATGATCTTTCTGATGACACAATTAATTCCTACCGTGATACTATTTTCTCACTTTTTAATAAAAAAATTCTTAATTTAAGCAGTTTTTCAAATACTGAATTAAAATTAAAATATGGTGTTTCAAATTTAAAAATTCTATCAGAATATGATGATAACTATACCAAGCTGGTATCCTTTCTCCAAAAATGGGGAGAACGATTATATACTCAAGGTTATCTTAATGAAGCCCAGGCTGTTCTTGAGGTTGCAATAGATTGCAAGACCGATGTGCGAAAAACATATCTATTACTTGCAAAAATATATGCAAAGCAATCTAGCCCCGAAAAAATCCTAGCTCTTATAGATAAAGTTACCTTGTCCAATATACAGGATAAGGAAGATCTTTCCTCTAAGCTTAAAGAGTATATATCTCCTGATAAGTCCTAAGCTTTAGTATATGATTTGCTTTATATTCTATGTTATTTTCCCCTATCATTCAAGGGTTTTTTATATTTGTTAATGTTTTAAAAAGTTTTATTTGTCAGTTTTAATGGCTGACTTTCCATATGTACAGAACTCCTGCAAGAAGCACTGCTCACATTTTGGCTTTCTAGCACTGCAGATGCTTCTTCCATGGGTAATAATCTGTAGATTATATGGAATCCATTGTTCTTTTGGAAGGATCCTCATTAAATCAAACTCTATCTTTACAGGATCCTCTTCTTTTGTAAGTCCAAGGCGATTTGATACCCGCTTTACATGGGTATCAACAACAATACTAGGTTCTTTATAGATGTTTCCACGTATAACATTGGCTGTTTTTCTCCCTACACCGGGTAGGTCTGTTAGCTTATCTATATCTTTTGGTACTATACCATTATATTCAGATAAAAGTTTCTGTGTAGCCGCAATTATATTCTTTGCCTTGTTTTTATAAAAACCAGTTGAATAAATATCTTGTTCCAATTCCTTTTGGTCTGCCTTAGCAAAATCCTCTAAGGAGGGATATTTCTTAAATAGTACCTTAGTTACCTGGTTAACCCTTTCATCAGTACATTGGGCACTAAGAATAGTTGCAATAAGCAACTGCCACGGTGTTTCATGATCCAAAAACACCCTATCTTCCACCCCGTATTCCCTATTAAGGGCATCTATTATATTACTTATTCTCTCTTTTTCCTTCTTTGAAATTCTGACCCTAGCCATATATCTCACCTCTTTTACTGATACCTAAGCCAAACTATAGCATATCATTAGATAGTATCTTTATCATAGCCGAATTGGTTATGGGATCTCTTTTACTATAATCGAAAACAATTATAGTGTTTTTCTTAATTGACTTACCAGTCTCAGAGGATTGGATTACATCATAATCAAATTCCTCCACATGAACATACCTTCTTTGAGCATTTAGCAGTTCACATATCTTCCTAAACTTCTGATACTCAATTGCCTGTCCAGAATAATCAGGTCTATTTTTCTGAGCTTCCCTAAGACAAGCGTCAAATAAAAGAATTTCTTTAAATACATCTGTTTCTCCTGATTGACTTTCCACGAAAAACTCCAATAGAATCTCATATCGTCTCCTTCTTGAATGGGCAAGTGTATACAAACCCTTCTTGTCATAATAATTATAAAGAGCCTGATATAACTTCATAGGGCTATCATAAAAATGCTCTAGATACTTCATGGAATAAGCAAACTGGCCACTATTATAATACACTTCAACCATATCACATATTCCCTTTAATTCTATAACTTCTTTATAAGATAAATGATTGGTATAAAGAACCTCATAAGGAGGCTCATCATTAAATACAATACCGTATTTTTTGCATTCTTCTTCTACCATGGATCCCTTTAGTACCTTTAAAAATCCCAATTGAAGTTGGTCAGGGTATAGCTTATATACATCATGAAATGATTTTTCAAAGGAAGCAAGATCTTCTAATGGTAGACCTGCTATTAAGTCAAGGTGCTGATGAATATTGTTGCCCTTCTTTATTCTCTTTACCTTCTGGGATAATTTTTCAAAATCAACTGTCCTTTTTATGGCCTTCATAGTGTCAGGATTTGTAGTCTGTACTCCAATTTCCAGTTGAACCAGCCCCGGTCTTAGACTTGCTAATAGTTCTAACTCCTCTTCACTTAACAAATCCGCGGTTATTTCAAAATGGAAATTAGTAATACCATTATCATTTTCCTTAATAAATTCCCATATGGCCATAGCATGCTTCTTATTACAGTTGAAGGTTCTATCAACGAATTTAACCTGGGGTATTTTATTATCTAAAAATACCTTTAATTCCTTCTTAACAAGATCTATATTACGAAATCTTACTCCGTGATTGGCTGATGAAAGACAATAACTACAAGAATATGGACAACCCCTACTGCTTTCATAATATATTATCTTATTCTTATGGTTTTCTATATCCTCATAAGCAAAGGGTATATCATCTAAGGACATAGATTCCCTAGGTGCTGTCATAATAACTAAATCTTTATCTTCTTCCTTTATTTCCTCAAGCCTTGCACAGTTCTTGAAACAGATTCCTTTTATATCATCAATATTAATGTCCATCCCCAAGTAATACTTGGTCAGTTCATAAAAGGTTTCTTCCCCTTCCCCTATTACAATACCATCAAGATTCTCAAAACCTGTCAGACAATCCTTAGGATCGTAGGATACCTCAGGACCTCCAAGCCATATCTTAACATGGGGCTCTACCTTTTTTAAACTAGAGACAATCTTCCTAACCATACTAATATTCCATATATAGCATGAAAAACATACAATATCCGCCTGGTGCAGATATATACCCCTTAGTATTTCTTCAACATTATGATTTATGGAAAACTGTGCAATTTCTATAGAGTCCTTATACTTTCCAGTATAGGTTCTAAGACTTTGCACAGCCAGGTTGGTATGAATGTATTTTGCATCAATAGCTACTAATAATATTTTCATTGTTATCCTCTATCCTTTTTATATTATAATCTTATTATAACTCAATAAGCATATGATTTGTATGTTTTATCAAAAAAATTTGTAATGTGGCTTTTCCTCTCCCATAAGATAATAACGAAGATAATCATCCATAATAATGGCTAGAGGTGATAGAAAGAACCATATAATCGAATATAGTATACATATTTGCCCCAAAAGATTATAAGGTAATGTAGAATAATCCCATACATCTAATTCCAACCATACATTAACAATAAGACCACATATAAACTCAACAGCAGTTATGATAAAGGAGGATATTACCATCTGACTAATAAAAGCAATATCCCATGAGAACACTGTATTGATTAGTCCTATTAGAATAAAGCAAATTCCCCCTGCAATAAACATAGAGATATGAGAATAACCTCTAAACAAGATCTCAATTCCCCCATAGGCAAAGCCACCGATTAAAAATAAAAAGGAATATTTTAAAAAACTATTATAACGTAAAAGCATCCTTTGTCCTTTCTCCTTTTTGCTTCTTAAATCTTAGATCTAGAAATGTTTCATATATTTAATATGCTCACATCTTTTTTCTTTATCTTGTCTTTTCTCATATGCCAAAAAGTACATTCACATATAAAAAAGGACAGTTCGCACTGTCCTTTTTCGGAGAAGGTATTTTGTTACTTATGGGGGTGTAGCAAAAAACTATATAATGTATTGGGGTTTACAAACATAGTATACCATGTAAACTAATAAAAGTCTGCACAAACTTTACAATATTCCAGGCTTTTTTTCGTCATTTTTTACAAAATCTCTTCTTTTTCCGACTCAAACAAAGCCTCAAACTCATCTCTTGATATACGTTCTTTCTGAAGTAATAATTCAGCACAAGCATCAAGAATATCTCTTTTCTCAGTTAGGATTCTTTTTGCTTCTGCATAAGATTCATCTATAATCCTTCTCACTTCTTCATCAATTTTATTTGCCACTTGGCCACTATAACTCTTAGTATGACCCCAGTCCCTACCAATAAACACTTCATCTGATTCCTGTTCATAATTAACCATACCTACGGCATCAGAGAAACCATATCGTGTTATCATGGCTCTAGCTGTCTTAGTAGCGTCTTTAATATCCTGAGAAGCTCCTGTGGTTATATCATCTAATACCAGTTCCTCAGCCGCTCTTCCTCCAAGGCTAACTATAATTTGTTGCAGCATTTTACCCTTGGTATAGAACATATCATCCCTTTCAGGAAGAGGCATGGTAAAGCCTGCAGCCCCACCACCTGTAGGTATTATAGATACAGTATATACTGGACCTACATCAGGTAGAATGTGGAATAGGATAGCATGGCCTGCTTCATGATATGCAGTGATCCGTTTTTCTTTATCACTTATGACCTTACTCTTCTTCTCAGTACCAATACCGACCTTTATAAATGCCTTCTTAATATCTTCATTTACAATAAATCCTCTATTATCTCTAGCTGCTCCGATTGCAGACTCATTCATAAGGTTTTCAAGATCAGCACCTGTAAAACCAGCCGTTGTCTGAGCTATAACCTTTAAATCTACATCATCTCCCAAGGGTTTACCCTTGGCATGGACTTGAAGTATCTCTTCTCTGCCCTTTACATCAGGACGACCTACAGTAACTTTTCTATCAAATCTTCCGGGACGAAGTATTGCAGGATCTAGTATATCCACACGGTTGGTAGCAGCCATAACGATTATGCCTTCATTTACTCCAAAACCATCCATCTCTACTAGTAATTGATTAAGGGTCTGTTCCCTTTCATCATGTCCGCCACCCATTCCTGTTCCTCTTCGTCTTGCTACAGCATCAATCTCATCTATGAAGACGATACAGGGTGAATTCTTCTTAGCATCTTCAAATAAGTCTCTTACTCTAGATGCACCAACACCGACAAACATCTCAACGAAATCAGAACCGGATATTGAGAAGAAAGGAACCCCTGCTTCTCCTGCTACGGCCTTTGCCAGTAAGGTTTTTCCTGTTCCCGGAGGACCAACAAGCAGAACACCCTTTGGTATCCTTGCCCCTACTTGAATATACTTTTTAGGTGATTTCAGGAAATCTACAATCTCTCGTAGCTCTTCCTTTTCCTCATCAAGACCAGCCACATCCTTAAAGGTGGTCTTCTTACCTTCATCTGTTGTCATCTTGGCACGGCTTTTACCAAAGTTCATTACCTTACTGTTTCCTCCTCCCACTGAAGCTTGACTGGATAAAAAAGAAAACAGTGCTATTACCACAATAAACAGTAAAATGTAAGGTAATACAGTTGATAAAAACCAATTAGGCTTAGATATTTTATGCATATTAAATTCTACATCAGCCTCATTTAATATATCCTCAATTACTCTTACATCAGATACATTAAAACTTCTTCTTTGTTCTTGGGTATTAAATCTTACTTTAACTTGACCTGTATTTACTTCTTCATTTGGATATATATCAACATAACTTACCTTTCCCTGGTCTACATCATTAACAAAACGGGCATAGGTATATGCGTCGTCATTATTAATCTCTATATTATCTGATAGAAAAACCGTAAGAAATACTATTGCCAAAACCACCAAATAAAAGCCATACCCCTTCATTTGTTTCCTCACCGAACAACCTCCTTATACGTCTTTTTATCTATTCTTTAACGCCAACATATGGCAGATTTCTATATCTTTGTTGATAATCAAGTCCATATCCCAAAACAAATTCATCTGGTATCTCAAATCCAACATATTTAACTTCAACATCTGTAACTCTACGTTCTGGCTTATCAAGCAAGGTACAAATATTAAGACTAGCTGGTGCCCTGGAACCTAGAAGTTCTGTTAAATATGCAAGAGTTCTCCCCGAATCAATAATATCCTCTATAATAAGTACATCCTTGCCCTGTATAGACTCATCAAGATCTTTAACAATCTTAACCCTACCGGAACTAACAAATTCATCACCATAACTAGAAACTGACATAAAATCCATGGTTACCGGTATGGTAATCCTTTTTGCCAACTCACAATGAAAAAAAACACTTCCCTTTAAAATGCAAATTAAATGGACACACTTTCCTTCATAATCCTTACTGATCTGTTCTGCTAGCTCATTAATTCTTTCTGTAACTTCTTCTTCCGAAATTAGAACTCTAATATTATCTGTCATCTTTCTTCTCCTTTGAATCAATTAATTTCATCGAAAGTATATGATTAGTCTTATCGCTTATTTTATATTTTTCGCTTATTCGGTTCCCATCTCCCATAATCCAGAGTATATGGTTTCCATCTGCAACTAGAAGTATCTTGTCTCTGTCTTCCTTTGGTATCTTTAGATCTATAAAATAATCCTTAAGTTTTTTTCTTCCTCCTTGATTATTTATCTGAAGATAGTCACCAGTCTTTCTAGTTCTTAAAATCAGAGTATTTTCTATTTTATCATAATCAAACCACTTCATACAACTATTTTTAGGAAATGCTTCTTTTTTAGTATAGTTATAAATTTCTGTATCAATATATATATCCAACTGATTAACATAAGTCTTACCAGGTATATTTAGCTCCAGTTCTGTCACCTCTACATCACTTATGGAGTCACCTAGAGCTTCATCCTGCCCAAAATATATCTTGACTATGTCATATTTTTTTAGAGCAACCATCCCATAAGGAAGGTGAATACGTCTTCCTACTTTCTTGTTTCCCAAGGATAAAACATCTTCAACATGCTTAGCCTCTATATCTTTAAGTCTTCCAGCAAGTTTACCAAGAATCTTTCTGATAATCTCTTTCCGGATTACTATATCTTCCTCTTCTAGCTGGCCAACTTCATATTCATAGGATTTATCTGATTCCTTTACTATAAAAGAAAAACGTTCCTCTGCATATTTATCGACAAATCTATATGTCTCTGCCAGCATCTTAGCAGCGCTAGTTATATGATCTGTAGCCTTGCTATTAATATTATCATTTACATAGGACATAACCCTATTACGGATCTTGTTTCTAGTATATAGGTCCCCTAGGTTGGTTATATCCGTTTGATATGGCACACCTTCACTACTTAAATATTCTTCTATTTCCTCCCTAGCTACAAATAAAATCGGACGGATAATTGTCATTTTGCCTAAATCCGCCTTCATAGTAACTATAGGATCTATTCCAGTCAACCCCTTTATTCCACTTCCTCTGAACAAGTTAAATAAAAAAGTTTCTGCATTATCATTTTTATTATGTGCAATCGCAACCTTATTACACTTATTTTCTTTAGATGCTTTTAAAAAAGACTTATAACGAATCTTTCTACCTGCTTCTTCCTCTGAAAGACCCTCATCTTTAGCTATTTGTATTACATCATAATAATAAGTTTCTAATTTTATTCCCATATTATCACATATTTTCTTTACATATGCCAGATCCTTATCGGCATCATCTCCTCTAATTCCATGATGTACATGAACCGCAATAAGCTTAACATCGGTATCCTTATAAAGATTATATAATATATGCAAAAGACAGACAGAATCTGCTCCCCCTGAAAGTCCCACAATAATTCTATCTCTATTTTCTATAAGCTTATTAGATTTTATATATTCATATACTTTATTAATCGTGTTTAGTCCTTACTTCAAAAAATGGCTTATATGAGTATTAATAGTATTCTAAGCCATTCACTTAGAAATTTCAATGAAATTTTCCTATATATTATGCATTCCTTATTTAAACCATATTCCTGCCGTAATTACAGTCATATCATCCATAGGCACATAATTTCTCTGAGATAGGGTGTGGTCAAGAATTCTGTTGGCAATCTCCTGGGGATTATTACTGTCTATATCCATAATCAACTTTTCCATGTAAGCCTCCTTATCTTCCTCTTGTAAGCAGTCTAAAACCCCATCTGTTACCATAATCACTATATCTCCCTCATAGAGTTTCTTATTAACAGAATCATAATCTACTGCTTTTAGCATACCAATTGGAAGAGTGGTGGAACTAATAGTTTCAACCCAGTTATCCCTCTTTACAAATGTAGAGGCAGCTCCTATTTTAACGAATTCACATATACCTGTATAAAGATTTATCGTTCCAATATCTATTGTTGAAAAGGTCTGCTTATCCGCCTTTAAGACAAGATTAGAATTAATTAATCTTACTGATGTTTCCGACTTAAATCCAGCCTCCAAAAGCTGCTCCAATAAAGATAGAACTGTCTCACTTTCATCCCCTGCCTCCTTACCTGTGCCCATTCCATCAGATAGGGCAATCACAACCTCACCTTTATCTAGTTTCATAATAGAGAAGTTATCACCGGATATATGATCCTTAATTGCCCTGGCAACTCCCGTAAGAACCTTGAATTTTGTATCCTCTACAAAGATATATTCCTCAGGTTCTTTTGAGAATATAGATCTTGATGCTCCTGATACAACAAATCCTACCCCCAAAGCTTCTGAAATCCAGTTTGCCGCCTCCTTAGTGGTAATGCACCTATTTCTTCCTACTGAGGCATTTAAGACTATTTCCTTACGTTTATCCTTTCTTTCTATTATAGTGATATTCCTTACATAGATATGATTAGATCTTAACTTTCTTACCACCTTATTCTCTTGACTTTTCATTACCCTTGCAGCTCCATATATCTCACCGGTCAAAGAATATATTGCACTGGATATCTCTTTAAGTTGCCCTGCAATTACTTCTCTAGTCTCTGTCAGACGACTATTCCACATATTATTTAATTTTAATATTTCAAATCCCCTATTAGTCTCTAACACATATTCATCAGCACAAATACAATGATTGACAAAATAACCAGGTATGTCACTATCATCTACAAAACCTTTCTTTTCAGCCATCTCAAACAAATTACAGGCCGCTGTGTAAGCTTCATTAAAATTCTTCTCCCAACAAAAGCTACAATTATCGCAGTTCTTACAAAGCTTTTCTGATATATCTTCAAAGATCATATCTATTTCCTTCTGCGCAATCCTTGTCTGTCTCTCTGTTATATTCTCCAAAGATTTAGATAGCTTTAAAAATGAGTCTGAAAAAATCTTCATTCTTGTATTTGCCACTTTCTTTAAATTATCAGCAGATAAATAGCTATGCCCATAACCATCCTTTTCAGAATCCACCCTATATACAATACTCTTTGGCAATAATAAAAACAAAGTTAAAGCCGAACTTATAGCTCCTATATCCCTTATGGATACTACCATATCCTCATAAGCCAGACTAATTATAGCTGCCGTTAAGGAGTATGCACTAGCACATGGTATTCTGCCAAGACTTCGAAAAATAGCTGGTATAATCCCCATCATTGTTAATAAACCAACACTATGTAGAGGCATTCCTCTAAGACTTAGGGCAAAACCACATACAGCACCAGTAACTGCTCCCAGACCCACTCCGTATTTATATGTAAATAATAAAATAATAAAATAGACCACCGTTTCTATAGGAGCTATAAATGGATTATCGATACTAGGAATTCCATATACCACTACAGCTACTATAATTGCTAAGCTGACCATTTCCTCATTGGTCATCTTCATTCCTTTAGGTTGCTTAAGTATAAATCCTGTACCCGTACGAAAAATCATACCGGATACAAAAGAAATTATAGATTCTAATATGGCCATGACTGTTAATTGGGTGTTCCAACCGTAAGCTGCGGATTCCATTATTGCAAATATTGCCAAGGCCATGGCAGATATAAAAAAATACACTTGAATTGATAGGTTCCTTTTTTTAATTAGAGGAGATTCAAAAAACACAATTGATATGATCATAGTAAGCATGTATTTCAGAACCATGGTTGGTGCCATAACCGAACTAATTCCTGATACAACAGTTATAAAAAGCAAGCCTGGGCTGACCTTATCTAGATAAGCCGATGTAAAATAACCTATTGGCAATGGATTAATTCCAAAGAAAGTCGCCCTTGCTATTACAAACCCAATCAAATAAATTAAAATAGACCTTTTCCTTATGTCTTTCATATTGCTTCGCTCCTTTTTTCATTAAAAAATGCGAGTGTATTTATTTCTCGCTAAATGCAGTATGCCGTTTATTATAGGCAGTACAATATGAAATGTTTGTCAAAATCAATCATGGTATTTAAAAAACTTTTTGACAAGAACCTATTCAAAAGACTGATTCCATCGATTATAGGAGCTTAAATCATTTTAAGAAGTTAAGAAAAAGAGGTTACCACATAACATCATACAGTTCATGTAAATGTTATATGGTAACCTCTTTTTAATTTTGGGCATAAAAAATAGCGAAGGACGGATTTGAACCGCCGACACCGCGGGTATGAACCGCGTGCTCTCGCCAACTGAGCTACTTCGCCTCAAAGTCACGATTGTTATTATATCTGCTTTATGATTAATTGTCAATGGTAAAAAAAGAATTTTTAAAATAATTTTTATTTACCTTATTTGTCATCTTCTTTAAATATAATTTCATCTTCATAAACCATTCCAAGCTTCTCCCTTGCAACCTCTTCTATGTACTTCTTAGTCTGTACATATGCTTCAAGATTCCTTATTTCCTTCGCCCTTTCCTCTTCCTCAACAAGCTGGCTTTCTAAATTACTAATCTTACTTTCAAGGTCCTTTTTTCTCTCTTCAAGCTTGATTTTTCCAAAAGCAACAACTCCAAAGAGACACAATACGACAAATACAATTATGCCTGTCCCATTTTTATTTCTTCGCCTCATAACGACACCTCACAAATCATAAAATCATGTGCTATCACTTTTGTGCTTCACTATTTTCTTATCTATCTTTCTCTTCTTATGGTTCTTCTTTTTCTTCTTATTATTTTTCTTGTCTTTCTTATTATTCTTATCTACCTTATTCTTCTTGTCATTCTTCTTCTTATTCTTTTGCTTTTCTTCCTTCTTAAGTTTAGCCTTTGCTTTTTTCTTCAGTCTATAATTATATATATATATTTTAACTGATTTCATTTGCTTTTTCAATTGAATATGTAACTTACACAGGCATCTTTTAATTTTCTTTAAAACAATTCCTAACATTTTCCTAATAAGATTAATCAAAAATGAAAAAGGACGAAGTAAAATTAAGATTATCTGGCTAATTAACCATACAATCCTTTCACTAAATATATAGTGATATAAGACCATACCAATACCCATGCCCATTACTGAAAAACCACGGATAGTCCCACTATTATTCTCATATATCATAATAAATATAAACAGGCTAGACAAAACCCAAAAAATCAAATCCTCAAAAGTAATTACCCATATGTTGTGATTAATAATTCTTCGCAACACCCTTAATAAATCGTAGGCCAGAAGAATTATGGCACCCCATAGGATGGATATCATAAAAAAATGTAGCTCTATGGTTATTCCTTTATTCATACAGGCCTCCTATTTGAAAAGCCTGCCAAATAAAGATTCTCCAGATTTACCATAACTGGTGTTATCCGAATAAGTTAGGCTGTCAATTCTTCCATCAATATCGACCTCTCCTTTTTCTAGGGTAAGTCGGTTAACATGAAGCTCACTTCCTCTAATCATTAAAACACCTTGCTCAGTGGATAATAAAACTTCCCCCGCGTCAAACGACAACACATCATTAACTCCGGTGATAGCTACAGTCTTTCTAGCATTAATATTTAATTTATGACCCTTTAAAACCTGTTGTTTCTCATCCATCAAAATAGCCTCCTCATATTTTTAATACCCTAAGACAGCTTGCTCTAAAAATAGACCAAGATATATCTTTTTAAGTATATGAGAAGTTATTCCTCTTCATGACGGATTAAAGATACTTAATCAAATCTTTTGCTTCATCTTTTTTTGCGTTTTCCGAAAGGTTTAAGACTTGGGCTTTAACCAACTTGCTACCAAAGCTTATTTCAATTATATCTCCTACTTTAACATCAGATGAGGCCTTAGCAACTTTTCCGTTAATCATAACCCGTCCTGCATTACAAGCTTCATTTGCCACAGTCCTTCTCTTTATCAACCTTGATACCTTTAAAAATTTATCTAACCTCATATTCTTTCTCCATTCTTAACGATAAAAGGCTACTTTAAATTCCTTACACCCCCTTAGAGATACAGAATTTAAAACAGCCTCTTTCATAATCTTAATAATTAACTATTGCCAACTATGCGTTAACAGCGTCCTTTAAAGCTTTACCCGCTTTGAACTTAAGTGCCTTAGAAGCAGCAATCTGCATTGGCTTGTTTGTTAAAGGATTTCTTCCTGTTCTTGCTGGTCTATCAACAACGTCGAAAGTTCCAAAACCAACCAATTGTACTTTACCACCTTTTTTTAATTCTTCAGTAACTACATCAATGAAAGCCCTCAAAGCCTTTTCTGAATCTTTTTTTGAAAACTCTGTTTTTTCTGCAATTGCTGCAACTAATTCTGCTAT
>JAAYNY010000156.1 GCA_012520635.1 Clostridiales bacterium | reverse complement strand
TAGCCTATGATGAGAATATCATAAAGGGTATTAAGCCTGAGATGATGTTTGAGAAGATGGAGAAGGAAAGTGGGGGATTTGTTCTTCCTGGTTGGGAGCCCAATCGTAGGGATGAGATATACTATGCTTGCTTAATAGGTTAATTATTTATCGTCCAATTTAAGAAAGGGGCGGTATAATCCGCCCCTCTTCTACTGAATAAAAGGTTTTCTATTGTCCGCCAAGCCCAACAGAGATAATATTCCAGTAAGAATCTTTTTCATTATATTCTCTATCAAATATCAAGGGGTTTTGTGATCCACGCCATGAATGCTGATCATTGATACCCCATAATGTTACAGATGAGATATGTTCTTTGTAATCTATATAGCACTGGAACAATTCTTTATAGATTTCTGCCTGTTTTGCTGCCATAGATGCATCTGGTGTAGGTCCATTACCATCAATAGCGGTTGCAATATCAAGTTCTGTTATCTCAACATCGTATCCTGCTGCCACAAATTTATCAATTGTTGCCCTGTATTGTTCTATTGGCGGGAATACAATATTTACATGACTTTGCATACCAATACCATCAATATTACCTGCAGCTTTTGCCTCTGCTAGTAATTCAATTATCTTTTCAGCTTTTCCTTCATCATAACAGTTGTAATCATTGTAAACCAACTTAATGCCGGTACCTTCTGAAGCTTTTCTAGCATATTCAAATGCCTTTGTAACAAAAGAATAATCTCCATAAATGTTTTTCCAATGGGATGACCCCATGCTCATGGAAGATACAACTTCGTTACATATATCATAGGCATAGAAAAGATCAGGATATTTTTCTTTAATATGTCCAAATACTTGATCCATAAACTGCTCCAGACGAAGGTTCATTGTTGCTACATCTACATATTCGCCATTTTCATCAAATCCTTCTTTAAAGAACCAAGTTGGAGTCTGACTATGCCACACGAATGTGTGTCCCCGCATTTTCAAACCATTAGCCACAGCATAATCACAATACCTATCCATTTTACTAAAGTCACATATAATGGCACCTCCAGATACTGTTGCGGCATGATCTAATAAAGCTTCTGGCTTCATATCATTTTCAGCAGTGATACTGTTGTATTGTGATAATAGATTGCTTGTATATCTCTCATCAGCCAATCCATTCAAATGAACTGCCGCACCCATATAGAACTTATCTCCATATATATCTTTTAAGCTATAACTTCCAATATTAGCTATAGCTGCATCTAAGGCCTTACTAGCTTCCATCATTTCATCAGGACTTGCATTAGCCTTAGCAAGAATATCCTCTGCGGCTTCTAGAGCTTTCTTAATTTCTTCACCGTTATTTAAGTGATCTAGGTTTAAACTAGCATATTTATTTATTACACCTATAAATGTTACTACATGATTAAGTGCATTATATGCAGTATCCATTTGTTCCTGACTTGTTGCAGTATCAATTGTTGCTTGGGCTATTTCCATTCTGCTTGTAAAAGCTCCAACACCCCTAGTAAATACCGATAGATCAAGCTTCTTAGCAGTTTCAACTAAGGCCATTAACCTATATGGATTTAAACCAGGAGTATCTCCAGACTTTTTACCAGTAAGAATTAATTCACCGAATAAGGCTGTATTATTCCATGCACTATCCGTTGTATCGAATAAAGTAATTGTTCCAACCCGTCCTGTTCCTATACCATCATTTACTTGTAACTCCACACCATATATCCTATTATTCTCTGCAAGATTCTGTAACTCAACTCTTGCTTCAACAAGGTATTCATTTTCCCCTATATTTGTAGCTGTATAGAAGCGACTGCCATCACCATTATCATAGGAATGAACATTATCATAATTCACTCTAAAATGTAAGTCATCAGAACCATAAGATGATGTCTTATCATTATTCTCATCTAAGAAAACTTCAATGGAATCTTGTTCATAAGCATTTCTAGGTGCGACAGTCATGTTAGGATCTTTTACTTGTGCCAGAATATAAAGTGCATAGTCATCCCACAATACCTTAAATGTTGCACTTGCTTCTACTGCCGGATTATTTGTATGGAGTGGCTTAATCAGGATCCCCTTATCCCAAATCTCATCAATTTCTCCGTCAATTTTAGGTGTACCATAGTTAGCAACAATTTTTCCATCTGCTGTAAACCCATTCTCATCAGTTACTATATCCTGACTATCAGTTTCTTTTTCAGCGAAGAATACATTCGGCAAAATGTTATATAGATACTGATTCACACATTGCCAAGTATGTGTACCACCTGATAACAATAATAAGTACAAGTTACCTTGTGATAGATCTGCATTGTAAATGAAGATTGGATTGCCTTCACTATCTTTTTGTTCTGCCATGGCTGGAATTGCATTTACCATACCACTATAAGCAATATCATCAGTACCAGTAGATGCGAATACATAGTAATCGGTCACTCCGTAACCTTTTACGACATTAGTAAAATCAGCATTTCCTGGACCACCACTTACTGGCAGATAATACTTAAAGTAATCAAAACAGTTCCTCATAATAGTAAATGTACAACCTGCTCCTTGAGAGAATCCACCAACTGCACGATGATTTCTTGCAGCTTTTAGATCATCCATAGAACCTGATTCAGAATAAGTATTATATTTAGTGGCTATATAAGGTAATATCTCATTAATCATTTCGTACTGTAATCTTCCTGATTCCATACCTCTATATGTAGGGGTAACAATGATCATTGGGTCAAGTTCCCCATTGGCGATCATCATATCAAGTACCTTCTTCATTACAGTCGTTACATTTGGATCACCAAATACTGTGTTTTGATCTTCTGATGTACCATGAATTAAGTATAATACATTATATCTTGTATCTTTATCCTCTGCATTATAGCCTGCTGGAAGATATACAAGCATATCTTTCTGCACTGGACTACCAGCTACTCCATCGTCGCTATACTCATATGTGTCGTAGTATTCCCTTACAACAGTTCCCTTTGCATTTTGGTCATAAGCTGCTCCAGTAAGATAGTCCGCTGGAATTCTTCTAAATTCTTTGAACTTTGCTATTTCTGGATCTAAGTCTTTAATGTCTTTATGAACAAGTGCCTTAATTGCCTGTTCCAAGGAAAGACATAGTCCGTCAACCTCAGCTTGATCACCTGTAGCAATCACTGCATCTACTTGATCAACCAGTTCCCTTACTTTTGCTACTGTATCATCGGTGTAACGAACTAGCTCAATATCCTTTGCTATACTCAACATCTTCAATAAATCATATTTATTGAAGCCCATTAGGTCTTCAGCATTCTTTTCACTAAGTATTACTTTACCAAATCTTGTTGGGCTTGCATAAGCGGTGCTTGTATTATCGAACACATTCAAAGTGCCCGTTCTATTTCCACCCCTGGCATCATTTAACTGTAATTCAAAACCATAGATATTGTTATCCTTTGCCAGGTTTTGAAGTGCAATTCTAGCCTCTACTATATAGCCTGTTACCTTACCTTCAGCATCTACCTTCTTAGCCACTTCTGTATATAAGCGATCCAAACTTCCCCTATCTGCAGAAAGACTGTTCTCACAGCTGATTCTGTAATGGGTATCATCAAGGTCAAAGATATTCTCTAAAGCATTATTGCCCTCATCCAAAAAGATTTCAACGCAGTCTCTGTTGTAAACTGTTCCTGAGGTTACATCCAGTGCCTTATCAGTAACATCTGCTAAAACATAAAGTGCCCTATCATCCCATAACACTTTAAATTTAGCTGTTGTATCTGTTGATCCAGAACCTGATGGACTTGCTGGAACATAGTCAACTTTTTCCCATACTGCATCGATTTCACCATCAATTACTGGTGAACCAAACTTAGCAATAAAGTTACCATCTTTGTCTAAACCATTTACTTTTAATTGTGCAATTGCTTTATCAAGTTCGGCAATTGCTTTATTCATCTTATCAAGGGATGTATCTTTCTTTGCTAGAAGTTTTTCTGCATCTTGGACTGCTTTTTTAACAGCAAGTGCACCCTTGGTCTGATATAGGGATAAATCCTTATTTGCTGCTTTTGTAACTGCATTTACAAATGTAATTACATGACTTAAAAAATCATAAGCTGTATCAATATCCTTCTGAGTTGATGTTACTTTTCTTATTACATCTTTTGCTTTATCTAAGCTGCTAGTAAATAATTCCGCGGTAACATCCATCTTATTTGCAGAATCAATTAACTTTATTAGTTTGTATGGATTAAGACCAGGATGATCTCCAGGCTTTTTACCAGTAAGTACAACTTCACCAAATACTGATGGATTACTCCATGCACTATCTGTGGTATCAAATACTGTAATTGTTCCTGCTCTACTGCTTCCAATACCATCATTTACCTGTAATTCCATACCATAGATTGTATTGTTTTTTGCAGGATTCTGTAATTCAATTCTTGCTTCAACAATATAATTTCCTTCACCAACCTTGGTTGCAGTATAGAATCGGCTAAGATCACCATTACCTGCTGACTGGCCATTCTCGTAATTAACTCTGAACTGTAAATCATCAGAACCGTAAGAGGATGTCTTATCGTTGTTCTCATCTAGGAATATTTCGATGGAATCTTTCTCATGGGCTTGAGCCGGTTTAAGTGTCATATTTGGATCATTAACCTGTGCAAGGATATAAAGTGCATTATCATCCCATAATAGCTTAAATGTTGCACTTGCTTCTACCGCTGCATTATTGGTATGAGGTGGCTGAATCTGGATAGCATTCTTCCAAATCTCATCAATTTCACCGTCAATTCTAGGTGTACCATACTTGGCTACTATTCTTCCATCAGAAGTAAATCCCTTATCATTGGTTTTCACATCTACAGCTGGAGTTGGTGTAGGTTTTGGTGTTGGTGTGGGCTTTGGTGTTGCTGTAGGTTTTGGTGTGGGTTTTGTTGTTGGTTTAGGTTTGGTTGTAGGTTTTGGTTTATTTGTAGGCGTAGGACTGGTGGGAGCTGGATCTGCACCTACACTTATAAGATTACCATCAACCTCTACATTAACCTTATAAATGCCTTCTACTTTTGGTATTGAATTACTATCTTTTGCAATAACCTTTGATTTTGCAGCAGCTTCAGTTTTCAAATTAAGTACTGCTTGATAGGAAGCATTAATTTCAAGTGGGACTTTTGTATTAATTTTTACACCGGTGGATCCAACATATAATTCAGGAAGATATTTGCCTGTACCACTGCAATTAATCTCACATGGTTTTAAAGCGTCAATCTTAGAGTTTCCATTTAAGACTAGTCCTAATTTAACATTTCTTTTATCTACCGTAATCTTACAATTTGCTTTCTTATCAACTGTAATGGATGTTGATGCAGAAATATGTAATGTATTTTCTTTTGCAAATTCATTCCAGCCTTGATCTTTTAAGGCTCTTATAGTGATTTTTTTAAATAGACCATAATTTTTTATTGATGTTTTAGCTGCATCAACAATTAGTTCTTGTCCAGAATAGTCACCTTTTGGAATCTTTAATTCCATATCTGTCTTGGACTTAATTAGAATTGTCCTTGCTTTACCTGCTTTTAAAGCTTGATTAAGTTCTTTTTGAGAAGATACTACAACCTCTGGTGACACCTTAATTGTTACTTTATCCGTACGGGATTTATTAATTGTGGTGGCTTTAATGGTCACCTTACCTTCTTTTAATGCAGTCACAACACCATTAGCATTAACCCTGGCAACTGATGTATTACTTGATGTCCAGTTTACAGAGTCAGAAGCCTTTGATGGAGTATAGGTGCAATTTAAGTTATAGCTTTCACCTACTGCCATGGACTGAATCTTATTATTAATCTTAAGCTTTGTAGCCGGATTCTTAGAAGGTTTTTTCACATATACTTTTGCCTTAAGGGTCACACTGGTCTTATTTGATGTAATCTTGCAGGTGATTGTTGCACTACCTGGTTTAAGTGCCTTTACAAGACCCTTATTATTGACTGTAGCAACTTTCTTGTTACTGGTTTTCCATTGGTAGCTTGCTTTTGGCGGTTTGTTTTTGATATTAAAATCATAGGATTTACCAACCAAAATATTTCTGTAACTTGCCTCTTTTAGAACTGGCTCTTCTTTTGCTTTTGCTGCATTAGCAATCTGAACTCCTGACCCTGTTAGGTCTGGGAATATCATGGTAATGACAGCTAAGATAATAATGATCCCCTTTAATATCTTACTTTTCTTCATTGTTGCCTCCTTTTTGATTATTATTTCATACTTTGTCCATGTGTGAATTAATTACATTTATAATCTATGCTAGTACTTGTCTTATTATTAATTGCATTTATTTTAATTCTAGTAAGTTTTTAACCCAGCAACAATTCAGGTATAAAGTACAAAAAAAGACTCTAAGCCTAGTATCCTAGTATAATTAACTACAATTATACCCAGGCACTAGACATAGAGCCCACCTAACCTATTCTACTTATTAATACTACTTTTTTATCAACCTTATAAATTATACACCGCAATGGCTTTATTGCATTTATTACAATAGTAAGCTTCCTCTAAGCTGCCATGCTTACAATCAATGTTTCCTGCTTTTTTATTTCCAATTGATATTGAAAACTTTACTTTCTTCTGTTCTTGATCATTTTAAATAAATTGTCCTACCTCAAGTCCTATAGATTCAATCTTTTTTATTTCCTCTCCACAATAAATACAATTAAACATAATTTTACCACCTTTGCTCATTTTTTTAATATTTGTAACTAATTATATCAAATTTTGTCGTTAATCCAAGTGTATTTTCCTATATTATGCAATTACACCCATTTTTTAATTATACGTTAAGTCATTCTACGATTTCAGTAAATAAAGATAAATTTATATAACAAAAAAGGAAGCCACTTCCTATACAAGTAAGAAGTAACTTCCCTATTAATAATGCTTACTATAATCTTTTTATTACTATGGTATCTTTCTAGTCCTATTGTTCCAACTGACTGTCATGCTTCTTAAAGAAGTCAATTCTAGGCTCAAGGAATTTAACCTGATGTTCTTTAATATTTGGTATAAAATGATCTAATGGCTCAAATATATAATCCCAACTCCAGATTCTTTCATCAACTCCAAGATACTCTCTTACCATATCAGCACCTTTTGGAGCAAGGGGGTGTACTAAAGTAGCTGCAACCCTTACTGCATGGAATGAATCAATTAAGACCTGTCTGCGAAGTTCATCATCATCTTTTTCATCAGCAGTTCTTATGTTATTGACATAATATTTATTACTCTTTCGAACATAGACATCCAATAGGTCAGATATACGATGAAATTGATGATTATACATGTGTCTTTCGTAGTTAAGAATAACCTTCTTAGCTTCCTCCAGTATATTGTCACTAACCTTGCCCTCAGGAATGTGGGAATCATAATATTTCTGTGAGGTATAGAAGCAGGAACGGATTAATCTATTATATACATTAGTAAGAAGATTTCCTTCCTTAAGTACAGGGTCAATTCCCTCTATCTCTTCTGTGCGGTATACTGCAGGCTGAAAGCTTACACTATTCTTATCAAGGCCAAAGCTAATAAAATGCATTCTAAGTTGTTCATTGGTGTAATAATCTAGAAGCTCACTGGCCATAGGTGGTTTAATCTCAGAACTACTACTTGCCTTTTTATCCATAAAAAGTACATGATTGTTGGCTATCAGATGAGGAAGTAGCAAATCTCCATCCTTAGGTACAACATCAGGTGTTTTATCAGGTGTTTCTTTTTGAAGTGCCATAAACATGGCCATTTCAGCTATACCATAGAAATATATATTATCCTCACCTATAAACTGATATACATTTGCATCAGTTGAGCACCACCAGTCCTTCCAATCTTTAGTTGAAGCTTCTCCATCTTCTAGATAAGTTCTAGTAAATGATATAGGAGCCCACAAAGATTCAGGCCATACCCAGAATGTTAAGTCCTCTAGCCCTTCCTTAACTGGAGTTTTTACACCCCATTCAATATTACCTGTAAGTCTAAATGGAACCAAAGTCTTTCCTGTACGGAAGTTGATTCCATGACTTGATATAATCTCAGTAGCCTCTTCCCTTCCCTTTAGTGTCTTAAATACTAAGGTTACAGATGGCTTCTTCTCTTCCTCAATATATTCATGTTCAGGTAATTTATCTAAAATCTCCTTAAGTTTAGGAAGTTGATTCTTTTTAATATATATCATAGGATCTCTTAAGAACTCTTCCATGGTATTAAGAAGATAATTTCTT
>JAAYNY010000155.1 GCA_012520635.1 Clostridiales bacterium | reverse complement strand
GAACGCTCTATCCACTGAGCTACAGGTGCAAGACTATATGTTATTGTATTTAGAAATGGCCTTACAAAATATGGAGTGTAACTTAGACCAATCTGCTTACCGTCAATATTATAAAGCAGATAATAAATAAAGTAAAGGTTGGATTAGCTGTAATATATTACAAATATGTTAAATGTGTTACAAAAAAGTTAATAACATACTTGACTTAAGCCTTGCAGTTTGATAAAATACCTATAGCTATAGAAGTAGTCTTAGCGTGAAAAGGAGCACGACCCCACTATGAAACTAAAATATAAAAAAATTATACTGTTAACATCGCTATGCATAATGGGTATTGGTTTGTTGACCTTATCCATAAGCCAGAGTAAGCCTAAGGCTGAAGATGGAATTAATTCAGATGGCCAACTAGCGAAGGTACAAGACGAAAAAAATAATAAAGAAGCCTTTGCCATGTCAGCTTTGAATTTAGAACCGGAAGTGGACGTTACTTTGGAAACAACACCTACACCAAGTCCAACTCCTATTCCAACCCCTACACCTATACCAGTGTATCCCTTAGAAGAGGTAGAGGGTATGGATGAATTTATTGATGAGTATTATATAGCAAAGACAGCAATTGATGTAGATAAGCTAAAAACTCTTTATCTTAATCCTTCCAAGGTAGAAACCCGTGAACAGTTGCAGAAGTTAGTTCAATATATTGAAGAGTATAAGAACATTAAGACCCATACTAAAAGAGGAATAGATGAGGGAACATATATTGTATTTGCTTATCATGAAATAAAATTCTCAAGCATTAATACATTAGCTCCAGGTTTATCAAAGTTTTATGTAACTAAGGATAGTAACGGCGAATTTAAAATTATTAGCGATAGTGATATGACACCGATTGAGGAAGAATATTATAACGCAAGAAATTATGATGAAGACGTTCAGGAACTTATTAGTAAAACCAATGAAAATGGAGAGAAGGCTAAAGAAAAGGATGAGGATCTAATGATTTTCTGGAGTGGTCTTGATGAACTTGCTAATCAAAATTCTGCTGGAGATAATGAAGATACAGAAGGTGAAGATACGCCAGAAGGTGAAGATAACCAAGAAGATCCAGAGAGCCAAACCGATTCAGAGGAATAAGACCCGAGTTAAACTAATATAACAAGTTGTATAATTAAATAATACAAAATAAAACTGTTGCATGAGATATATCTATATATCTTCATTGTAGCAGTTTTTTTATAGACTAAAGAGGTAAAATAATATATAATAACAGTCAACGTAAATATAGCAAGATAAGAAAGTGTAGGTAGATATGACAAGCAATAATGGCGA
The DNA here is from genome assembly GCA_012520635.1 of Clostridiales bacterium. Lineage (GTDB taxonomy): Bacteria > Bacillota > Clostridia > Lachnospirales > Lachnospiraceae > Mobilitalea. The sequence continues at coordinate 26,525 of JAAYNY010000155.1, read as the reverse complement.
AGGAATTAGAATTAATAAGTTTCTAAGTGAATCAGGTATATGTTCTAGAAGGGAAGCGGATAAGCATATAGCTGATGGTAAAGTTAAAATAGATGGAAAACAAGCGGTTATTGGCTCAAAGGTAATGCCAGGTAATAAGGTAACCTTTAATGGTAGGCCTGTAAAAAATAAAGAAAAGAGAGTGCTTATTGCCCTTAATAAACCTGTGGGTATTGTGTCTACCACAGATAGGCGTGATCCCAATAACATAGTAGACTTTGTAAATCACCCCAAAAGAATCTTTCCCATTGGAAGACTGGATAAGGATTCAGAAGGATTAATCTTGCTTACTAATGATGGAGATATAGTTAATCTTATACTTAGGGAAAGATACGGCCATGAGAAAGAGTATATAGTAACTGTTAATAAAGAGATAACAAAAGAATTTGTAACTAAAATGTCTGAGGGTGTTCCTATACTGGGTACGGTTACAAAACCATGTAAAATAATAATGATTAACAAAAATACCTTTCGCATTATCTTAACTCAAGGATTAAATAGACAGATAAGACGAATGTGTGAATACCTTGGGTATAAGGTTACAAAACTAGTAAGGGTTCGCATAATTAATATAGACCTTGGAAGGTTAAAGACTGGAACATGGAGAAATATAAGTGATAAGGAACTAGCCAAGTTAAAAGAAATAATAAATTATGAAGAGGACTAAAGAATAATAGAATTATAATATATATGGTGAAACTAATAGAAAGGTTAGGTTGGTAATAAAATATGGACATAAGACATGAGATAGAGAATTTAAGAGAGCAGATAAGATACCATAATGACCGATATTATAATCAGGATGATCCTGAGATTTCTGATCATGAATATGATCAGTTGCTAGTGCGTCTAACTAAGCTAGAGGAGGAGCACCCAGAATATAAAAGTTCTGATTCTCCAACCCAGGAAGTGGGAGGAGTGGCAAAGAGAGAAGCAGGGGTCTTAGTTCCTCATAATGTTCCCATGTTAAGCTTACAGGATGTATTTTCAAAGGAAGAAGTATATGCCTTTGTGGATAAGATATTAAAAGAAAAGCAAGATAGTGTATTTATAGTAGAAAGAAAGATTGACGGATTATCCATATCGCTTCGTTATGAAGAGGGGAATTTATTGATGGGGGTTACCAGAGGTGATGGGATTAATTACGGCGAAGATGTTACTGATAATGTAAGAATGATAAAAGATGTTAAAACTACCCTTAAAGAAGCAGTTCCATACCTAGAAGTTAGGGGAGAAATATATATGAGAACAGAAGACTTTGAGGCAGTCAATGAGAAACTAGAAGCTGAAGGAAAGAAGGTATTTGCTAATCCTAGAAACTGTGCTGCTGGTACCCTAAGACAGTTGGATCCCAGGGTAGTCAAGGAACGTAAGCTTTCTTTGTTTGTATTTAATGTACAAGATTCAAGGGGAATAGAATTTAACAGTCACTCAGAAAGTTTAGAATGGCTTAAGAAGCAAGGACTAACTATTATTGAAGATTATAAGCTATGTAGGACCGCTGATGAAGTATGGGATGCTATTGTTGAGATAGGTGAATCTAGAGGAAGCTTTGCCTATGGTATAGACGGAGCTGTGGTTAAGGTTGATAATCTGGCTGACAGGGAACATTTTGGTGCAACATCTAGAGTTCCTAGGTGGGCTGTTGCCTACAAGTACCCCCCTGAGGAGAAGGAGACTGTGGTAAAGGAAATTCGTCTTTCAGTAGGAAGAACAGGTAGGATTACACCCACTGCTATATTTGAACCTATTAACTTATGCGGAACCAATGTTGAGAGAGCCATACTTCATAATCAGGATAGAATAGATGAGCTGGATGTTAGAATAGGGGATACAATTGTAGTTAGAAAAGCTGGTGAGATAATCCCGGCGGTTTTAACAGTAGTAAAGGAAAAAAGGCCAGAAGATACTAAGCCCTATAAGATTCCCTTTCAATGTCCTTCATGTGAAGGTCCTGCTGGAAGAGATGAGAACACTGCTGATATAAGGTGTTATAACTTAAATTGCCCTGCCCAGCTTACTCAGCATATTATTAATTTTGCTGGAAGAAATGCTATGGATATCAAGGGCCTAGGTGAGGCATCAGTTGAAGCTTTAATCAGGGAAGGATATGTGAAAGATATTGCTGACATATACTATCTAAGACCCTACCGAGATGAGATGGTGGAGAAAGGCTTAGTTGGTAAAGAGAAAAATACTGACAAGTTATTACAGGCAATTGATGATAGTAAGAAAAATGATATAGACCGACTTATAACAGGTTTTGGAATAAGAAATATTGGTAGGCAGGCAGCTTCTGAGCTTATGGATCATTTTAAATCAATTCATCGTCTTAAGGAGGCTACCTATGAGGAACTTATAGAAGTAAAGGATATGGGCGATATAAGTTCAAGGGCAGTTATAGAATTCTTCATGAATCCTAGTAACCTTGATATAATATCACGACTTGAAGAAGCAGGGGTGAACTTTGAAACCGCAAAAGACACTGAAGATATGGATGCAAGTTTGTCAGGTCTTACATTTGTCCTAACAGGAACCCTTCCTACCATGAGTAGATCACAGATGGAGGAACTAGTTAAGAAACATGGAGGCAAAGTAACTGGCAGTGTTTCAAAGAAGACTAACTACCTTATAGCCGGAGAGAATGCAGGAAGCAAATTAGATAAGGCACAGCAATTAGGTATTAAAGTTCTATCAGAAGAAGAGGCAATATTATTAGCAGAATCTGGAGAAAACAGAGGTTGATTTCTTTAATTATTAATGATAATATTGATAGTATTATGATTTTAATGAAAATGAGGAAGAGTTATGCCGATTAAAGTTCAAAGTGAATTACCTGCTAAGAAGGTTTTAGAGGATGAGAATATATTTATAATGGATGAGACACGGGCACTTTCCCAAGATATTCGCCCCCTTAAGATAGCCATTTTAAATCTTATGCCCAAAAAAGAAGAGACAGAGGTTCAACTACTGCGTAGTTTATCAAATACGCCACTACAAGTTGATGTTACATTCCTTACTACTGGAACTTATGTTGGGAAACATACACCTACAAGCCATCTGGATCAATTTTATCTAACATGTAAGGATGTGAAAGATCAAAAATTTGATGGCCTTATCATAACTGGTGCACCAGTTGAATTAATGGAATATGATGAGGTAACATATTGGGAAGAACTTAAGACTATTATGGAATGGTCAAAGACCCATGTAACTTCAACCCTTCACATCTGTTGGGGAGCACAAGCTGGCTTATACTATCATTATGGTATAGAGAAAAGGAAGCTTGATAAAAAGATGTTTGGTATATTTGAGCATAGGGTGTTAAAACGCAGAGTGCCACTTGTACGGGGATTTGATGATGTTTTCTATGCACCTCATTCTAGATATACTACAGTATTAAAAGAAGATATCTTAAAGCATAATGATTTAGAGATCCTTGCTGAATCTGAAGAAGCAGGGGTCTTAATAGTAATGGCTAAGGAAGGAAAGCAAATCTACGTTATGGGGCATCCTGAATATGACAGGGTTTCACTTGATCAGGAATATAAAAGGGATATTGGCAAAGGTCTGGATACAGATATGCCGGTTAATTATTATCCTTCAGATAGAGCAGAAGAAAGACCGACTCTCTTGTGGAGAGCCCACGCTAATATTATGTATACCAATTGGCTTAATTATTATGTTTATCAGGTTACACCTTATGAGTTGTAGAGGAAGTAGCTTATTGTAAAAACTGAATTTTACATAAAGATAGCAAGGTATTACCTATATGGTGATACCTTTTTTAATTATTCTCATGTCAACCAAAAATTGAGTCATAAGTATGAAAGATATTACTCTTACTTATTATCTGGGAGCTGTTGGTTAGACTTTTTCCTAAACTAACCTCAATGAACTCACTATTTGCTTGATTACTATCTTCAGTAGCTTTTAGAATACTTTTCTCCCAGCACATTTTGTTGAATAAATTGTTTACCAATTCTTTTTTTATATCCTCTTGATTAATAATCCATCTCTGGTCAATTGATGACAATAAGGGGAATTCTAGATTATTTATTTTCATCTTATTAACTACATCGTTTATCTTGCTACTACATTTTTTTAATAATTTGGTATGAAAAGCGTAATCAGCATCAATATAACCGATACGTCCACCTTTACTTTCTGCTATTTTATTAAGGTGTAAAATAGCATCTTTCATACCTGAAACAATAAAACACTGGGTATTATTTTCACTTGCAATAAAAACTTTATCATTTAAAGAGTGTTTATTTATTAAATCCATGATATCAGCGTAATCTAGGCCTATTATAGCTGACATACTTTCAAGAGATTTAACCTTATGATTTCTTCGTATTTCAATTAATAATTCTATACCGTCTTCATAAGATAGTGCTTTTCCGCATTGTAGGGCAGTGATGAGACCCATACTATATCCCATTAAGCATCTTGGTTTTAAAAATACACTTCTATATTTTTCAAATATGACACAATCTAATGTATAAATTCCAATCCAATTATGAAGAACTTGATTTTCAACTTGTTTATTATTGAAAAAATCCATTAAATTAATTCCATGCACATTATAAGCTCTTTGCATATAGTTTTGTAATAGATCATGAGAATATAAATCGTACTTATGTATTATCTGTCTATAATCTGTACCAATTCCCGAAAAAATAAAAATCATTTCTTTGTAAAATTGCATATATTTATCGCAACCTTCCTTAATATAATCTTACAGTTTCCACAAGTTTAATGGAAGCAATATTAATAATTATATAATAAAAAGAAAATTAAGACAAGTATTGACAAACACATAACTAGCATTTAGTATTAAGAGAGGGATAAAGTGGAAATCAATAGTGTATTATGTAATAATAAGCAAAAAACAGCAAAGTTATCTATAAATAATGGAAATAATTGCAAAATATACATAAAGAGGTGATGCAGGACTATTCCAATTATAAAGCTAGACAAGAAATAAACTATCTTTTTACTTTAATGAAATGTATCAATATTGAGTGCGGGATTAAGAGAACATTTTTAAAGATAAGAGTAGGAAAGAAGGTAATTTATTAGATGAGTTATGAAGAGAAAATAAAAAGTTTTTTAGGAAGATATGTGAATGTAGATGATTTGAAGAACGATGATAATATTTTTGAAATTGGTTTAGTGGATTCTCTATTTGCAGTGCAGTTGGTAAGTTATATTGAAGAAGAATTTGATATTGCAATTACAAATCAGCAGCTTGATTTAGATAATTTTAAGGATATTAATTCAATTGCAGCAATAATTCGGGTAAATCTGGCAGTTTGAACAAATGGAGGAGTCAATGCAAAAGATTAAATGTGTAGTTTGGGATTTGGACAATACTTTATGGGATGGAGTACTACTAGAGGATAAGAAAGTAATCTTAAGACAGGGAATAAGAGATATTATTGAAAGTTTAGATAATCGAGGGATTCTACAGTCTATAAGTAGTAAAAATGATTATGATATAGCCCGTAATAAGTTAATAGAATTTGATTTATGGGAATACTTTATTTATCCTCAGATAAGTTGGGATGTAAAATCAGAATCAGTTAAAACCATAGCAGAGAGCATTAATATCGGTTTGGATACCATTGCATTTGTTGATGATCAGGAATTTGAATTAGAAGAGGTGAAGTTTTCTCATCCTCAGGTATTATGTATCAATGCAGTTAATATTAATAATATTTTGGATATGGAAGTCATGAAACCCAATTATATAACAAGGGATTCTAAGAATCGTAGAAAAATGTACAAAGATGATATTAGTCGTAATAGTGCTCAGAAAAACTTCATCGGTAATAAAGAAGAGTTCTTAAGGACATTAAAAATGCAATTTATGATTCACAATGCTAGAGAAGAAGACCTTCAACGTATGGAGGAACTTACAGTTAGGACACATCAAATGAATTCAACCGGATACATATACTCATACGATGAATTAAAGCAGTTTATTTCAGATGAGAATTATGAATTAGTAGTTGTTCAGTTAGATGATATATATGGTTCTTATGGAAAAATTGGACTAGCTATGGTTGAAAAGTTAGGCAAGTACTGGGAATTAAAATTATTATTAATGTCATGCAGGGTAATGTCTAAGGGAGTTGGGAATGTATTACTCAACCACTTGATTAATAAAGCTAGAAAAAATGGAGCGATTCTACGAGCACAATTTATACCTACAAATACAAATCGGATTATGTATATAACATATAAGTTTAATGGATTTCATGAAGTTGATACCCGTGGAGAAGTTATCTTGCTAGAAGCTGATATGTCATATGAAAGGAAGATGCCGGATTATATAACATTCATTGAGAGGAGTACATAAGGATGGATTTTTCATTAAGTAAAGAACAAAAGGAATATAGGCAAGTAATTATTGACTTTGCCAGAAATCAACTTAATGACAGTGATAGCCTAGAATCTTTTTCGCCACAGGTATGGGAGAAAATATCTGAGTTTGGATTATTAGGAATTACAGTGGACGAAAAATATGGTGGATTAAATGAAAGTTATCTAACAGCAGCAATAGTATTTGAAGCTCTGGGCTATGGATGTGAGAATAATGGTTTGATTTTTATGATAAACAACCATATTTGGGTAGCACAAAATCTTATATATCTATATGGAAGTGAGACATTAAAAGAAAAATACTTGGAGGATATGGTTGCCGGTAAAAGGATAGGTTCAATTGCAATTACAGAGGCTGAATCAGGCTCAGATGCATTTGGTATGACAACACAAGCGGTTTTAGATGGTGAAGATTATATTCTAAACGGTACTAAAATGTTTATATCCAACGGACCAATTGCAGATATTTTTATAGTGTTTGCGGTAACTGAGAAAGAGCCTAAAAAGAAGATAACAGCTTTTGTAGTAGAAAAACAGTTTCTAGGTGTAAGTACAGGAGCTGACATTGAGAAAATGGGATTGGGTGCATGCCCTACCAGTGAGATCATATTAGACCAAGTCAGGGTGCCTAAGGAAAATATATTAGGGAACTTTAATTCTGGTTCATATATTTTAATGGGAGCAATTGAATGGGAAAGATTTTATGAATTTGTCCCCCATATAGGTGCAATGAAAAGAGTGATAGAACGTTGTGGAAGATATGCTAAAGAACGTAAGCAGTTTGGAAAATCCATTGAGGAATATCAGGCAATATCACATAAAATTGCTGATATGGAGATCAAACTAGAACTTGCAAGACTGATGATGTATAAAATTGCTTGGCTTAAGGATAATCAGCGAAATGCCTTTAAAGAGGTATCAATGTTCAAAATATTTGTCAGTGAAAGTTATATTAAGGCCTGTAGGGATGCAATGCAAATATTTGGTGCTTATGGTTATACAAAGGAGTATGGAATAGAACGTGAAATGCGAGATGCTTTAGCTTCTAGTATTCATTCTGGTACTAATGAGGTGTTGAGAAATACTGTTTATAAATATATTTAATATAAAAAATTGGCTGTGATATATAAAGAAATCAATGAGGATAAGATGATATGAGAATAGTTGTATGTATAAAGCCAGTTAGAACGGAAATGGTATACAAAACAGAAGATAGAAATGAAAAATATACCTTTAATCCCTATGATTTATATGCATTAGAGCAATCTTTGTCACTAAAAAAATTAGATGACAGTATAGAAATTATAGCTCTTTCCATGGGGCCAATGGATGCTCAGCACTTATTAGTCAAGTCATTAGCGATGGGATGTGATGATGGAATAATTCTTAATGATTCAGCATTTATTGGTTCGGATACCTTGGCAACTTCATATGTCCTTGCTACTGCAATTAAAAAGCTTAATAAAGTTGATTTGATTGTATGCGGAGCAAAATCAATTGATGGTGAAACAGGGCAAGTTGTTTTTGGTATAGCAGAGCGCTTGAAGCTGAACTGTATTCAGCATCTTAAAAAAGTGATAGGCTTTGAGGATGACAAGCTTATTCTAGAGCAAGAGAATGGGGATAGAAGACTAGATTTGTCATTAAACTTACCTGCTGTTATTGCTTTTAAAGATTTTACACTTAAGCAACCGGATATAAGTTTGCTTTTACATAAAAGAGCTAAGCAAAAGGGGATTAAGATCTGGAATGCAGATGATATAGAAGCGGATGGGAATAAGATAGGAAACAAAGGCTCTAAAACCAAGGTGATTGGTGTTCGAAATATCGTTACCAAAAGAGAGCGAACTATAGTTAATGGTAGCATTGCAGATAAAGCAAAATATCTTACAGAACTATTATCCCTGGGTAGTAATATTAAGAACTAGCCCATGCTAAATCCATTTTATGAGGTGGCAATGTGAATATAGATAAGATTGCAGTAATATGTGATTCTGAGGATTATGATAGTCAATATATTTTACAATTAATCACTAAGGCAAGGAGTCTTGCAGATTATGATAATAGTAAAGTTTTGGTTTGCTGTGTGGGACCTTACCATAAAGAAAAATTACAGAATTTAAGTAGATTTGGTGCAGATACTATAATAATTTGTGAAAGACCTAATGTTACTGATGTATGGATGTATTCAGACATTATATCTGAAATGCTTAGAGAACATATGCCAGACATGGCTATATTTCCTGCATCTGATTTTGGAAAAGAGATAGCGGCAATAATTTCAACTGTCTTTGAGGCAGGGTTGACGGCTGATTGCATTGATATAAAACGGAATAAGAATAATGAAGTGTCATTTTATCGTGCAGCACTAAATGATTCTGTTATTGCTGAAATCCAATGTAAAGATTCGGCAATAAGGTTATGTACAGTAAAAAAAGGTATATTCGTGGAGAGTATCTTGGAGGATAGAGAGAGATGCAATATAGAAAGATTTCCATATGAAATTACCTATAATAATAAAAACCCAGTACAAATCCTGGAAAGTAAAAAAATCAGTAATAATAAGATAGTAGATATTAATAAATATGAAATAGTATTTTGTGTTGGAAGAGGGGTAAAAAAAGTTTCAACATACAAAAGAATTGAGGATTTATCAAAAAGGTTTGGAGCAGTGGTGGCTGGAACCAGAGTGGCAGTAGAGGAAGGCTTTATAAATAAGGAGTATCAAATAGGACAATCAGGAAAAAGTGTAAGTCCAAAAATATATGTGGGATTTGGAATATCAGGTGCATCTCAACATATAGTAGGTATTATCAATTCAGGTATTATTGTTGCAATAAATAAAGAAGAAAATGCACCGATTTTTCAATATGCAGATTGTTCTATTGTTGCAGATATAGATGATATCCTGGATGAAATTGAAAAAATAATATAGTAAGAAAAATAAAATAAATAAGGAGTAGTAGACGTATATTGCCTACGTAAAATGAAATATGAGAATATTCGCAAAATTTTTATCAAGATGCATGATAGAAAAAAAGAGTAGACTATTTTTACTTGTCTTCTCTATAGCAATCAGTACCATGCTGCTTGTATCAAGTATAGGAGTTCTTAAGGTTATCCTTAATTCCTATTCAAGTGCATATACTATTGGTCATGAGGGTGCGGAGATTGTAATAAGTTCAAAGAATAATATGTTCTTTAAAGAAGATGATATAAACTTTTTGGGAGTAAAAGATAGTGTAGGTGAAATAGACTATACAGGAATTATGTCCCATGAAAATGAAGACAATGAAATGGTATATGTGACCCTCCGAGGGAAAAAATTAAATCAAGTAGAGAAGAACTATAATAATAAAATAATTAGTGGAAATATTAATGACCTAGAAGATAAAACATGTATTATTTCACAAAGAATAAGTGAGGAACATAATCTTGAACTCGGAGACTACTTAAAGATTTTAATTAGTAGAGAAGAGGTAGAGTTGAAGATTGTAGGTATTTGTGGTAATACAGGTGCCTTTTATATGGATACCAGCTCTAAATATTCAGTTATTGTTAACTATACATATATGCAGGAATTTTTTGATGTAGAAGATGTCTACAATGTAATATTTGCAAAAACATCAGAAGACACCATAAATGAAGGTATAGATTTGTTCCAAAGCGTTGAGGATAATAAGAATTTTGATGCTAATCCTTTATATGATGATGAAGCATTAAGTGTAGAGTATGCAGCTTTTTTTATCTCCATGTATGCTATGCTGGGCTTCGTAATGATCATGTGTTTTGTAATAATCTATGGTGCTTTTAATCTAGTATTAAATGAAAGATTACCTGAGATAGGAACCTTCTTAAGTCAAGGAGCCACAAAAAGAAAAGTAAAGAACTTATTATATCTAGAAAGTGTTTGCTATGGATTTTTGGGAGGACTTTTTGGTAATCTAGCTGGAGTTGTAGTTTTATATATTATTAATCGTAAGATATCCCCTCTTGCTGAATATGGGATAATTGAAAAGTTTTCAATAGATATAATTTATCTGATTATAGGCTTAGTATTTGCCATGGTATTATCTTTTTTTGCCGCCGCACTACCAATTAGAAAAATTAATAGGCTATCGGTTAAAGATATTATTTTGAATAATTTTTATGTTCCGGTAAAAACTGGTTGGGCAGGATTTTTTATAGGTATTGGAATGATTGCTATAGCTATGGTAGGAGCCATAAGTAATGGAAAGTGGACAGTGGATTTTAGCTATATAACATCTGTTTTTGTAATTGTTGGAATCGTGTTATTAGCATCTAAGTTAATTGATTTAATTACTAGAAAGATATGTGGTTTGGTAAAAGAAAGATCAAGTATTTTATTTTTAGCATTTAATAACATAAGAACCTCAAGGGTTCTTATGGCGAATATTATTTTAATAATTATTACTTTGTTTTCTAGTATTTCAATTAATGCTGTGTCAAAGTCGATTATCGATACAATTAATTCAGCATATTATAACTTGGAATATAACATTGCAATAAACAATATTTTACCAAATACAGATGACAAGAGTACAACAGATTCTATATTAGAAAAGATCGAAAATCAGGATTTTATTATTAAGGAAAGCATAAACCCATTTTATAAGATTAATGGCCATGTGGATCAAGTGAATACTTACACAATAGCGGCTTATCCTGACCGTTTCCAAAAATATATGGCATATCTTCAGTTGGACACAGGTGAAAATAAAAAGGTATTTGATGAATTTACTAAGGAGAAATCCCCTCAACTTGTAGTAACGGAAAAATTACTTGACAAATTAGACAAAAAGGTAGGAGACACAGTAACAATAAAGATTAATGATATTGAAAATGATTTTAAGATAATTGGAGCTATTGACGGCAAAATGTATTTTTCCGGCTTGTTTGCTTTCATACATTATGACCATATGAAAGAAAGTTATGGATTAGAAGAGACCAGTACAATAACATTTCAAGTAACTACCGAGGATGATAAAGCAAAAATAGAGATTGATAAGCTGATTTATGAATATGGTGCAACTAGTATTACTAAAACAGAAGAAGTGGCAAGCCAGATATCAGCAACAGAAACCTTGTGTCAGTCCTTAATTCTATTCTCAAACTTAATAATAATTATAGCGGTACTTGGAGTCGTTAATAATATGCTAGTAGGATTGTTCCAACGTAAGAGAGAATTAGCTTTACTTTCCTCTGTTGGAATGTCCAATAATACAAGAAATCGTATGCTGATGACAGAATCTGTATTAACAGTATTCTGGGCTATAGTCATTGTAGTTCCTTACAGCTTTTTAGTTGTAAAAATAATTTCAAAATTTATGAAATGGATTGGAATGCCAGTAGATGTTAAGTTATACCCAAATAGTGTAATGCTAACAATATTGATTACAGTCATAGGTATTATATTGGCAACAATTCCAATATTTATAAAGAGCAGAAAAATATCAATCATTGATGAAATGAGATATGAATAGGAGGACATATGAATTTAATTAGTGCAAAAAAGCTTCGTAAATCCTACTTTATTGGAAAAGATGAAAGCATTATATTAAATGATGTTGATTTAGAAATTAGTGAGGGAGAATTTATTTCTATTATGGGACCTTCTGGGGTTGGAAAGTCCACCTTACTTTATCTACTGGGAGGATTAGATACTCCCACTTCCGGGGAGGTTATTATATCGGGAAAGAGTTTTAATGATATGAAGGAGAAAGAAGTAAGTAAGCTTCGTAGAAGTTATATGGGTTTTGTATTTCAATTTTATAACCTGGTTTCTAACTTATCTGTTGAGGATAATATCATGCTTCCACTAATGCTGGATGGTAAGAAAATTAGGAATTACAAAGATAGAGTTGATGAATTACTTTGTTATATTGGAATGGAAGACAAACGAAAGCTCACCCCAAGAGAATTATCTGGTGGTCAGCAACAAAGAGTGGCTATAGCCAGAGCTTTGGTGTATGATCCGGAAATTCTATTACTGGACGAGCCAATAGGTAACCTGGATTCTAAGAGTGGTACAGAGATTATGGAGTTGTTTCAAAAGATAAACCTTGATATGAATAAAACCATAATACAGGTTACACATTCAGAACAATCTGCAAGATATGGGACATTTATATATAGAATGCTGGACGGGGAAATTAATAGTATTGAGGAAGTTAAGGGTTAACCCTAATAAGTTATAAAGTATAGTAACCATATATTTTAAAAGATTCTACATGAAAGGGATAAAATTATGGATATAAAAAATACTAAGATGACAAAGAATGAAATAGAACAGTTTATAATTGGTTTAATTGGTGAGATGTTTCAGATAGAAATAACTGATATAAATCTTCCCTTCTTAGATTATGAAATAAGCTCAATACATGTAGTACCGTTTGTTGGTAGACTGGAGGACGAGTTCGGGGTACCGGTTCCAGTATCTACAATTTATAGTTACTCCAATGTTAACTTAATGGCTGATTACATATATAAATTATTGAATAAAGATCAAGACCAAAAAGAAACAAGAACAAAAGAAACCGTCCAGGATATGGATAAAATTGCAATTGTGGGTATGAGTTGCCGTTTTCCAGCTGGAGCTGATAATCAAGATAAATATTGGGATGTTTTAATAGAAGGTATTGACGGTATCATAGAGATTCCAAATGAACGTTGGGATAAAGAAAAGTATTTCGATAAAGATGAATCTATACCCGGCAAGATGCATTGTATAAAAGGTGGGTTTTTAAAGGAGCCAGTGGATGAGTTTGATGCTGGTTTATTTAACATATCACCTAAAGAGGCTGCCTATCTAGATCCACATCAGAGAATGTTACTAGAATTGACTTGGGAGGCTTTTGAAAATGCTGGCTACGATATTAGTAAATTTAAGGGAAGTAATGTAGGGGTATATCTGGGATTGTCCTCAACAGAATATGCATTGTCGGGGGTGTATTCAGGGGATTTATCCAAGATAGGTCCTTATTCCTTAACCGGTGGATGTATGAGTGCAATATGTGGTCGTGTTTCCTATCTTTTTGGATTTGAAGGACCATGCTTTGCAGTAGATACAGCTTGTTCATCTAGTTTAACAGCTCTTCATTTGGCCTGTAATGCAGTTAAATTAGGAGAAACAGATGTGGCAGTAGTATCAGGAGTTAATCTTATACTTTCTCCAGTAGTAAGTATTGCCTTTACAAAACTTGGAGCTACTTCCAAGGATGGTCATAGTAAAGCATTTGATGCTAATGCTGATGGATATGCAAGGGCTGAGGGTGGAGGAGTTTTATTAATTAAAAGATTATCAGAGGCAATACGTGATAATGATAATATCCTAGGTGTTATCTGTGCCACAGGAATTAATCAGGATGGAGTTAGTAACGGCCTAACCGCACCAAACGGAGCAGCCCAAGCAAAGTTGATGAGAAAAACTTTAGAAGAGGCCAACTTAACTTCATTAGATGTTGATTATATTGAGATGCATGGTACGGGAACAAAGCTTGGTGATCCTATAGAAGTAGAAGCTGTTTCACAGGTTTATGGAGAAAATAGAACAAAGGAAAACCCCCTACTGATTGGGTCAGTAAAGTCAAATATCGGGCATCTAGAACCTGCTGCAGGTATTGCTTCAATTATTAAAGTCTTATTAGCTTTTAAGCATAAGACAATACCAGCTAACCTACATTTTAACAGACCGAACCCTTTCATTAATTGGGAGGGTATACCTGTTAAAGTCGTTGATGAAACCACTACTTGGACTAGTGATAGAGTTAGAAGAGCAGGAGTCAATGGATTTGGATTTGGTGGTTCCAATGCACATGTAATAATTGAGGAATATCTTGAGGATAGAGAAGAAGTCAAACAAGAAAATGAGCAAGTAGAAGATAGTGATTTAAATTATATATTAAAGATATCAGCAAAATCAGAGAAAGCCCAAAGGGAATATTTATTTAGATATGTAAAATGCCTTGAGGAGTGTTCTGATAAAGATTTTGCGGATTTAATCTATACTGCTAACAGAGGAAGAGCGGATTTTAATTACCGACTAGCAGTAATGGGTAAAAATCGAGAGGAAATCTTAAATAAGTTGAAAGGAATGTTAATTGGTTCTACTACATCTGGAATGTACTATAATTTTGGAGACAATTTAGCTTACAAGAAGGACAGAAAGATAATATTTTTGTTTACTGGTCAAGGCTCTCAGTATGTCAATATGGGTCTTGGACTTTATAAGATTAATAAAGTATTCCGTGAAAGTGTAGATTTGTGCGATAAAAAGTTTAAGCCTTATTTATTAAAATCACTAAAAGATTTAATTTATGGTGAGGCGGCTGATAATAGTGTAATACAACAAACAGTATATGCTCAACCCTTGGTCTTTACTATAGGCTATGCTTTGGCAAAGATGTGGGAAAGCTATGGAATTGTGCCAGATATTGTACTGGGACATAGTATTGGAGAATATGCTGCTGCAGTAGTTGCAGGTATTATGAGCCTGGATGATGCCGTGAAGTTAGTGGCACTCCGTGGAAGACTAATGGATATTGCCCCTGGTGAAGGGTCTATGGGGACAATTTTCGGGGATGAAAAGCTAGTAAATGAATTAATTGAAAATTACCAACCCAAGGTGTCTATTGCAACTATCAATACTAAAGAATCCTATGTGATTTCTGGAGATAGCTGTCTTGTGGAAGAAATTCTTGATAAAGCAGAAGAAAAAGGAATTCGTACAAAGAGGCTAAAGGTGTCTCATGCCTTCCATTCCTATATGATGGAACCAATTCTTGATGATTTTCATACAATTGCAAAAGAAGTGGTTTATCATAGTCCAAAAATCCGCTTTGTTTCGACTATGTTTGGTCGTGAGATTGATAAAGAAGAAATATTAGATGCAGATTATTGGACAAACCATATATTAGAGAAGGTGGACTTTTACCATGCTATTACAAGTATTGAGGATTCAAAGGACTATATACATTTAGAAATAGGTGCAAACCGTGTATTATCAGCTTTGTGTAAATTGATTTTCGGGGAAGAAAGAACAGTTACGGCTTCTTTATCCATAAAAGAAGATGATAATATTCATATTAATGATACATTGGCAATGCTTTATGTGGCTGGTGCCAATGTAAAGTGGGATGCAGTTGAATATGATGGAAAGAATCAATGGAGAAGGATGTCAATACCCAACTATCCCTATGATAAAAGTAAGTATTGGTTGGAACTGCACTATGATAATAGAGATAGTATGCCATCACTACAAAAAAGACATCCATTATTAGGTGAAAGATTTGAATCACCATTAATGGAAAAAACCGTAGTGTTCCAGAGAAGATTTACAGCTGAAGAACCTTACTTTATGAAAGAGCATATTATTTTTGATACTGCTATTTCGCCAGCAGCGGCTCATGTTTCTTTTATTATTTCTGCAATGAAGGAATTAAGGAATCCTGCCTCTTGTACTATAAAATCCATAGAGTTTCGTATTCCTCTTGCAGTACTTGAGGATGAGGTTAGACTGGTGCAGATATGCTTACAGGAGAAAGAAAAGGATACTTATGATTTTAGTATTTTAAGTCGTGATGAACTTTCTATTGACCAAGAGTGGCAACTTCATGCAACCGGTGAAGTCTATGTAAAAATGGAGCATGAAAGAGGAAAACGAGAAACAGATTTTTCTGAATTTAATACTTGGACAATGGATAGGAACCAACCAGAACAAGGTACTTATGCTTTAATGAAAAGCTCGGGCTTTAAACTTGGAGATGGTTTTAGACGTATGATCAAAACTGCTCATAACGATGAAGTTGAGGGTGAATATGTATGTCAAATCATTCCTTGCGATAAAATACCGGACAAGGATAACTATATTATTTATCCAGGAACCATAGATTCTGTTTTCCAGACAGGAACTTTATCAGAGGTTACAAAAAGAGTTGAGGAAAGTAATGGGGTGATAGCGGATGAAATTAATGAGACTATTATACCTTACTTTATGAGTGAGTTTACATACAATTATAGAGATGTTAAGGAAATTCAATCCTATGTAAATATTAGAAGCAATGACAGTAATTTTATACATCTGGATGTTGAAGCCTTTAACGAAAAAGGTGAATTAGTAATTAGCATTAAGGATTTAATGGCAAGAATAATTCTGGATCGCCAAAACTTTTTGTCATCAAATCAAAAGAATTATAGCCAATTATATTATAAGCAATACTGGAAAGAGATGGAGCAAAAACTGGAGCTATCTGAATTTTCCCAAGGGGAAACTTATATTGTGATTTCTGATGAAGAAACAGTAAGTAAGATTGGGGATAGCTTAAAGGAATATGGCCTCAATACAATTGGACTTATATTTAGTAATAGACAGTGTAAGGAAGCTAACGATTTATATTATATGGATATGAATCGTATGGATTGCTATGACTTGGCATTGACTGACATATTATCCGAAAATCCAAATAAAGAGTTCAAAATAATCTTTAGTTATGGCTTTAACCTTGGCTATAGTCATGAAGAAGGAAAACTAATTGGTATTAATACAGACGGAACAAGGGCGATGTTCAATCTTTCAAAAACCCTTATAAAAAAATCTTTTAGAGATAAATTTACTCTAAAAATCTTAACTAAGAACGGTCATCAAGTTGCAGATGAAGGGTCAGTAAATCTTAGCCAAGCATCTATTTGGGGCTTTGCTAAGGTCTTTGGAATGGAGTATCCTGAAATATTTGATGGATTAATTGATATTGATGATATGAATCTTCATCAAGGTAATTTTGAAACAGAGTTGATTTCAAAATCATACGATGAGGTTTGCTTACGGGGTAATACCAGATATGTAGCTAGAATACAAAAGCACAATAAAGTAAGGAGGATTAGTGAGAAAACCATATCAAAGCTGGAGATTATAGAGGATGCCACATACTTGATTACTGGTGGAACTGGTGCTTTAGGATTAGTGTATGCTCAGAGCCTTATCAATCTTGGTGCAAGGAATATAATTCTCTTATGCCGAAAACAGGTTAAAGAAGAAGTGAAATATAAGATTCAACAGCTAAGAGATCAAGGGGTAGATATAGAAATAGCATATGCTGATATTTGTGATGAGAAGGCAGTTAATGCAAGATTAAAAGAAATTGAGGAGAAATTCCCCCCTATACGTGGGGTAATTCATGCGGCAGGTGTACTTAATGATAAGTTAATAGAAGACATGGTTTGGGAGGATATGGTTAAAGTTCTGGATCCAAAGGTTAAGGGAACCATAAATCTATTTAATGGATTAAATAAGGATTCATTGGATTTCATTATACTTTTATCTTCCATAACCTCCTTAATTGGAAATATGGGACAGAGTAATTATGCCGCTGCCAATTATTTTATCAATCAATTTGCAGAGGAAATGCTTAATATCGGATATCCAGTATATGCTATGTGTTGGGGACCTTGGAGAACTGGTGGTATGGCAGCTGATAACATAGCAGTTAATCGTAATATGGATTTAATGGGACTTACTGCATTCACCAATGTAGTAGGTGGAGACATTATAAATCAATTCTTTAATAAACCTATTAATAAGTTAATGATAGTAGATGTTGATTGGACCAAGATGGAAGCTAATATGTCATCCTCGTCACAGCAGAAGCTTATTTCAGAAATCACATCAGAATCTGTTACTACTGTGAAAAATGAAGAGGAAAGTAACATTATTGAAATACTAGAAAGCCTACCTAGTAAACAAGAAAAGTACGATTATTTATTGACAGCTCTTCAAAAGGTATGTAGTAAGGTTATGGGATTTAGCAAGGGAGAACTGGTGGATACCACCGTTGCTTTAAGAGAACAGGGAGCAGATTCCTTGATGATGTTCTCTATGCGTACATCATTAACAAAATTATTAAATCATGATATAGATGTTTCAACCTTTTTTAACTATCCTACACTTGAGAATTTAACTGATTACTTGTTAGAGGATGTGCTTTGTTTACATGAAGATGAAGACGACCAAGATGTATTAAAAGAGCTTGAAGAGATTTTAAATAATGAGGATGAACAATAGGTTAAATAAGATGAGGAAGGTACTTTATGGATAGGGAGATACAGCAATATAAGGTGGCATTAAAAAAAGCAATTAATAAAATCAATGATCTTAATAGCCGTATTAATCAGTACGAGAAAGATGAAATTGCAATAATAGGCTACAGCTGTCGCTTTCCTGGTGGTGCAAACAGCCCAGAAGAGTATTGGAATTTACTGAAACAAGGCTATGATTCTGTTGATGAGATTCCAAAAGAGCGGTTTGATGTGGATAAATACTATAGCCCTGATGGTAGTATACCGGGAACTATGTATACAAAAAATGCAGCTTTATTAAATACGGATATTAAGAGTTTTGATAATGTGCATTTTGAGATATCATCTCTTGAGGCGACTTCCATGGATCCTCAGCACAAGTTACTGCTTGAAGTTAGCTGGGAAGCTATGGAGAATGCAGGACTTAATATTCAAAAATTAAAGGGAAGTAAAACTGGTGTTTTCATAGGTATATCATCCTTTGAATATATACGTGCAGAACTTACAGCAAATGATGTTAAAGAGATAACACCATATTCCTTATTTGGCATGTCCCTTAACTCTGCGGCAGGAAGATTATCATATTTTTATGACTTTAGAGGTCCCTCTGTTGCAATAGATACAGCCTGTTCTTCTTCCATGGTAGCTCTAAATACAGCTGTGGACAGTTTAAGAAGTGGCCAATGTGATTTGGCTCTAGTAGGTGGTGTAAATCTGATTTTATGCCCCCAGGCTTTTATTGGCTTGTCTCAGTTAAAAGCATTAGCACCAGATGGTAGATGTAAAGTATTTGATAATTCGGCAGATGGTTTTGGCAGAGGAGAAGGATGTGGGGTAATTCTTCTAAAACGAATGGAAGATGTAAAAAGAGATAAGAATTTTGTTGAAGCAATAGTAAAAAGTAGCATTATAGGACAGGATGGTAGGGCAAACGGTTATTATGCTCCAAATGGTCTAGCTGAAAAGGAGGTATTAACCAGTGCCTTAAAAGATGCCGGTCTATCACCTGATGATTTGGATTATCTTGAAGCACATGGAACTGGGACAACATTAGGTGATTTGATAGAGATGCAGGCGATTAATGATGTTTATGCTAAGAGGCAGGAACCTATAAAAATTGGTTCGGTAAAATCCAACATTGGGCATCTGGAGGCAGCAGCAGGAATAGCTAGCATTATTAAAGTATTATTATCCATGAAGCATGAAATGTTGCCACCTAGTATTAACTGTTATGAAGTTAATAATAATGTAAAAGCCGATGGATTGAAAGTTGTGACCCAATTAACAAAATGGGAAAGTTTACGGGGTAAGCGCCGGGCTGGAATAAGTTGCTTTGGAATAACTGGAACTCTTGCACATGCAATATTAGAAGAAGGGGACAAGGTTGAAAAAGCAAATGATTTACCAGTAATGCCTTCAAATATAATCACTATTTCTGCCAAAAATCAAGCTACTTTGCGTATGACTATGGAGAAATTTAGAGATGAACTTATTAAGAAAAATACCTCCCTATCAGACATTGCCTATACATCTAATATAAGAAGAAGCCATTCACCTTATAGATTTGCAGTAGTAGGAAGTAAAAGGGAAAACATTATAAAAGCATTTGATACTGCCTTAGAAAAAAAAGAGTATTTTGATTTTAATACCGGTTTTGTTTCAGGGAAAAAAGAGCAAATAGCTTTTGTTTTTACAGGGCAAGGATCTATCTATAAGGATATTGCAAAGCAGTTGTATGACCATTCTAAGGTATATGGTCAGGCCTTTGATGAGTGTGACAAATTATTTGCAGATAGATTGGGAATATCTATAAAGGACGCTATATATGAATATTCTGAGGATAGGCTCCTGCAACCTATTTATTCCCAACCAGTTATATTCTCTATTGAATATGCATTAAGTAAGCTTTGGAATATGATTGGGATTTATCCGGATATGGTACTTGGTCATAGTATAGGAGAATATGCTGCTGCATGTTGTAGTGGCTTGGTAAGTTTGAATAATGCAGTAGATATGATAGTTGCACGGGCTAGACTAATGGAGAAAATTGACTTAGAGGGTAAAATGGTAGGAGTACTTGCTGATGAAAAAGTGCTACAAGAGCTTCTTAAGCAACATAATTGTCAAGATGTATCCATTGCAGCCATAAATGCACCTAATAATAAAACTATATCAGGTAAGAAAGAAGCGGTGGAATCATTTTTAAGATTACTTCAAGAAAAAGAAAGAGTCTTTATAAATGATTTACATATAAATAGGCCCTATCATTCCACTGTATTAAGAACTTATGAGCAAAAATATGAAAAAGACTTCCCGGATTTTGATTTTCAAAGATTACAAACAAAAATGATATCAAGTGTAACCGGTAAGTTCGAACAAGAAGATTTATTAGCTACAAAAAAATATTGGGCAGAACAATTATCAAAAACTATTCAGTTTCAAGCTTCTGTAGAGACTGCCTGGAAAGCAGGAGCAAGGGTGTTTATTGAAATTGGTGGTACAGCTACCTTATGTGGATTAATTAATCAATGTATCTCATCCAATGTGGGTGTATTGGTGCCAACTCTTCGTAAGGGTAGAGAGCCCTATGATCAATTACTGGACTCTCTTAAAAGCCTGTATTTGCATGGTGTAGAAATTGACTGGAGAAAGTTTAATTCTGAGTATAAGAATGAGATAGTAGAGTTGCCAGCTACACAGTTTAGGAAAAGGATTATGTGGAAGGAATTAGAGTACTAAAACAGATGAAGTATTGGGGGTATTGGTTGATATGGATAAAACTAAAGATAAAACAGAAAATTATAATAGAATATTAAGTGAAATTATTGAAGCGACTTCTATGATAACTGGAATTGATGAAGAGGATATCTTGTCTGACGTAGAGCTATTTGCATTTGGCTTTGATTCCATGCTGCTTATGGCTCTTGGAAAACAGATTAATTCAAAATATCAGATAGATATTACCTTGGATTTACTTGTTACTTCTCTTAATACATTAGAGAAACTAGCGGCTTATATATCGGAAAATATAGATGATACAACATTAAATATGACAGATGAAACCCCAAGTTCAATACCTTTAATAGATGATGTGTTAGATGAGATAAAAGATGATACAAAATATATAAGTGTTCCAGAAGAGATAAAGACAAGAACTTCAACAGATTTTAATATAATTAAAGAATTATTCGATAATCAACTGGCTGTCATACAAGAACAAAATACAATTCTGAAGGATTTAGTTAAGAAAGAGAAAGACGGATCATATATATCTTTTGAGCCAGATAATGTGAAAGCTGAAGAAAATAAAGTTATAAGTTCTACAAAGCAATCAAATTCTACAAAGCAATCAAGTAATTATTTTGTACCTTATAAAAAAATAGACCTGCAAGAGCAATCAGCTCATATCAATCTACAAAATGGCTATAATAAAGAAGTTCAAAGGGAATATAATCGTATAACAAAGGGCTCTAAAGAAGCAACCTCTAATTATAGAAAGGTTCATGCTGAATGGAGAAATATCACTGGATTTCGTCCGAGCATCAAAGAGTTGATTTATCCGATTTATGCACAAAAGGGCAAAGGTTCTAAGCTTATTGATCTGGATGGCAATGAATTTATTGATATGACCATGGGATTTGGAGTTAATCTATTTGGTAATAATCCAGAATTTATCAAAGAAGCACTACAAAAAGCTCTGGAAGGTGATGGAGTTCAATTAGGCCCCCTAGAGATTTTGCCTGGAGAAGTTGCTGAGAAGATTGCTGACTTAACTGGAGTAGAGCGGGTATATTTTTGTAACACTGGAACAGAAGCTAATATGGTTGCTGTAAGAATAGCAAGAGCAGTAACTGGTAAGGACAAGGTGGTTTGCTTTACAGGTTCCTATCATGGTAATCATGATGGGTTATTAGGTATACCCATATTTTCAGGAGAAGAGGTGGCAACCAAACCCATGGCTCCTGGAATTACATCAAACACAGTTAAGGATTTGATTTTACTTGAATATGATAGTGAGGATTCACTTAAATATATAGAAGAACATGGAGATGAGATTGCAGCAGTTTTGACTGAGACGGTTCAAAGTCGTCGTCCAGATCTTCAGCCAAAAGAATTTCTACATAAATTAAGAGAAGTTACTAAGGAGCACAATGTTGCCTTGATATTTGATGAGGTTATTACAGGATTTCGTATTGGACCTGGAGGGGCACAGGAATTCTTTGGTGTAGAAGCAGACATCGTAACCTATGGTAAGGTTATTGGTGGTGGTATGCCTATTGGTGTTGTTGCAGGTAAATCTCAGTTTCTTGATAGTATTGATGGCGGTCTGTGGAATTATGGAGATGATTCACTTCCACCAAATGATGACAAGAGAACATTTGTAGGAGGAACATTCTGTCATAATCATCTTACCATGATAGCGTCAAATGCTGTACTAGATTATATTAAAGAGAACAAAGATACCTTGTATCAGGATTTGAACATGAAAACAAGGGAGCTAGCAAGGCGAATCAATTTGTTCTTTAAGCAAAATGATATCAACTTAAGTATGAATACCTTTGGATCTTTGTTTCGATTTACTATCACTCCAAACCTTGAGATATTCTATTATGGCCTATTAAAAAAGGGTATCTATGTATGGGAAGGGAGAAACTTTTTCCTTTCAACAGAACATACACAGGAGGATATTGAGAAAATATATAATGCTGTAACAGAGACTGCAATGGAAATGAAAAGTGCAGGATATTTTTCAACTAATGGCACTAGCAGACAAGTTGTAAAAACAATACCCATGTCCTTAATTCAGCAAAGGCTTTATTCTCATATTCTTATAGAAGAATCAGATCCTTTTGATCTGGTAGGTGCAGCCATAGTTATGGGTGATATTGATATAAAGATGTTGGAGGATGGGATAAACCATAGTATTAACCGTCATGAAAGCCTAAGGACAAGCCTCCACTTAGAGAATGGAGAATTTATTCAAAAGATCCATCCCACTGCAGAGATTAAAATTAAAGAATACTTTGATCAGGATAGGAAAGATATAAATACATTAATAAATGATAGCATAATGAAGTTCGATTTATCCCAGGCTCCTTTATTAGAGGTATTACTATTACATACCTTTGACGATAAAAAGGTACTGGTATTTCATGCTCATCATACAATTGCAGATGGCATTTCCATGGGAATTCTGATAAATGAAATAGCTGATTACTGCAATAATATTGAGCTTTCAGAGGTGAAATTACAGTATGAGGATTTTGTAGATTGGGAGAAAAATTATTTGGAATCAGACCAGCTTGCTAAAGATCGTAAGTCTTTTATGGACAAGCTAGCTGATTGTGTCTGTTCTATTCCATTACCATATAACTCATATAAGAGAGAAAATGCTTCATACGAGGGAAGTAATATCTATGAATTTATTAGTCCTGAGATGTTAGAAGCTCTAAAGGAAACGGCCAAGCAAAACAGTGTATCTCTATATATGATACTTTTTGCTGCCCTTAATATTATGTTACATAAAATATCTGGAGAAAAATCCATAGCTGTAACCACTCCGGTTTCAAGTAGATTTGATGGAGGTTTTGAAGAGAATATTGGTATGTTTACCAATACCCTTGTTATTAATAGTGAGTATTCAAAAGATCAGTTACTTAAGGATTATCTACAGAAATTTAAGATTACTTGTATATCTTCATATGAACATATTAATTATCCTTTTAATCTATTAGTAAATGAGCTTAATACAGCAGGAGAAGGCTCCTTTAATGTTATGTTCGGATATGAAAATGCTGAAACAAGGATGCCAGAGATTAATGGTGTTGAGCTTATGGCAGTTGAGTATGTGCCGGATACCAAGGAGTTTGATATATCCTTTGATCTTCAGGAGAAGAATAATGGAATTGAAATTGATTTTAGCTATCGCAAAGACATATTCCATGAAGAAAGTATAAACTTATTGCTTGAAAGATATCTGCTTGTTTTAAAGCAATTAATAGAAAATTCAAATCAGAGACTATCTGATATAAATATTCTTACTGACAATGAGTATGATATGGTCATATCTCAATTTAATAACACTGCAGCAACTTATTCTAAGGATAAAACTATAGTAGATTTATTTGAAGCTCAGGTGAGAAAAACTCCTGATAGGATAGCTCTTATATTTGATGGTAGGGAGCTTACTTATTCTGAACTTAATGAAAAAGCCAATCAGGTTGCAGGTAGATTAATTAGAGCAGGAGTTTGCATAGAAGATACTGTATGCCTAATGGCTGAGAGAAGTATAGAGACTATTATCTGCATACATGGCATATTAAAGGCTGGAGGAGTATATATGCCTGTAGATCCTCGCTATCCTGAGGAACGTATTCGCCATATGCTAGAGGATAGTAAACCTAAGGTGGTTCTTCTTGGGAATATGGAAGTGCCAAAGGGTCTGGATTTGGAGATTATCAATATTTTTGATGAGGATTTGTATACAGGAGACAGGGGGGATATAGGATTAGATATTTCTCCTCAGAATTTAGTACATATTATGTATACATCTGGAACAACAGGAAATCCCAAAGGAGTATTGAGTACCCATACAGGATTAGTGAATCGAATTGAATGGATGCAGAAAATGTACCCAATGTATGAGAATGATACCATTTTGCAAAAAACTACTTATACATTTGATGATTCTGTATACGAGGTATTATGGAGTAGCTGTGTAGGTGCAAGATTGGCTATTCTTAAACCAGGAGGAGAACTTGAGGTTGACCAGATGGCTGAAGCTATTAAGGATTACCATGTAACCCATATGCTATTTGTTCCAACTGTATTAAAAGAACTATTGAGATATACGGAGAAAAAGCAGTTAAGCTCCTATTATTTAAGCTCCTTGCGTTTAGTGGTATCATCGGGAGAAGCACTTACGGATGATCTAATATCCTTATTTAATAAAGCCTTACCATGGGATGGATGTCAACTGGCAAATCTATATGGACCTACGGAAGTAAGTATAGATTCTACTTATTATAACTGTACAGGAGAAGAAGAGGGAAATATACCAATTGGTAAACCAATAGACAACACAAGTGCTTATGTACTGCGAGGTGATGATCTATGCGGTATAGATATGATTGGAGAACTGTGTATCGGTGGTGTGGGAGTAGCAAGGGGATATTTGAATAACCCGGAGCTTACTGAGGAGCGATTTATTGATAATCCATATGGAGAAGGTAAGCTATATCGTTCTGGAGATTTGGTCAAGTGGTTGCCTGATGGTAACTTGGAATACCTTGGCCGTGTGGATGAACAAGTAAAAATTCATGGACAAAGAGTTGAGTTAGGAGAAATCGAAAGTGCTCTTCGTAATATTAATCATGTTGAGGATGTTGCTGTTATAACCAGATCCGAAGCCACTGGTGAAATGTCAATCTGTGCCTATCTAAAAGGGGAAACTGACCTAAATATGAAGAGTATAAGAGACCAATTACGAACTTATTTGCCAGAATATATGATACCGGCCTATATGATGCAGATAGATTATATTCCCTTAAATAGTAATGGTAAAGTTAATAAAAAAGCCCTTCCCTATATTGAGGTGCAGAGGGAGACAGAGTATGTTGCACCTGCTAATGACATTGAAAAGGACTTATGTGGTATTTTTGAAGAAGTCCTTGGAGTAAAGCAAATAGGAATTCAGGATAGCTTCTTAGAATTAGGTGGTGACTCTATTAAAGCTATCAAGGTTGTATCAAAATTGCGGGATATAGGATACGAAATATCTATAAGATCACTTCTTGAAAAAAGCACTATAGCAAATATTGCAGATGCTGTGGTTTTGGCCAAGGAAAACCCTTATTACCAAGGGGAAGTCACAGGAATAATTGATGATACACCAATGCTTAAAGAATTTGCCGCCTTAAATTTGGCAGTACCAAACCATTATAATCAGGCGGTCTTAATCTTAATAGATACGGAAGATGAGGAGCTGATAAAAGAAGCATTAAATG